>NZ_JBEYYO010000001.1:0-401980 GCF_040645615.1 Glycomyces sp. NPDC046736 | reverse complement strand
GTCCGAGCGCGGTGGCCACCGCGCTCGGCTCCTGCCAGGACACCTCGCGAGGAAGATCGCGGGCGGATCGCAACCAGCGATCCGCCCGCACCTCATCCGATCCGGACCGGCTCGGCCGCCGCTATCGCCGCGTCCAAACGCCTGTGGGCCGGGCCGCTCACCTCGCCGGTCAGGGCGTCGAGGGCCGTCCAGGCCGCGCCGAGGACCGGGGGCCGATCCAGCGTCGTGTATCGCACGGCCGGATAGGTCCGGGCCAGGCGCACGTCCAGACGCCGTTGCAGCGCTTGGGGAGCGGCGCGCAGGATGCCGCCGCCGCCCACCACCGTGAACGGACGCTCGGCCATGCCGAGACGGTTCGCGGCGGCCCGGATCATCGCGGCCACCTCGTCGGCCTGGCGCTCCACGACCGCGTCGGCGCACGCGTCCCCGGCCTCGGCGGCCGCGAACAGGTACGGGACCAGGCCGTGGACCGTGTCCCGCTCGAAGTCGCCGAAATGGAGCCCGATGGAGGCCTCGGCGACGGTCTCGGTGCCGTAGTGGTCGAGCACGGCGTCGACGAGGGCCGTGGCCGGGCCGCGGCCGTCCTCGGCCCGGGAGGCCGCGTACAGGACCGCGTCGCCGAGGTCCTCGCCGCCGCCCCAGTCACCGGTGGTCGGGCCGAGCGCGGGGATGCGGAACCACTCGCCCTCCTCGTTGCGGCCCACGCCGTTCATGCCCGCGCCGCAGATCACCGCGACCGCGTTGCGGTCGTCGGTCCCGGCCCGGAGCACCGCGAGCGTGTCGTTGTCGACCTGCGCCCCCTCGGCCCAGTCGCGCGAGCGGGCGTCAGCGGTGAGTCGTTCGACCTCGACCGGCAGGTCGGCCCCGGCGATCAGGGCGTCGACCCGCGCGAGGGGCGTCCCGCTCCCCCACCCGGCCTCGGCGCGGGCGGTCTCGATGAGCTTGCCGAGGAAGTCGATCGACTCGCGGTAGCCCAACCGGTGCGGGGACGAGGTGCCCGCGCGCACGAACGCGGCGAGCTCGCCGTCAGTCGTCGCGGCGACCACGTCGGTCTTGGAGTTCCCGCCGTCGATGGCGATGAACGCCCGGAGTCCGTTCACGCCCAAGGCAGGTGGTCCCGCCCGGTCGCGATGAGACGGCGGGTCAGGCCCTCGGCCAGGTCGTGCTGGCCGACCAGCGGGTGCGCCAGCAGCGCCTCGTAGACCCGGCGCTCGCCGCCATGTACCGCGGCTTCGACGCCGAGCTCCTCGTAGGCGGCGACCGCGGAGACGAGCCCGCGCTGACGGGCCCCCAGGGGTTCGCGCACGACCGGGGTGATCACTGCGTCCACAGTGGCCGATACCTCGATGACCGAGGAGTCGGGCAGGTAGGGCAGGAAACCGTCGTTGCGGATGTTCACGGCATGGACCGCGCCGTCCTCGGTCAGGAGCGAGCGCATGAGCGCCACGGCGGCCTCGGAGTAGTACGCGCCGCCGCGCTGCGAGAGCAGGTCGGGTTTGCGGTCGAGGGTCTGGTCCTGGTAGAGGTCCCACAGCTCGGCCTCGATGCGGGCGACCTCCTGGCCCCGCGAAGGAGCGGTGCGCATGTGCTCGACTTCGGCGTCGTGGGCGTAGAAGTAGCGCAGGTAATAGGAGGGGACGCGGCCGTCGGCGAAGGTCTCGGCGGGCAGATCCACCTCTTCGGCGACGGTGTCGCGGCGGGACTGCAAGAGGTCGGGGAGCACGTCGCGGCCGTCGACGCGGACCGCGGTCTCCCAGGTCAGGTGGTTGAGTCCGACGTGGTCCAGCGTGACCTTCTCGGGGGCGAGGTCGAGCAGGCCCGCGAAGCGCCGCTGGAACCCGATCGCCACGTTGCACAAGCCGATCGCCCGGTGCCCCTCGTCCAGGAGCGCGCGCGTGACCATGCCGACCGGGTTGGTGAAGTCCACGATCCAGGCCCCGGGCGCGGCCAGCCGGCGCACCCGCTCGGCGATGCCGAGCACCACCGGGATGGTCCGCAGCGCCTTCGCGAGGCCGCCAGCGCCGGTGGTCTCCTGGCCCACGCAGCCGCATTCGAGCGGGAACGCCTCGTCGGCGATCCGGGCGTCCTGGCCGCCGACGCGCAACTGCAGCAGCACGATCGAAGCGCCGTCGACGCCGCGGTCGAGGTCGGACGTCCACGACACGCGCGCCTCGCTGCCGTGCCGCCGCACGATCCGGCCCACCAGCGGGCCGATCCTCTCCAGTTTGTCCGCGGCCGGGTCCACCAGCACGATCTCGTCGACCCCGAGGGCGGCGGCGGTCGCGCCGAAGCCCTCGGCGAGCTCAGGGGTGTAGGTGGATCCGCCACCGACGACGGCGATCTTCATGCAGGTCCTCTCGATAAGGGGTCGGAGCGCAGGGTCGCTCGACATAATAGATAGGTTATCTAACTAACTAATATCTGTCAACGCGGAACAACCTCGCCCGGACCCGAATCCTTTCGCCCCGCCACGACCTCTTATACAGGTGCCGACGATCATCGGCACCGAACCAGGAGGTCGTCTTGATCATCACCGTCGCCGTCATCGCCGCAGTACTGCTCATGGGCGCGTGCAGCTACCACCTGCTCCGCGGGCGCAGGCGGGCCCGTGGCTGAATCCTCCTGGCCCGCAGAGCAACTGGTCCTGGCGGCCCAGCGCGGCGACGCCGACTCGATCAACGCCCTGGTCTCGGGCCCGCACGCGAACGTGCAGCGCTTCGCCCGCTCGCTCTGCGCCACCCGACAGGACGCCGAGGACGCGGCGCAGGAGGCGCTGATCATCCTGTACCGCAAGATCGGGATGCTGCGGGCCACCGGCGCGCTGGCCTCGTGGATGTTCCGCATCGTCCGCAACGAGTGCCTGCGGCGCGCGAAGACGCTGTTCGACTCCGCGCCGGTCCCGGACTCGGCGGTGCGCTCGGCCGAGGAGGAGGCGCTCGAACGCATCGAGGCGGGCGCGGTCGCCGCGGCCGTCGCCGCGCTCCCGGACGACCAGCGCCGCGTCCTGATCATGCGGGACGTGCTGGGACACAGCGGCCGGATGACCGCCGACGCGCTCGGGCTCAGCGTCACCGCGATGAAGTCGCGGCTGCACCGGGCCCGGGCCAACGTGCAGCGGTCGCTCGGTGCCGCGACCGTGAAAGGAGAGAACGTTGACGAGAAGTGAGTTCGCGAGCCCGAGCCTCGCCGGGCACCTGGTGCGGGGCGCGATCGGGTTCGGGGCGCTGATCGCCTCGTTCGCGCTGATCCCGGCCACCGGGCCGGTGAGTCTGCTGCTGTTGCCGGTCGGGGTGGTCGCGCTGCGCGGGTGCCCGGTGTGCTGGGCGGTCGGTCTGATGGAGACCCTCTCGCGGGGCCGGTTGGAGCGCAGGTGCGAGGACGGCCAGTGCCGGCTGCATGTGGCCGAGCGGCGGGGTTCGTCGTGAGACCGGTGACAGTGCGGGTGCATTGGGGCCGGTACGGGGCTCGTTGAGGCGCGGGCGCTCTCGACGACGGTCGGGGGCGCCCGTTTTTCGGAGTACGATTTCGAGCGGCCCATTGCCGACGCCTCTTGGCTGGGTCTCCGTCCCTGGTTTCCCATGCACGCTTGTGCTGCCGCGGCCCGGTCGCGCAGCCCCCGCGAACGAGGTGTCGCCCCATGTCCGCTCCCGCACCCTCCGATTTCGACCGCCGCTCGGTCGCCGCGCTCATCGCGCTGGCCGTGGCGGCGTTCTGCTATGTGACCGTCGAGACCGCTCCGGTGGGGCTCCTCGGTCAGATCGCCGATGACCTCGACGTGTCGTTGTCGCAAGTCGGCCTCCTGGTCACCGGGTACAGCGTGACGGTCGCGGTGATCACGCTGCCGCTGGTGAAGCTGTTCTCGCGGGTGCCGCGGCGCCCGCTGCTGCTGGTGCTCATGGCCGTGATGGTGGTGGCGACCGCGGGTTCGGCCGCGGCCACGCAGTACGAGATGCTGTTCGCCGCTCGGGTGGCGACCGCGTTGAGCCAGGCGGTGTTCTGGGGCATCGTGGGCCCGGTCGCGGCCGGGATGTTCCCGCTCCGGATGCGGGGCAGGGTGATGGCCGTGGTCTACACCGGTGGTTCGATCGGCCCGATGCTCGGGGTGCCGGGGGTCGCGTGGCTCGGTCAGCACATCGGGTGGCAGGCCGCGTTCCTGGCGCTGGCGGGGATGGGTCTGGTGGCGCTCGCGACGCTGTTCGCGGCGTTGCCGTCGAAGCCGACGCGCAACGAGCACGCGGGGCGGGGCACGACCCCGGACGCGCGTCGGTTCGCTCTGGTGCTGGTGACGACGGTGCTCGCGGTCGCGGGGTTCTTCACCGTGTATACGTATACGTCCACGATCATCACGTCGGTGGCCGGGATGTCGGCGGCGATGCTCGGGCCGCTGCTGCTCATGCGGGGCCTGGCCGACTTCGGCGGCATCGCGGCGGGCGGGTTCCTCTCCGACCGGAACCAGCGGCTCGCGGTGGCGCTGCCGATGGTGCTGCTGACGGCGATCTTGGCGGCCTTGTGGCTGCTGGGGACGAACCCGTGGGTGGCGGGCGGCGTGATCGTGCTGACCGGGGTGGCGATGGGGGCGTTCAGTCCGGCGTTGCAGAACCGGGTCATGGAGTTCGCGCCGGGCAGCACCGACACCGCTTCGGCGGCGAACTCGGTGGCGTTCAACATCGGCATCGCGCTCGGGTCCTCGCTGGGCGGTCTGACGCTCGCCCACGCTGGGGCCCAGCACATCGCGTTGACGGCTGCGGCGTTCGCCGCCGGGGCGGTCGTGGTGTGCCTGTTGATGACCGAGCCCGCGAAGCGGCCCGCCGAGCCGGTGGCCGCGCGCTCTTGAATCAGTCCTTCGGCGGCAGCGGGAAGAAGCCGCTCGTGCGGCGCACGTAGGCGGCGTAGCCGGGGCGTGAAGCACTGAGGTGGGACTCCATGAGCGGCTTGCCGGTCTTCGCGGCCAGGAAGTAGGTCATGACGGCGGCCGAGAGCACGGTCGCCGCGCCCGCCCAAGTGCCGCAGGCGGTCAGGTAGAGGCCCCACCACACGCACGCGTCGCCGAAGTAGTTCGGGTGGCGGGTGTAGCGCCACAGGCCGGTGTCGAGGACGCGGCCGCTGTTGGCCCGGTTGCGGCGGAACGCCTGGAGTTGGGCGTCGCCGACGGTCTCGAAGACCATGCCGACCATCCACAGTGCTGCACCGGCCCACAGGAGCGGCCCGGGTGGCGAGGGGTCGTACTGCGCGAACTGCACCGGCAACGACACGAACCAGGCCAGCGCGGCCTGGAGGAGGTAGACCATGCGCAGCGCGTAGAGGCTGCGGGGGCCTTTGGCGTCGTCGAGCATGGCGGCGTAGCGGCGGTCTTCGGGTTCGCCCCAGTTGCGGGCGGTGAGGTGGACGGCCAGGCGCAGGCCCCAGGCCACGGTGAGGGCGGTGACGAGCCAGCGCCTCACCGGGTCGCCGTGGTCGTGGGAGAGGACGAGGGTGGTGAGGGCGATGGCGGCGAAGGCGAGGCCCCAGGCGGTGTCGACGACGCGGTGGCGGCCTCGTGCGGTGCCGATGGCGAAGGTGATGAGCAGGACCGCGAGTGCGGTCGCCGCCGTGGCGGCGAGGTTGGTGCCGAGTGCGTTCCAGTCGATCATGCGGCCGCGCCGTTCCTGAGTTCGGTGCGGGTGGCGGGCATGCCGGAGTGGCCGAAGCCGTCGGGGGCGACGGCGAGGATCTGGTCGACGCCCATGCGGCGGTCTTCGAAGGCGAGGGCGGCGCCGACCATGTAGAGGCGCCAGACGCGGGCGGTGGGCAGGCCGACGAGGGCCACGGCGTCGTCCCAGCGGGTTTCGAGGGTGTGGTGCCAGGCGCGGATGGTGCGTACGTAGTGTTCGCGCATCGCTTGGACGTCGCGGACTTCGAGTCCGGCGTCCTCGATGAGGCCGATGGTGTCGCCGAGTGGGCGCATGTGCATGTCGGGGGCGATGTAGGTCTCGATGAAGGGGCCGCCGCCGGGGGCGACGGTGCCGCGAGACATCTGCTGGACGAGGAGTCTGCCGCCGGGGTCGAGCGCTTTGTGGAGCTGGGCGGCGAAGTCGGGGTAGCCGTGGCGGCCGACGTGTTCGCCCATTTCGACGGTGGAGACGGCGTCGAAGCGTCCGGCGTCGATGTCGCGGTAGTCGGCGAGGCGGAAGTCGATCTTGCCGAGGAGGTCGCGTTCGGCGGCGCGGTCGAGGGCGAACCGGTGTTGCTCGGTGGAGAGGGTGACGGCGACGACTTCGGCGTCGTAGTGCTGGGCGGCGTGCATGGCGAGGGCGCCCCAGCCGCAGCCGATGTCCAGGAGGCGGGCGCCGGGCCCGAGGCCGAGTTTGGTGCAGATGAGGTCGAGTTTGTCGCGTTGGGCCGCTTGGAGGTCGGTGGTGCCTGTGGTCCAGTAGGCGCAGGAGTAGACGAGGTCGGGGTCGAGGATGAGTTCGTAGAACTCGTTGGAGAGGTCGTAGTGGAAGCTGATGACCTGTTTGTCGCGGTGCTGGGAGTGGAGCCTGCCGTCTACGGCGTGTTCGAGTCCGGCGGCGCTGGGGCGGGGGCCGATGAGTTTGTGGCGCAGTGCGAACGGGATCGACGCGGCGACGGTGGCGAGTGTGCCTCGGCTGCCGGAATCGGCGGCGGCGCGGTGGATGCGGCGGAGGCCGTCGGTGAGGTCGCCTTCGACGTCGATCTCGCCGAGGATGTAGGCCTGTGCGAGGCCGAGTTCGCCTGGGCGCCACAGGAGTCTGCGGAGGGCGTCGGGGGTGTTGAGGCACAGTGTGGGGCCGCCGTCGGCGGGGCCGGCTTCGGTGCCGTCCCAGGCGCGGACGCGGATGGGCGGCGCGGTGCCGATGGCTTTGGCGGCGAGGTCGTAGAGGTCGGCGGCGAGTGTCATGGTCGGGCCTCCAGGATGAGTTGGCGCACGTCGAGGTAGTCGGTGGCGAATCCGGCCTGGGAGTAGGCGAGGTAGAACTCCCAGGTGCGGCGGAAGGTGTCGTCGAATCCAAGGGTGGCGAGGCGGTGGCTCTGGGCGGTGAAGCGTTCGCGCCAGAGCTTGAGGGTGCGCGCGTAGTCGCGGCCGAAGGCGAGTTGGTCGGTGATGCGCAGTCCGGCGTGGTGGGTGTGCTGCTCGATCGCGGGCAGGGAGGGGATGATGCCGCCGGGGAAGATGTACTTGTGGATCCAGGTGTAGCCGCCTCGGGTGGCCTTCATGCGGTCGTGGCGCATGGTGATGGCCTGGAGACCGATCTTGCCGCCGGGGGCGAGGCTGCGGTGGAGGGTCGCGAAGTATTCGGGCCAGTAGCGTTCGCCGACGGCTTCGATCATCTCGACGCTGAGGACGGCGTCGTATCTGCGAGCGGGGTCGAGGTCGCGGTAGTCGCGCAGTTCGGCGGTGATGTGCTGCGCGACGCCGCGTTCGGTGGCGAGGGCCTTGGCTCTGCGGAGCTGGTTCTCGGAGAGGGTGATGGTGTGGACGGTGGCACCGCGTTCAGCGGCGCGGGTGGCCAGTTCGCCCCAGCCGGTGCCGATTTCGAGGACGCGGGTGCCGGGGCCGACGTCGGTGCGGTCGAGGAGGCGGTCGATCTTGCGGCGCTGGGCTTCGGCGAGGTCGTCCCAGGTGCCTTCGGCGCCGCCGAAGAGGGCCGCGGAATAGGTCATGGTGGGGTCGAGGAACAGCGCGAAGAGGTCGTCGGAGAGGTCGTAGTGCTCGGCGATGTTGCGGCGGGCGTTGGCGCGGGTGTTGTCCTCGGTGCGGGGGCCGCGCCGGGCGAAGGGCTTGCGCAGGCGTTGCAGTGGGGCCGGGACGAGGGTGTCGATGTGGGCGGCGAGCGCGGTGAGGAGCCGGGGCAGGTCGTCGGTGTCCCAGTCGCGGGCCTGGTAGGCCTCGCCGAAGCCAATGAGGCCGCCGGTGCCGATGCGGTTGAGGAAGGTCTGGGGGCGATGGAGGCGCAGGAGCGGGAGGCCTTCGGGGCCGACCGATCCATTGGGGGTTTCGACGCGGAGCGGGACGCGGCCCGCTATGCGGCGCATGAGGGTCGAGGCGATGCCGGCGCGCAGCGGCGCGTGGGGCGCGCGAGCCACGTCGGGCCAGCGCCGCGGGTCGGTGCGGGTGTCAGTAGGTGTGTTCACTGTGGACCTCTCGTTCGGGTTCGCGACGGTGGACGGGCAGTCCTCTGGCCCACAGGGCGATGCCGTGGGCTCGGATGCCGGCGGTGACGGCGAGGGTGTTGAACGGGTGGCGGATCGTGGCGGCCAGGAGTGCTCTGGTGCCGGCGGGCCTGCGGCGGCCGGTGACGGTGGCGACGAGGGTCGGTTCGCCGTCGAGGTCGTAGGCGACGGCGAGGTGGAGCCGGTCTGCGGGTTCGGGGAGGGTCATCCGGTAGTCCCCCGCGACGGGCAGGAACGGGGAGACGTAGAAGTCCTTGGCGGTCTCGGCGCGGCCGCGGGCGTCGGGGGTGAGGAGGTAGCGGTGGCGGCCTTGGTAGGTGTTGTGGACTTCGGCGATGACGCAGCGCGGGCCGGTCTCGGGGTGGCGGCACCAGTAGACGGTGAGCGGGTTGAACACGTGCCCGAAGGCGCGGGCGTGGGCGAGCATGCGGATGCGGCAGCCAGTGAGGTCGATCCCTTCGGCGGCGGCGAACTCGGTGAGGCTGTCGCGGAGGGTCTGGCCTTGGGCGGTGATGTGGTCGCGGGTGCGGAATCGGGCGAGGGGCCGCAGCCAGGCGGGCGGGCGCGGCGGGTCGTCGATGTCGAGGAGCCAGTAGAACGTGCGGTGTCGCAGCCGGTGGGTGATCGGGCGCAGGCGGGTGTGCCGCACCGTGGCCTCGTAGAGCGCGGCGCCTCGGGCCCAGCCGGTCACCATGGCGCGCCCAGGCTGGTGGCGGCCGCGACCCCGGCTCGGCAGCCGTCTTCGTGAAAGCCCCAGCCGTGGTAGGCGCCGGCGAACGCGGTCCGGCCGGTGTTGAGGTCGGCGAGTCTGCGTTGCGCGGCGAGCGCGGTCGGGGTGTAGACGGGATGCTCGTAGGTCATGGCGGTGATGATCCGGTCGGGGGCGATGCGGTCGGCTTCGCCGAGGGTCGCGACGACTTCGGATGCGGTGTCGAGGCCTTGGAGGCGGCGCAGGTCGTAGGAGACTTCGACGCCGCCGGGTCCGGGGCGGCAGCTCGGGAGGAGGTAGTTCCAGGAGCCGCGCGCGCCCAGGCGTTTGGGGAGCGGCGCGGGGTCGGTGTGGAGCACGGCGCGGTTGCGGGAGTAGGTGAACGCGCCGAGGACGGTGCGTTCGTCCCTGGTGCGGTCGGTGAGGAGGCGCAGTGCCTGGTCGGGGTGGGTGGCGATGACGACGGCGTCGTGTTCGGCGCTCGCTCCGGAGGCGAGGGTGATCGTGGCGCCGTCGGCGTGGCGGGTGACGGCGGTGACGGGGGCGGCGGTGCGGACCGTGGCGAGCTGCTTGGCGACGAGGTCGACGTAGGTGCGGGAGCCGCCGACGACGGTCCGCCAGGTCGGGGAGCCGCTGATGGTCAGCATCCCGTGGTTGGCGAGGAACGTGAACAGGTATCGGGCCGGGTAGTCGGGGACCTGGTGCGGCCCGCACGACCACACCGCCGACACCAGTGGGACCACGAAGTGGTCGATGAAGTGCCGGCCGAAACGACCGGCGGCCAGGAACGCGCCGAGTGTCGGCTCCACCCCGTCATTGTCGGCGAGGAGTCGCCGGGCGCGGGCGTGAAACCGCGGGACCTGCGCCAACAGGGCCCAGAACCGGGGGTCTGCGGCGTTGGCGGCCCGCGCGAACAGGCCCGAGGCGCCGCGGGCCCCGCAGTATTCGAGGCCGCAGCCCAGGCAGCGCACCGACATGCTCATCTCGGTGGGCCGCGTCTGGACGCCAAGCTCGTCGAACAGGCGGCACAGCAGCGGATACGTGCGCCGGTTGTGCACGATGAACCCGGTGTCGACCGGGATCGAGCGGTCGCCCAGGCGCACATCGTGCGTGTGGGCGTGCCCGCCGAGGCGGTCGTCGGCTTCGTAGAGCGTGACCGCTGCGGTGCGTTGCAGCAGGTAAGCGGCGGTCAGCCCGGCTACGCCAGAGCCGACGACGGCGATGTCGCGCACGGCCATGCGTCCTCCTCCGAATCGGTGCATCCACGATTCGGAGCCGACCGGGCCGCGGACGGGTCGCCGGGCCCGGAAATCTCACCGGCGCGGCGGCGGCGCTTCGCAGAAGGCGGCGACGGCCCCGATCACCGCGTCGAACCGCAGGGAGTGGCACAGGTCGAACGCGTGCTGGCCGCCGGGCAGCTCGACGTACACGACCGGCACGGCGGCGTCGCGCAGCCCCGCGACGAAGCGGCGCGCGTCGGCCACCGGGACGATCGTGTCCCGGTCCCCGTGCACGATCAGGCAGGGCGGGGCCTGTGGCGAAGCCAGGCCCAGCGGCGACGTCTGCTCGCCGCGGCCGTAATACGTGCCGTAGTAGCCGCCGAAGCCGACCACCGCACTCACCGAGGTGTCGGCGTCCTCGAACCCCGGCTGCCGCGACCGGTCCCCCGCGGTGAACGCCGCCGACGCCGCCAGGTGCGCCCCGGCCGACGAACCGGCCAGCACCACCCGGTCGGGATCGGCGCCCCAGTCGCGGCCGTGCGCACGAACCCACGCCACCAGGCGTTTCGCGTCGACCAGGTGATCCTCGAACGAGAAGTTCGGCCGCAGCCGGTAGTCGGCGCTGACGCACACCCAGCCCGCCTCCGCCAGCCGGTAGAGCAGCGGCAGCGACTGCGTGTCGCGGCGGCCGGAGTTGTAGCCGCCGCCGAAGAAGTGCACCAGCACCGGCGCGTCCTCGGTGTCCTTGGACCGGTAGAGGTCGAGGCGGTGCTCAGGTGCCGGGCCGTACGCGATCCCTGAGACGTGCTCGACCGTGCGGCAGCGACGCAGCAGCGGCGCCAAAACAATACGAACGTATGACCACCGAACGTGGACCGGTACGGGAGCCAGCGCGGCGGTCACGGCCCGCTTCGCCGTCGCGCCTCGCCGGGTCAGTTCGAGCAGTCCGGCCGCGACCAGTGCCGCGGCGGCCAGTGCCAGGCCTCCGGGTCGGGTGAGGGCCGCTCCGGCGGCGAGGACGGCCAGCCATGCGAACGGGGTCTCGTTGACCGTCACCGCGAGGTAGAAGACCGCTCTGGGGGCGGTTCGGGGCCGCGACCACAGCGCCGCCGCGGTCGGGACGGCGATGAGCACCGCGGCCAGGAGGTAGGCGTGCGCCCAGGTCACTGGGCGCCGCTTCGGGCGAGTTTCTCCAGGCGTTCGGGGGTGGGCCATTTGACGTCGGTGGCCCAGCCCGCGTGCTCGAACCAGCGGATGAGGCGGGCGGAGGTGTCGATCTGGCCGCGACCGACGCCGTGGCGGGCGCACGAGGGGTCGGCGTGGTGCGAGTTATGCCAGGACTCGCCGAAGGACATGAGGGCGAGCGGCCAGAAGTTCGCGGCCTTGTCGCGGCTGCGGAACGGCCGTTCGCCGACCATGTGGCAGACCGAGTTGGTCGACCAGGTGGCGTGGTGGAGGACCGCGACGCGGACGAGCCCGGCCCAGAAGAACGCGGTGAGCGCGCCGGCCCAGGACTGGGTGATGAGGCCGCCCAGGATCGCCGGGAGGAGGAACGTCGCGATCGTCCAGAGCCAGAACAGGCGGTCGACGCGGACGAGGTCGCGGTCGGCGAGGAGGTCGGGGGCGAAGCGTTCGGCGTTGGTGGTGTTGTGGGGCTGGAACATCCAGCCCATGTGGGCGTGCCAGAAGCCGCGCGCCAGCGCCCACGGGGAGGTGCCGAACAGCCAAGGGGAGTGCGGGTCGCCTTCCTTGTCGGCGAACGCGTGGTGGCGGCGGTGGTCGGCGACCCAGCCGATGACCGGTCCTTGGACGGACATGCTGCCGAGGATCGCGAGGGTGATCTTGAGGGGACGGGCGGCGCGGAAGGAGCCGTGGGTCAGGAGGCGGTGGAGGCCGATCGTGACGCCGTGGCCGGTGGCGTAGAAGAACAGCACGGCGAGGATCGCGTCGGTCCAGCCGAGTAGGCCGGTGGCCCAGGCGAAGGGGATCGCGGCGACGAGCGCGGCCATGGGGATGAGGAGGAAGAGATAGACGAGCAGTTGGCGGCCGGCGTCGCGGGGCGCGCCGAGCATGGGCCGCGGGCCGGTGCTGATCGTTCGGTCGGCTGCCGTCATGGCCGGGCCTCGCTTCCGCATCGTCCGACGCCGTCACCTCAGGTTCGAAGCGGGCGGGGCCGACGATGGGAACCACCGACAAAAAGTGACTCAGATCACAATTAGTCGAGCGAGCGGAGGGACTGCACGATCTCGGTGAACGCCTCGCGGTCGAGTTCGGCCTTGTCGCTGCGCAGCACCAGGGTCGGGAACTCGGGGTCGGCCGGGTCGTCGAGCACCACGATCGCGACCGGCTCCTCCCACTCGTTGCTGGTGTTGGTGTACTCGGCGTATTCCTGGAGGAAGACCTGCGCGGTGCCCACGCCGGTGTCGACCTCGACCACGTCGAGCGGGGCGGGGACGTCGTCGATCGTGCGGTAGTGGCCGTGGCGGCCGTTGATGATCCGCCCGTCGTCCTCGTCCACGCAGTCGGCGGCGACCGCCTCGATCGTCAACTGGCGGCCGAAGTTGTAGACCAGCACCCGGCACGCCGAGTCCGCGCGCTCAGCAGGGTTCGCGTACACCCCGCTGATCCCGATGTCGGCCGGGACACGCAACTCCACTGCCACATGCTCGTCGTCGATCACGACCCTTCGCGGCGAATCGGACGACGATCCGAGCAGCCCTATCGCCAGCGCCAGGACCAGTCCGATCGCGACGGTCCCTACCGCGCCGAGGGCGAGCCCGAGGAGCAGTCCGCGCTTGGGAGTGAGCGTGCGCATCGGCGGGGTCCTTTTCTGTGGTGGACGGCCATCGTAGGCCGCGGGGGCAAGCCCGATGGCGGGTGACAAGCACAAGGCGAGGCGGTGCGTGTACGTTGCTCAGATCCTCGCGCCTTCCATGCGAAGTGCGCGAACCCCCTGAGAAAGGACCTTCGATGCAGTGGTATCGGTTGGCGTTCAAGAAGTACGCGGACTTCAGCGGGCGCGCCCGCCGCAAGGAGTACTGGATGTTCGTCTTGTTTCACGCGTTGGCGATCCTGATTCTCTACGTGGTCGCCATTGCGGGGATCGTGACGCTGGTGGTCAATTTGCGCGAGCCCTCGCCGCTCTCGGCGCTCCCGGTCATACCGCTCGTGGTCTACGCGTTGGCGACCATCGTGCCGACGTTGGCGTTGATCGTGCGGCGGCTGCACGACACAGGGCGCTCGGGCGGGTGGTACTTCATCGCGTTCGTCCCGTTCGTCGGCGCGATCATCCTGCTGGTGTTCATGTTCGAGGACAGCCAGCAGACCCCGAACCAGTACGGGGAGTGCCCGAAGCCGGTCACCGCGTTCTACCCGTTCCCGCCGCAGTACCAGCCGTATGCGCACCCTTATACGCAGCCGTATACGCAGCCCGGTCCACCCCAGCCGTGAGTTAAGTGACCGGGGTCATATTCGGGGCTTGTCAGGAATCGCCGAGCCGTCTCGTTCAGAGGGCACGCGAATCAGACAGGAGTGTCATCATGAAGCACCGCATCCTCGTCCTCGGCGCCGGATACGCCGGGGCGTTCTCCGCCGGGCTCCTCGGTCGCCGCCTCGATCCCGCCGACACCGAGATCACCGTGGTCAACCCGTCCCCGGTGTTCGTCGAACGGCTGCGCCTGCACCAGGTCGCGGCCGGGCAGGACATCCGGCCCCGGCCGCTCGCCGAGGTCTTCGACGGGACCGACGTGCGATTGCGGCTCGGATACGTCGCCGCCGTCGATCCCGTGCGCCGCAGCGTCACCGTCACCGCTGAAGGCGGCCACGAGACCCTCGAATACGACACGCTCGTGTACGCGATCGGCAGCACGGTCGCCGACCACGGCGTGCCCGGGGTGGCCGCGCACGCCCACCACGTGACCAGCCGGGACGCGGCCCTGCGGCTGCGCGACCGGCTCGACGGCCTCGCCGAGGGCGCGAAGGTCCTCGTCGTCGGCGAAGGGCTCACCGGGATCGAGACGGTCACCGAGATCGCCGAGTCCCGGCCCGGCCTCGACGTCGCGTTCGCCGCGCGCGGGGTCCCCGGGGCGTGGCTGTCCGAGCGGGCGCAGCAGCACCTGCGGCGGTGCTTCGAGCGGCTCGGGATCACCGTCCACGAGCACACCGACATCACCGAGGTCGGGCCCGGCGGCGCGACCTGCGCCGACGGGACGGTCCTCGAAGCGGACGCCACGGTGTGGACCGCCGGGTTCGCGGTGAGCCCGCTCGCGGCCGAAGCCGGGTTCGCCGTGGCCGACGACGGCCGGATCCTGGTCGACGACACGATGCGGTCGGTCTCGCACCCGGACGTGTACGCGGTCGGCGACACCGTCCACGCCGTCGGCGAGAACGGCCGCCCGCTGCCGATGTCCTGCGCCTCAGCGGGGTTCACCGCGCAACGCGCCGTGGCCGGGATCGTCGAGCACCTCACCGGGCACGCACTCTCGTGGGGCCGGCTGGCGTACGTGGGCAACCACATCAGCCTCGGCCGCAAGGACGCGATCCTGCAGCTGGTCGACGGCACGGTCACCGCCAAGTCCTGGGCGCTCACCGGGAGGACCGCGGCCTACTTCAAGGCCTTGGTCCTCAAAGGCAGCGCGGTCGGCACCGCGAACCCCACGTTCGGCGTCCCGGTCCGCAAGCGCCGCATCACCGAGGCGACCAGAGAGGTACTTTCCGCTTAAAGTGGAGGTCATGGACAGCACCGCAGTGTTCGAGGCCAGTCGCAGCCGGCTGGCCTCGCTGGCCTACCGTCTGCTCGGGTCGGCGGCCGACGCCCAGGACGCAGTGCAGGACGCGTTCCTGCGCTGGCAGGGCGCCGAGGTCGAGCGGATCGAGGTCCCCGAGGCGTGGCTGACCAAAGTGGTCACGAACCTGTGCCTCGACCGGCTCCGGTCGGCGCGGGCCAGGCACGAGCGGGCCGTCGGGTCGTGGCTGCCCGAGCCGCTCCTGGACGGCGACCCGATGCTCGGCCCGGCCGACACCGCCGAACAGCGCGAATCGGTCTCGCTCGCGGTACTGCTGCTCCTCGAACGGCTCTCCCCCAACGAAAGAGCGGTGTACGTCCTGCGGGAGGCCTTCTCCTACAGCCACGCCGAGATCGCGCAGATCCTCGACATCACCGAGGCGTCCAGCCAGCAGCACGGCCACCGGGCCAAGCGGCGCGTGGCCGACGCCCACCGGGGCGGCGAGGTCGACCCCGAATCGGCGCGTCGGATCGTGGAGGAGTTCCTCGCCGCCGCAGGCTCGGGCCGCGTCGAACGCCTGGTGGCGCTGCTGACCGACGACGCCACCGCCGTCTCCGACCGCGCCGGGCTCTCCGACGCGATCCTGGAGTTCAGCACCCCGGAGAAACTCGCGGCGATCTTCCGCGCCGGGTTCAAACCCACCGAGGCGAAACGCCGCATCATCGGCGGGTCTCCCCAGATCCACCTCGCCTTCGTCAACGGCGACCCGGCGATGCTCGCCGTCTTCGAAGGCGACGTCGTGGGCATGGTGGCCTTCACCGTCGCAGGCGACAAGATCGCGTTCGCGTGCGGCATCGGCGCACCCCACCGGCTCGGACGCCTCACCGCCGCATGGCGAGAGCGGGAGCCGGGCGAGCCGCTCATCGCGTCCTGGTGAGCACTGGCTTCAAGCCTCAGGCGGTACTACGATGTGGGATTCGCCGACCAAGGGAGTGCGATGGCCCCGAACGCCGAGACCCACGACGTCCTCAACCAGCCGCCGCCGCTGACAGGCCGGAACCTCTACGACACCAACGGGCCGCTGCGTGAGGCCGCCGAGTGGTCGGGCGCGGCTTGGATCGGCGGCAGGGCAAGCGAACTGGGCAGTGTGCTCGCCACCGCCGAGACCGCCCGCGCCGCCGAGGACGCGCACCGGAACACCCCGGTCCTGCGCACCCACGACCGGTACGGCAATCGCATCGACGAGGTCGAGTTCCACCCCGCGTGGCACCAGTTCATGGGCCTCGCCGTCGAGAACGGCGCCCACGCGATGCCCTGGGCCGACGCCAGGCCGGGCGCGCACGCGGCCAGGGCCGTGCTCATGTCGATGCTCGCCCAGATCGAACCGGGCCACTGCTGCCCGATCTCGATGACCTACGCCGCCGTCCCGGCCCTGCGTCGGGAGCCCGAACTCGCGGCCGCGTGGGAGCCGCTGATCACCGCGAGCGAATACGACCCCGGACTGCGAGCGCCGCAAGAGAAAGCGGGCGTGCTCATCGGGATGGCGATGACCGAGAAGCAGGGCGGCTCCGACGTCCGCGCGAACACCACCACCGCGACGCCCACAGTGGACGGCATGTACGTCCTGCGCGGGCACAAGTGGTTCTGCTCGGCGCCCATGAACGACGCGTTCCTGGTCCTCGCGCAAGCGCCGGGCGGACTCACCTGCTTCCTGCTGCCGCGCGTCCTCCCCGACGGGACGCGCAATCCGATCCGGTTGCAGCGCTTGAAGGACAAGCTCGGCAACCGCTCCAATGCCTCGGCCGAGATCGAACTCCACGACGCCCTGGCCCACCGCGTGGGCGAGGAGGGCCGCGGCGTCGCGACCATCATCGAGATGGTCAATCACACCAGGCTCGACTGCGTCATCGCCACCGCGGGTGGCATGCGGCAGAGCGTCACCGAGGCCGCCTGGCACGCGACGCACCGCAGCGCGTTCGGCTCGCGCCTGGTCGACCAGCCGCTCATGACACAGGTCCTCGCCGACCTGTGCGTCGAGTCCGAGGCGGCGACCGCGACCATGATGCGTCTCGCCGCGGCCTACGACACCCCGGCCGACGCGCCGTTCCGGCGGTTGGCGACCGCAGTGGCCAAGTACTGGGTGTGCAAACGGGGCCCGGGCCACGCCGCAGAGGCACTCGAATGCCTCGGCGGCAACGGGTACGTCGAGGAAGCCCCGTTGGCGCGGCGCTACCGCGAGCAGCCCTTGTTGTCCATTTGGGAGGGATCGGGGAACGTGATCTGCCTCGACGTGCTCCGCGCCTTGGCCACCGCGCCCGAGACCGGCGAGGCGTTCCTGGCCGAGATCGGGCCCGCGGCGTACGCCGACGAGCGGCTGGGCGAGCATGTCCGGTCGCTCAAGCAGCGCCTCGCGTCAGGCGTCGAACCGGCCGGGGCCAGGCGGCTCACCGAGGACCTCGGCCTCGCGTTGCAGGCCGCGCTCCTCATCGCGCACGCGCCCGCACAGATCGCCGACGCGTTCTGCGAGACACGGCTCGGCCCAGGCCGAGGACTCGGCTACGGGGCCACGCCGGTCAAGGCGGCGAAGGCCATTGTGGAGCGACACCTGCCGGTCGCTTAGCGGTTCACCGGATCGGTTCGAACCGGGCCGTGAAGTGCCGCAGCGCCTTCGGCTCGTGCGTGATCCGGTAGCCCGGCAGGCGGTGCGCTCGCGCGGCCAGGCGCTCGCACACTTCGATCACGTAGTCGACGTGGCTCTGCGTGTACGTGCGGCGCGGGATCGCCAAGCGCACCAGGTCCATCGGCGCGGGCGACTCCGTGCCGTCGGGCCTGCGGCCGAACATCACCGTGCCGATCTCACAGCTGCGGACCCCGCCGAGCTCATAGAGCGCCACCGCGAGCGATTGCCCCGGATACTCCAGCGGGTCGAGGTGCGGCAGCAGCGCGCGGGCGTCGAGGTAGACCGCGTGGCCCCCGATCGGGCTGAGCACCGGGATGCCGATCTTCTCCAGTGCTTCACCGAGATAGGCGGTCGAGCCGATCCGATACCGCAGGTAGTCGTGCTGCACGACCTCCTTGAGGCCCTGCGCCAGCGCTTCGAGGTCGCGCCCGGCCAGGCCGCCGTAGGTCGGGAAGCCCTCGGTGAGGATGAGCAGGTTCCGGCACTCCTGCGCGAGGGCGTCGTCGTCGAGGGCGAGCCAGCCGCCGATGTTGCCCATCGGGTCCTTCTTGGCGCTCATGGTCATGCCGTCCGCCAACGCGGCGATGTCGCGCACGATGTCGACCACGTCGCGGTCGCCTTGGCCCGCTTCGCGTTCGCGGATGAACCAGGCGTTCTCGGCGAAGCGGCAGGCGTCGAGGAACAGGAGTTTGCCGTACCGGTCGCAAAGGTCGCGGACGCCTTGGAGGTTGGCGAGCGAGACCGGTTGTCCCCCGCCGCTGTTGTTGGTGATGGTGACGAACACGCACGGGACGCTCTCGCCCTGGGTGGACAGGAGCGCTTCGAGCGCGTCGAGGTCCATGTTGCCTTTGAAGGGGTGCGGCGAGGCCGGGTCGGTGCCTTCGGGGATGACGAGGTCGACGGCCTTCGCGCCGGTGGCCTCGACGTTCGCGCGGGTGGTGTCGAAGTGGGTGTTGTTGGGGACGATCTTGCCCGGCCCGCCGAGTACGGAGAACAGGATGCGTTCGGCGGCGCGTCCTTGGTGGACGGGGATGACGTGCTCGAAGTCGAAGAGGTCGCGCACGGCGTCGCGGAAGACGAAGTAGGACGGGGAGCCCGCGTAGGACTCGTCGCCGTGCTGGATCGCGGCCCACTGGTCGCGGCTCATCGCCCCGGTGCCGGAGTCGGTGAGCAGGTCGATGAGCACTTCGTCGGCGTGGAGTTGGAAGAGATTGTAGGAAGCGGCCTCCAGCTGCGCCTTGCGGTGCGCGGCGGTGGTCATCTTGATCGGCTCCACCGAGTGGATGCGGAAGGGTTCGATGATCGTGCGAAACGCGAGCTCGTCCATGATCACACTATGGCGCCTGGAGTGGCCGATGAGAAGGGTGATCACCACCCGGATCAAGCGATCGGGATTACGATCGGAACCCAAAGTTGATCTTGGTCTTATGAATGGAAATTCGCATGGATCGCATGGACTGGCGGCTGCTCCAGGAGCTTCAGGAGGACGCGAGGCTCTCGTTCAACGAGCTGTCGCGGCGGGTGCACCTGTCGGCGCCGACGGTGGCCGAGCGGGTGCGCAGGCTGGAGTCGAGCGGGGTGATCAGCGGGTACCACGCGCATGTGGACCCCGAGCGGGCCGGGCGGCCGGTGCAGGCGGTGGTGGTGATGGACTGCTACGGGCCCAGCTGCCTGCTGCGCGATCCCGAAGTGCTCGGGTGGCCGCAGATCCGCCAGCTGTTCCGCATCACCGGGGACGGCTGCTCGGTCCTGATCGCGGCGGTGCCGTCGATCGCCGAGTTCGAGTCCTTCATCGACCGACTCGCCAGGTACGGGCGCCCCAGCAGCAGCATGGTCCTGTCGCAGCCGCTGGACTGGTCGGCGGTGGTCGAGCCCGAGGCGTGATCGAAGCTCAGCGGCGTGCCAGGACATTGTGCATTCATTGACATATCTATATCTGTATGCAAACCTTAGAGAAATATCAGCTGATTACCGTATATTCCATTCCTACTCCCCCAAAGGATTGCATATGCGTCTCAAAATCCTGCTCGCCGCCGTCGGGCTGCTGGTCATGACGGCGGCCCCGGCCGCCGCCCTGCCCGCGTCCGAGGTGGACGACCACACCCACGAAGGCAACGTCCTGACGCTCAGCGTCATCACCGACCCCACCGCCGAGCAGATCGAAGCCGCCCAGAACGCGGACTTCACCGTCCTCGACCACGGCGACAAGGGGCACACCTACCCGCCCGACATCGACGGCCACGTGCCGACCTTCTACGGCGGCGACTGCTACGACAACGTCCTCGCCTACGCGACCTGGTGGTCCGTCGGCGACTGGTACATCGTCTACGACAAGTGCGAGATGGAGCGCTACGGCGCCGGCCAGTCGGACTGGGACCGCGTGGGCGCGCACGAGAAGGCCCACACCGACGGCTGGGGCCACCACGAGGAGCCGCGCGACCGGAACGCGGCCTTCGACCCCGGCATCGTCATCTGCGGTTGCTAGAGAGCGCGATCTCCGCTTTACGAGAGAGCGCGATCTCGCGTAGTGGCCCGGCTTCGAGTGAAGCCGGGCCACCCTCGCCGCACCGCCCGCACGCTCGCGGACGCGGCCGGGGATACTACGTGCTGAACGGACCCCGCACGGAACGGAGTCGCCTCGCGTGGCAGACCAGCTCGACCTCAGAGCCTTGGGGCCGTTGGAGGTCCGCGTCGGCGGCGAACTCGGGCCGCAGCCCTCGCCACTGCGGATGCGGCTCCTCGCCGCGCTGTTGGCCCGAGCCGGACGCCCGCTCGCGATCGACGAGCTGACCGAAGTCCTCTGGGGAGACGCCCCGCCGCCCACCGCGGCCGCGAGCATCCAAGTCCACGTCCACCGCCTGCGCCGCCACCTCGGCGACGCCGGGCACCTCGCACACGGCCCGGCCGGCTACCAGATCACCGTGACCGCGGGCGAATACGACGCCGCCCGCTTCAGCGCGCTCACCGCCCGCGCCGGACGCGAACGCCAGGACGGCCGCACCCAGGCCGCGCTCGACACCGTCCGGCGCGCGCTCGACCTGTGGCGCGGCGAGCCCTTCGGCGGCATCGTCCACTCCGGACTCGTCGCCGCCGCAGCCGAGCGCCTGACGCAGGAACGCCTCGCCGCGGACACGTCGGCCCATGAGCTCGGCCTCGACCTCGGCAGGCACGCCGAACTCCTCGGGCCGCTGGCCAAGGCCTCCCGCGAGCGCCCCTACGACGAGCACCTCGCCGCGCTGCTCATGCTCGCGCTCCACCGCTGCGGCAAGCGCGACGACGCGCTCGCGGTCTACCGCGCGAAGCACGCGCAGCTGATCGAGGACCTCGGCGTCGAACCCGGAGAGTCGCTGCGGCGCATGCACGAAGCCGTGCGCGACGACGACGCGCGACTCGCCGATCTCGCCACCGAGAGCCTCGACGGCGCTTGGGAGGCTCTGCGGCAGTCTGCGACGGTCGCCGAAGTGCCGAGGGAACTGCCCCGGCCGCCACACCCGTTCGCCGGGCGCGGCGACGAACTGCGGGCCCTCGACGAACTGGTCGAGCGGCCCGGGCAGGGACGCACGGCCGTGGTCACCGGGATCGGCGGCGTGGGCAAGACCGCGCTGGCCGTCCACTGGGCGCACCGCGCCGCCGACCGCTTCCCCGACGGGCAGCTCTACATCGACCTGCGCGGCCACGGCGACACCCCGCCGCTGCGGCCGATCGACGCGCTCGCGACCATGCTGCCCTCGCTCGGCGTCCCGCCCGCGCAAGTGCCCCTCGACCCGGGCGAGGCCGCCGCGCGCCTGCGCGAGCGCACCGCCGACCGCCGCCTGCTCGTCGTCCTCGACAACGCAGCCAGCGCGGACCAGGTTCGGCCGCTGCTTCCGGAGGGGCCGAACGCGCTCGTGGTCGTCACCAGCAGGCGCCGCCTCGACGGGCTGGTCACCGAGCCGGGCGGCGTCGCACTCACGCTCGGGCCGCTCGCAAGCGGCGACGCGCGCGACCTGGTGGCCCGCCTGCTCCGCGTGCCGGACCAGGACGCGGGCGACCTGGCCGAACGGTGCGGTCGGCTCCCGCTCGCGTTGCGCATCGCCGCCGCGAACCTGGCCGAGAGCCCCAATCCCGATGTGGGCGCTTATATTCGGCGGCTTTCGCGCACCGACCGGTTGGACTCGCTTCGGATCGACGACGACGCCGACGACGCGGCCGTGCGCGCGGTATTCGCGTCCTCATACCGGGCGATGCCTGAGAGCGCGCGGCGACTGTTCCGGCTGCTCGGTTCGATTCCGGGGACGGACATCAGTGCCGAAGGGTCCGCGAGCCTCTCGGGCGCGTCGCTCGACGCCACCGAACGGGCCCTCGGGGAGCTGGTCGAGGCTCATCTGGTCGATCACCATCGGCCCGGGCGGTACCGGCTGCACGACCTGATCAGTCTCTATGCCGCAGAACAGCTCACAGCCGAAGATCCTGAACCGGAGCGATTCGCGGCCTCGGAGCGGTTGCTGCTCTGGTACCTGCACGGCGCTGACGAGTGCCGTGCACGCGTCTATCCGTCGTTCTACCACATACCACTGTCTAAACAGGACAATGTGCTGCCAGAGATGGATCGCGAGACCGCGTCGGTGTGGCTCAAGACGGAGCATCGGAATCTCATCGCGGCGGTCGTCTACGCGGCCGAGCATGGCCCGCAACGCATCGCGTGGCAACTCAATGACCTGTTGCGCGGCTACATCTGGCTGAGTGCGCACGGTCCCGACGGACTGCGAGCGGGCAGAGCGGCCCTGGCGGCCGCCGAGGCCGAAAACGATCTGGCCGGGCAGGCCGTCACCGAACTCGGCTTGACCACCGCCATGCTCCGCTGCAACCGCCCCGAGGAGGCCATCGAACACGGCCTCCGCGCCGTCGAGCTCGGTGCGGCCGCGGGCTTTCCCGGCTGCCAGGCCGCCGCCGAGCAGAACATCGCCCACGCCTGCGCGAGCCTAGGGCGGCTGCGGGAGGCGATCGCGCACGGCGAGGCGGCGCTGCGGATCGCGGTGGAACTGGACGGCTACGACGGAGAGGTCGCCAACTTGGCGATCATCGGGGTCGCCTACTGCCACCTCGGTGAGCTCGACACCAGCATCGAGTACTTCACCAGGGGCCTCGACCTCGCCGTCGAGCGGAACATGTTCACCTTCGAGGGGTCGCTGCGCGCGAACCTCGCCAACGCCCATCGGCTGCACGGCGACGTCGACATCGCACAGTCCTATATGGATGAAGTTCTGAAAACTCAAGGCGGAGTGAGCCAAAGCGTCACGGTGCTCACCCTGGCCGCCCGAATCCACCTCGCCGCCGGACGCCACGAACAGGCCCTCGACCACGCGACCAGAGCGGTCGACGGGCTCGACGGGATCTCCGACCAGCGCATCGGGCTCAACGCGCTCTCGGCGCTCGGCTCGGTAAAGGACGCGATCGGAGAGCACCGCGCGGCCGTCGACTGCTTCGACCGCGCACTCGACCTGGCCGTCACCGACGCGCTCTACTACCGAACCGAGGCGACCTGCGCGCGCGCCGCCGCGCTGCTTCACCTGGGCGAACATGAAGCGGCAGAAGCCGATGCACACGCCGCGCTCGAACTGGCCCGCACCTCCGAGTTCGGTCTCCTCATCCGACTGGCGCAGTCGCTGCTGGCTGCGATCGCCGCCGCAAGGCACAGCTAGCCGTCCGGCGGGGTTCGACGGCAAGTGTTTGGCAAGTTCGCCGCGTTAGCGTCATCGTCAGCGCGGAGCCCTGGCACGAGCCGGCTCCGCTGATCTGGCGAAAGGTAAAGCACGGCATGGACTTTCGAGGGACCGACCCCGCTGCGGCAGTCGCGCGCATCGAAGAGTGGAAGGCCCGCCTCGACACGATGGCGGCCAACACGAGGGCGATGAGCGAACGGCGGGAGGGGCTGCGGTGCACGCACCAGGACCCGAACCACATCGTCGAGGTCACGGTCGACTCCAGCGGGGCGCTGATCGACGTCCGCTTCAGTGAGCGGATCAAGCGCGTCCAGCCCGACGACGTGTCCCGCACGCTGATGGAGACGATCACCGAGGCGCGGCGCCTCGCTTCGGAGCAGACCGCCGAGATCATCGGCGAGACGATGGGCGAGGACAGCGCCGCCGGCCAGGCGATCGCCGAGCGCCTGCGCACCGGCAAGTTCCCGTCGACGCCTGCGGGGGTGTGATGGCACAGGGATACAGCGTCGAGTCCGAGGAACTGCTGGCGCACGCGGCGACGTTGGAGGCGCTGGCCGACCGCATGCAGTCGGTCGGGGAGGCGAGCCAATACATCACGTTCGACTATGAGGCGTATGGCGTGTACTGCGCGTGGATGGGGTTGGTGATGATCGGCCGCCAATTCACGCAGGTCGAACTCGTGGCGGCCGTTCAAGCGAACTTGACAGCGGCCGCTGGTGAGTTGCGGGCCGCGGCGGCCGCATATGACGACACCGACGCGGTGGTGGAGCAGGAATTGCAAGGGCTGCTGGCGGAGTTGGAGGGGTAAGGGCATGAGTGACAACCCTTTGATCGCCGAGGAAGTCTCGTCTCGGCAGTGGTCGACCGGCGCGGGTCTGCTCGAGAGCGCGCACGGCGTGGCCGACGCGATCTCGTCAGAGAACTGGGTCGATGCGAGCCTCGGGGGCATCGGTCTGGGGTTCGAGGTGTACGGGGCTTCGATGGACCCGTTCAGCGCGTTGCTGTCGAACGGCCTGGGCTGGGCGATGGAGTACTTCGAACCGCTGCGAGAGGCGCTGGACTTCGTCGCCGGCAAGCCGGACACGCTCACCGCGCACTCGGATACCTGGTACAACACCTCGAACGAGTTGTTCTCGATCTGGGAGGACCTCGGGGCGGCGCTGGCGAAGGACCTGCCAGGTTGGAACGGCGAGGCCTCCGAGAGCTACCGAGCGCTGATGGGCCACAACGTCGAGGCGATCGGCGGCCTCAGCGGCACCGCCGCGGCGATGGGCACGGCCACCCTGGGCGCGCGGGGCCTGATGGAGATCACGCGCGAGCTCATCAGAGAGTTCATCGCCGACGGCATCGCGAAACTCATCGTCTGGGCACTCGAATGCGCGGGCATCGTCACCGCGCCCGCAGTCGCCGTAGGCATTGTGGGCACCGTGATCGAATGGTGCGGCACGGTCTTCAGCTGGGTCATGGCGCTCATCGCCAGTTTCCAGAACCTCAGACTTCTTCTCGAGTTCTAGGACGGACGAGTTCGATGAGCACCCCGAACATCAGTGTGAACATCACACCGGACAGCCCCAATTTCGGAACGATCACCCCGGACACCAGTTTCGAGGCCCCCGCGTTTCAGGCGCAGCAGGCCGGAGACGGCGTCTCGACCAACCTCGGCGGCGACGGCTCCGGCGGTCCACAGATGCCGACGTTCCAGGTCGAAGGCGCCCCGACGGTCTCGTTGGTGCAGGACGGGATCTCGCGAGCCGTGGTCGATGGCGCGATCACCGGCGCGAACCCGATGCAAGGGGACCGGCTGATCAAGATGCCGAAGGAGACCGGCCTCGGTCCTCTCGGATTCTCGGTCTTCGACAACCTCGACCAGAACCAGCGCGGGCAGATGCATGCCATCTTCGAGGCGCTGGCGCGGCACGACGGCGAGACAGGGACTGATCTCGTTCAGGCCTTGGCCGACAACGAGGGCAACGTGGGGGCGCTCCAGCGACTTGAGCAGCAGGGAACGGGAGGCATGTCGCAAGAGGTCGCCGGACATCTCAGGGGCTGGTTCAGCCGGTCCGAATCCGGCGGTCCGGGTGTGATCATGCGTTCGTTGAACTTCGGGAACATGCTCCTCGGCGTCTTCACCGACGGCGGTTTCGGTGCCATTACCGCAGCGGGGATCGAGGCTGGGTTCGACAGCGCTCCGGTTTCGATCGAAGCCCCGTACAACCCGGACACCGGCTATGCGGCCAAACCCGCCGATCCGATGATTCCGGGCCCGCCCACGCATCTGGACCGCAACGATTCGACCAACTACTTCGAGCCGAACACGAACAGGCAGCCGCCGCCAGATCCCCATGCGGGAACACGGCCAAAAAACGGCGACTCGGGTTCGGATGGGGGTCCCAAGAGCTAGCGCCGCTGGTTGATCTCCTGCGCCAGACGGAATCAGCCGGTGTGCGCTCCCCGGGATGAGGTCGGTGGTGGCTTTCAAGCCGCTGCCGGCCTCTTCTGGGTTCAGGTGAGGGGCAGTGCGACTTGGATCGTGAGGCCGCCTTCTGGGTTTGCTTTGGCTTTGATCGTGCCGTGATGGGCTCGCACGATCGCCTCGGCGATCGCCAGGCCGAGGCCGTGGCCTCGGTCGCTGCTGGTGCGGGGGTCGACCCTGTGGAACGGTTCGAAGAGGTTCGCGAGGTCGGCGGGGTCGAGGACCGCGCCGGAGTTCGCGATGTCGAGTAGGGCGGTGCCGCTTTCGGTCCGGAGCCGGATGTCGATGTGGCCGCCCTCGTGGTTGTGCTTGACGGCGTTGCCGATCAGGTTCGACAGGAGTTGGCGCAGCAGGACCCGGTCGCACGGGATCGGGGCCTGCGCCGCGTCGACGGTGATCGTGAGGCGTTCGGCCTCGGCGGCCGCTCGGTGCTCCCCCAGCGCCTCGTCGAGCAGCGCGGCGAGGTCCGCTTCGTCGGCGAGGGTTCGGGGCTGTTCGAGGCGGGCGAGTTCGAGAAGCCTGCGGGTGATGTCGATGCTGCGGTCGTTGGCGTCGGCGAGGATCGCCGCGTACTCGGCCGTCTCGGCGTCGTCGGACTCCGCGCGCATCACTTGCAGCGTGGTCCTCGTGGTCGCTAGCGGTGTCAAGAGTTCATGCGAGGCGTTCGCGGCGAAACGGCGGTTGGCCTCGACGTGGGCCTGGAGGCGGGCGAGCATCGCGTCGAACGTGTCCGCCAGCTCGCGCAGCTCGTCACGGGGACCGGTCGCGCCGATGCGATGCGAGAGGTCCCCAGCACCGGCCTTCTGCGCGGCGGTGTTCACGTCGCGCACCGGTTGCAGGAGCCGCCGGGCGAGCCTGCGGCCCAACAGGATCGTGGCCGCGACCACGAGCGCCAGCGCGGTGATCGAGACGAGGAGGACCACGCGGATGAGGTCGTCGCGGGAGGCGATCGCGAACAGGTCGTTCGAGGGCGGGACGCCTTGCTCGGCGGTGACGATGTCGGACTCGTCGAGGTGGACGGTGCGGCTGAAGTCGTAGTCGGGCAGGAAGCGCAGGGCCAGCGCGAGGATCGCGACCATGACGGCTCCGGCGATGCCGAACAGGAGCCCGTAGCTCGCGGTGAGGCGGGTCTGGAGCGTGAGTCGCCTCATCGCGGGTCCCCGAGGCGGTAGCCGGCGTTGACGGCGGTGTGGAGGATCGGCGGGTCGCCGAGTTTGCGGCGGAGGGTGGAGATGGTGATGCGGACGGCGTTGGTGAGCGGATCGGTGCCCGCGTCCCAGGCCTTCTCTCGCAGGTACTCCTGGCTGCGGACCGCGCCGTCGGCGCGCATGAGCAGTTCGAGGACGGCGAGTTCCTTGCCGGTGAGGTGGATCGAGCGATCGCCTCGGCGGACGGTGCGGCGGTTGGTGTCGAGGACGAGGTCAGCGAAGGTGAGGACCGGTTCGGCCGCGGGCGCGGCGCGGCGGTAGAGGGCGCGCAGGCGGGCCACGAGCTCGGGCAGGTCGAAGGGTTTCGCGAGGTAGTCGTCAGCGCCCAGTTCGAGCCCGGAGACCTTGTCGTCGAGGGTCCCGGCGGCGGTGAGCATGAGGATGCGGCAGTCGGGGTCGAGGGCGAGGGCGCGGCGGCACACGTCGTCGCCGTGGAGGCCGGGCAGGTCGCGGTCGAGGAGCATCGTGTCGTAGCCGGTGTCCGTGAGGCGCTGGAGTGCGGTCTCGCCGTCGTGGACGGCGTCCACGGCGAACCCTTCGCGGCGCAGGCCCTTGGCGAGCATCGCGGCGAGGGGGCGTTCGTCTTCGACGATCAGCACGCGCACGTCGGTCCTCCCAGGTTCGGTCCGGTCATGGTCGCCGCCGGGCGTATGGCCCGGTTATGGGCGCGTCATATTCGGGCCATATCCGGTCACCTTAGGCTCGCCGCTTCCAAGATCGAACCGTTCTCAACCTGGAGTGACATGAATTTCTTCAAGCGGGCCGCGCTGCGCCTGGGCCATAGCCCGGGGCGGTCGCTGCTGCTGACGGCGCTGTTGTTCGCGATCGGGGCGCTGGTCCTGTCGGGGTTCGTGATCGAGGCGGCAGCCGCGCGGGCGACCGAGGCGGCGCAGCGCGCGGTGGGGGCGACGGCCACGATGCGCCTGGACCTGGACGCTTATATGCAGGCGGGGATGGGGACGGCACAGAACGGGCAGAACGCCGGGATGATCGGCGGCGACGGGGACCTCTACACCGGCTGGGTCGACCGGATCGGGGAGTCGGAGGCGGTCGCGGAGTACAACTACGAGCTCGGGACGGCCGCGGCGCCGGTCGAGGGCGCGGAGGTGTACAACGCGGTGGAGCCGCCGCCGGGGCAGGACGAGTACCTCGCGGGGTTGCTCACGGCCACGGGCGTGCGGGATTCGCGGATCGTGGGCGAGTTCCGGGACGGGCGCTCGCAGCTGGTCGAGGGCGAGCCGATCGTGCCCGGCGGGCCTGAGGACCTGGCGTTGATCGAGGAGCGGTTCGCCGAGGCGAACGGCCTGGGCGTCGGCGACAGGTTCGTGCTGGAGACCGGCACGATCGGGATCGAGAAGACCCGGGTCGAGCTCACCGTCGGCGGGATCTACCGCAGCGAGGCGGTCTCGGAGACCGCGCGGTACACGCCGCCGATGAACGAGCCGGGGAACAACCTGTTCCTGGCGGTGGAGTCGGTGTCGATGCTCGAAGGGGTCGTGCCGGGCGAGGACGGGTCGAAGATCCAGTCGGCCACGTTCACGTTGAGCGACCCGGACGACCTCGACGCGTTGCGGGCGGCGGCCGAGGCGGCCGGGGTCGACACGGCGCTGTTCCCGATCGAGGTCAACGACAAGCAGTACCAGCGGCTGGTCGGGCCGATCGCGAGCACCGCCGGATTCGCGTCGGTCGCGGTCTGGACGGTCTCGGCCGCGGGGGCGGTGATCTTGACGCTGCTGGTGGTCTCGTGGGTGCGCGAGCGCAGGCGCGAGATGGGCGTCCTGCTGTCGATGGGCGAGCGGCGCGGGCGGCTCGTGGGGCAGTTGCTCGCCGAAGTGGGGATGTGCGCGGTGCTCGGGCTCGGGTTGGCGTCGGCGGTCGGGCAGCCGATCGCGCAGTGGGCCGCCGATGCGCTGCTGGCCGGTGAGGTCGCGACCGCGCAGGCCGCGGCCGAGGAGGTCCCCGACTACGGAGCGGTGAACGGCGGTGCGGTCCGGGAGGATGAGGGCCCGATCGACGAGTTGGACGTGTCGATCGGCGGCGCGCAGATCGCGCGCGTCGGGCTCATCGGACTGGGGTTGACGGCCGCCGCGACCGCTGTGCCCGCGATCGCTTTGATGCGGCTCAAGCCGCGCGAGATCCTCTCGAAGGGAGCCTGAGCATGTCCACTGTGCTCGAACTGAGCAAGCTGACGTACGCGTACCGAACCGTCAAGCGCCCCAAGACGATCCTGCGGGGCGTCGACTACGCCTTCGAGGCCGGGGTGTTCTACGCGGTGTCGGGGAGGTCCGGGAGCGGGAAGACCACGTTGCTGTCGCTGGCGAGCGGGCTCGACTCGCCGACCGGTGGGGCCGTGCGGTTCCGCGGCCGTGACATCGCCGAGATCGGGCTGGGCCGGTACCGCAGGAGGTACGCGGCCACGGTGTTCCAGTCGCTGAACCTGCTCGACTATCTCAACGCGGTCCAGAACGTCACGGCCGCAATGGAGATCACCGGGGTGAGGGAGCGGCGCAAGAAGCGGCGCGCGATCGCGCTGCTCGAAGGGCTCGGGCTCGACGCGGAGGACCTGCGCAGGCGGCCGCCGCAGCTCTCGGGCGGCCAGCAGCAGCGCGTCGCGATCGCGCGGGCGCTGGCGTGCGAGGTGGACGTGCTGTTCGCCGACGAGCCGACCGGGAGCCTCGACGGCGAGACCGCCGACGACATCGTGCGCACGTTCCGTTCGCTCGCACACGATCACGGCAAATGCGTGATCGTGGTGACGCATGCAAAGCAGGTGGCGGACGCGGCCGATGAAGTGCTCAATCTGCGAAAGGGCAAGCTTTCCTAGACGACTGGGCCCGGGCCGATCGCGCCCGGGCCCCATTCCATTGCGGAGCCATTGGAACCGGGCGGTCGAACCCGGCGTCACATGGGCGATCGCGCATTTGCGCTTGGCCAATAGACTCATCGAAACCGATCGACTACGACGGAGCGCCCTCATGGCATACCCCGGCCCGCCCACCAGTCCCCAGCAATTCGGCCCGCCCGAGACCGGCAATCGGAATCGGATGTGGCTCATCGCGATCGGCGTGATCGCCGTGGCGGTGATAGCCGCCGCGACCGCGATCGTGCTCGTGTTGCAGAACCGCTCCGACGAATCGCCGCCCGCCGGGATCGGCGCCGACCAGACCTCCGAGGCACCGTCCAGTGAGGAGCCGAGCCCGGAGGAGACCACCGGCGGGGCCGCCGCCGAGACGCAGGGCGAGATCGGCGAATCGGCCGGGTTCAACGACGAGACCTGCGCGGCCTTCGACCTCGCCTCGTTCGAGACCGTCTTCGGCAACCCGCACGACCCGGCCCAGAACTACACGTACTCCAACGACGACGACGGATACGCGCTGCTGACGTGCAGCTTCTACGGGTCCTCGCAACAGGAGCTGCGCGTGACCTCCTCCGGCTGGCGCGAGCCCGCCGCCACCTTGCAGCTCTACGAAGACGACCGCGGCGAGCTCGAGGCCGACGACGGCTACAAGGTGACCGACCTCGACTTGGGCGAGGCCGGGTACCGCGCGGTCGAGAACGACGACGAGCGCGTCGAGATCATCTACCACTTCGTGCAGGGCTCGCTGGAAGTCAACCTCAAGACCACGATCAATGTCGCCGAAAGCGACGTGGCCGCGGCCGACGCGATGCTCACCGAGATCAGCGCCCAAGCCGTGGCGCTCCTCGAAAGCTACGTCTGAGGTCGGTCCGGTGCGCGCTTGAGCATCGCGTCTCCGGCCTGGACGTAGGCCTCGAAGAAGTCGGCGATCTCGCCGAGGCGGGCCCGGGAGCGGTCGGTCTCGGTGAGGTCGACCCCGCCGCGCAGCACCCGCACGAACGCGCGGGTGCGCTCGTGGCTCGCGGCGAGCAGCTGCTCGAACCCACCCACGGCCTCGACGAGGAGCCTGCGGCTGCCCGGCTGCGGCAGCGTCCGGGCCAGGCCCCACGACACGAGTTCGCGCACGGCCGTGCTCACCGCGCCCTTGCTGAGTTCGAGCGCGTCGCGGATCTCGTCGTGCGAGACCGGGCCGGACGCGAGCAGGAGGTGCCCGTAGACGCGGCCGGTCGCGCGCGGCAGGTTCCAGGAGGCCAGGATGTCGGCCATCGTGGCCGTGAACGCCGCGCGGTCCTCGTTCATTCTGGTTGCCCCGCTTCCGGATCGGGCCACGACGCGATGAGATCAGCGATTGCGCGCGTGGTCGCCTCTGGGTTGTCGAGGGTGACTATATGGCCCGCCGCGGGGATCACGTGCTCGTCCACCCCTTCGGCGCGGGCCCAGCGGGGCATGGCCGCGGCGATGTTCCCGGTGCGGTCGGCGTCGCCGCGGATGAGCCCCAACGGGATCGGGGTGCGGTAGCCCGGATCGGGGTCGACCAGCGAGACGGTCGCGCGCCAGACGTCGAGGAAGACCGGTTTCGGCATCCGCGCGAAGGCCGCTTCGGCGGCGGCGGCGCCCTCAGGGGTCACGGCCGAGGCCTTCGCCATGACGCCGGGCAGACGGCCCGCCGGGATCGCGGCGAGCGACGGGGCGGCGAGCCTCAGCATGGCCCGCTCGAAACGGGTGAGCGGCCCGGCGTTCCAGGCCGAGTCCACCACGATCAGTCCACGGGCGCGACCGGGCAGGCGGCGCACCAGCGCCTGCGACAGGTTGCCGCCCAGGGAATGGCCGATGAGAATCGGCCGGTCGAGGCCGAGATGGTCCAGGAGCGCGGCGAAGTGGTCGAGGGCCGTGGCGGCGTCGAAGCGCGAGCCCGGCGCGAGAGTGGAGGCGCCGTGGGCGGGCAGGTCCCACGTGACGACCCGGTGGCCCGCCTCGTGCAGTGCCTGGGCCTGCGGTTCGAACATGGCGTGGTCCATGCCCGCGCCGTGGGTCAGGACCACCGGGGCCGCAGGGCCGGGTCGATCGCGGTAGCGCAGGTGCGCGCCTTGGTGGTCGAAGACCTCCGGCAAGTTCGTCATATTCAGATTATAGTGAATATAAGAGAGTGGCGTCAAACGGCGCTCACTCGGCGGGCGCGACCAGGACCTTCTGCGCCTTCGACTGGAGCGCTTCGAGTTGCGGCTCGGGGATGTCCGAATCGACGATGACGAGGTCGAACGCGGAGACCGGCGCGAGCTGGTAGAGGCCTCGGCGCTGGAACTTGGTGTGGTCGACCAGGAGGACGCGGCGGTCGCACGCGTCCATCAAGGCGCGCTTGACCGCCACGGTCTCCGGGGACTGGTGGTAGCAGTTGCCGCGCGTGATCGCGGTGGTCGAGGCGAACAGCACGTCCGCGTGCAGGCTCGCGATCGAGTCCACAGTGCGCAGCCCCAGAAAGGCGTCGTAGGCCGGATAGTACGTGCCACCCAAGGAGATCAGCTCGATCCCGGGCCCGCCCGCGAGGCCCTGGATCACCGGACCGAAATAGGTGATCACCGTCAGCGGCGCGCGCTCGGGCAGGAGCCCGGACAGCGCGAGGGCCGTGGTGCTCTCGTCGAGCATGACCGACTGGCCGGGTTTGACCAGGCGCAGCGCCGCCCGCGCGATGGACTCCTTCGCTTCTGCCATGGCGCCCATGCGATGCCGCACGTCGCCGTGGAACGCGGTCGAGGGCTGCGCGGTGGCCCCGCCGCGCACCTTCCGCAGCCAGCCTTCGCGCTGGAGGTAGTCGAGGTCGCGGCGGATCGTCATGGGGGTGACGCCGAGGTCGTCGGCGAGCTGCTCGATGCGCACGAAGCCCTCGTCCACGACCCGGGCCCTGATCCGTTCGCGCCGGGCGCGCGGGGCGCGGCCGCCGTCGCCTGCGGCGTCGGGTTCGGTTGCCATGTCGACCTCTGTTCGTTCCGTGTGAAGTGAACAATCCCGCACCGGTCGCCCGGAGGGCGGACGGTGGGCTGTGAGCGGTGTCTTCCCGGTCGCGGCCAGGCGATGACCGCCTCGCGTCATGTGCGACTGGGACCTTCTTAGCACAGTGAAGTGTTCGCTTACAACACCAGGAGTGTTCGCTTCTCGCTCACTAGTGACATCGGGCCGGTCCGGGGTCTACGGTCTCGGTAGTCACGACAACCCCTCCCGCTAGGGAACCGACAAAGGAGTCGTCAATGAGAAGAATCGCGGCCGGCGCCCTCTCCGGCCTCATCGCCCTCGGGGCCCTGGCGGCCTGCGCCGAGGAGCCCAGCGCCGAAGGCGAAGGCGGCACCGGGAAGGTGGCCTTCCTGATGCCCGACCTCGCCTCGACCCGATACGAGCAGTACGACGCGCCCCTGTTCACCGAGCGCATGGGCGAGCTGTGCGAGGAGTGCGAGGTGATCTACCAGAACGCCGACTCCGACGCGGCACTCCAGCAGCAGCAGGCGAACTCCGCGATCGCGCAGGGCGCCAAGGTGATCGTCCTGGACCCGGTGGACTCCACCGCCGCGGCCACCATCGTGCAGACCGCGCAGTCCCAGGGCGTCAAGGTCGTGGCCTACGACCGGCCCATCCCCGACAAGCCCGCCGACTTCTACATCTCCTTCGACAACGAGGCCATCGGTGAGGCCATCGGCCAGTCCCTGGTCGACCACCTCGACGCCACCGGCGTCGAGGGCGGGCTGCTCCAGGTCAACGGCTCCCCCACCGACGCGGCCGCCGGGCTCATCAAGCAGGGCATCCACAACGCGATCGACGACTCGGGGTACGAGCTGCTCGCCGAGTTCGACACCCCCGACTGGGCCCCCGAGGAGGCGCAGCAGTGGGTGAGCGGCCAGATCGCCCAGTTCGACGGGCAGATCGCCGGGGTCGTGGCCGCCAACGACGGCACCGGCGGCGGCGCGATCGCCGCGTTCAAGGCCGCCGACGTGGACCTGCCGCCGGTCACCGGGAACGACGCCGAACTGGCCGCGATCCAGCGGATCGTGGCCGGGGACCAGTACAACACCATCTCCAAGCCCATCAGCATCGTCGCGGCGGCCGCGGCTGAGGTCGCGTACCAGCTCATGACGGGTGAAGAGCCCGAGGTCGGGGCGACCTTGTTCGACACCCCGTCGCAGCTGTTCGCGCCCACCGTGGTCACGCAGGAGAACCTCGCCGAGGTGATCTTCGGTCCCGAGGGCGTGCTCAAGCCCGAGGACGTGTGCACCACCGAGTACGCCGACGCGTGCGCCGCGCTCGGCATCGCGTAGCGAAGGAAACTGACCATGACGAAGGCAGGGTCCGGGCCCGCGGTGCTGTCGCTGCGCGGGATCTCCAAGAGCTTCGGCGCGGTCGCCGCCCTCACCGATGTCGACCTCGACGTCGGTGAGGGCGAGGTGGTCGCGATCGTCGGCGACAACGGCGCCGGGAAGTCCACATTGGTGAAGGTGCTCGCGGGCGTGCACCCGCCCGACAAGGGCACCATCGAGTTCGAGGGTGAAGAGGTCGCGCTCGAATCGCCGAACCAGGTGCACGCCTTGGGCATCGCGACCGTGTTCCAGGACCTCGCGCTGTGCGAGAACCTCGACGTCAAGGCGAACCTGTTCCTCGGGCGGGAACTTCGCCCGTTCCTGCTCGACGACGTGGCGATGGAGCAGCGCTCGTGGGAGCTGCTGCGCCAGCTCTCGGCCAAGATCCCGACGTTGAACGTGCCGGTCGCGGCCCTGTCGGGCGGGCAGCGCCAGACCGTGGCCATCGCCAGGTCGCTCCTGGGCGACCCCAAGGTGATCCTGCTCGACGAACCGACCGCGGCCCTGGGGGTCGCGCAGACCGCCGAGGTGCTCAACCTCGTCGAACGCCTGCGGGAGAGAGGACTCGGCGTGGTCATGATCAGCCACAACATGGAGGACGTGCGGGCGGTCGCCGACCGGGTCGCCGTGCTTCGCCTGGGGCGCAACAACGGCGTGTTCGACGCGAAGACGGTGTCCAGTGAGGACATCATCGCGGCGATCACCGGGGCCGCCGACAACGCGGTCTCGCGCCGCGCCGCCCGCACGGCCGGAGGGGAGACGCGATGAGCGACAACGCCTCGGCCCGCGCGGTCGACCTCCAGGACGAGCGGCTGCTCGCGCCGCAGACCTTCGCCGACAGCGCGCGGGCCTCGCTGCGCCGCGTCAGGGACGGCGACCTGGGGATGCTCCCGGTCTTCGGCGGCATCGTGGTCATCTGGACGGTCTTCCAGATCCTCAACCCCACGTTCCTGTCCAGCACCAACCTCGTGAACCTCTCGTTCGACATCGTGCCGGTCGGGTTCATCGCGCTCGGCATCGTGTGCGTGCTGCTGGTGGGCCAGATCGACCTGTCGGTCGGCTCGGTCTCCGGCGTCGCGGCGGCCGTCACCGCTCTGGTGATGGTCCGCTACGAGCAGCCGATCTGGCTCGCGATCCTCGCCGCGATCGCGTGCGGGTGCGTCATCGGCTGGATCTACGGGCAGGGGTTCAACCGGTTCGCGGTGCCCAGCTTCGTGATGACCCTCGCCGGGCTGCTGGCGTTCCTCGGGGTGCAGCTGTGGCTGCTGCGCGGGCAGAACGCGATCAACCTGCCGTACGACTCCGGGCTCGTCAAGTTCGCGCAGCTGTGGTTCGCTCCGCAGTGGATCGCCTATCTGATGGCGGTCGCGGCCGGGGTCGGCGTCTTCGCGATCGGCCTGGCCGGGGCGCGCACCCGCCGCAAGGCGGGACTGTCGTCGGTCTCGACGCGGCTGCTGGTGTTGCGGGCCGCGCTCGTGCTCGCCGGATTGGGCTTCGCTGTGTACTACCTGGGGCGCACTCGCGGCGTCTCGTGGATGTTCATCCTGTTCGTGGCCGTGGTGCTGGTGATGCACTACGTGTTGTCGCGCACCAAGTTCGGGCGCTCGATCTACGCGGTCGGCGGGAATCCCGAAGCGGCGCGGCGCGTGGGCATCAACGTCAAGGGCGTGTACGCGTGGACGTTCGTCATGTGCTCCACGCTCGCGGCCGTCGGCGGGGTCCTCGCCGCGGCGCGGCTGGCGGCGGCCACGCAGAGCACCGGCACCGCCGACGTGAACCTCAACGCGATCGCCGCGGCCGTCATCGGCGGGACCAGCCTGTTCGGCGGGCGGGGATCGGCGTTCTCGGCGCTGCTGGGCATCGTGGTGATCCAGTCGATCTCAAGTGGACTCACGCTGCTGAGCCTCGACTCGTCCTACCGGTTCATGATCACCGGGGCCGTGCTCGTGCTGGCCGTCGCGCTCGACTCGTTCGCGCGGCGCTCGCGCCAGGCCCACGGGAGAGGATGAGGCATGACCTCGATAGCGATCGACGCGGGCACCACCGCGATCAAGGCGGTCGGCTACGGCCGCGACGGGACCGAACTGGCCGTCGCGCGCCGCCCCGCGAACGTGGCGCGGCCTCGGCCAGGGTGGGCCGAGCAGGACATGGGGCAGGTCTGGGCCGCCGCGGCCGAGGCGGTCCGGGAAGTCCTTGCGCTGCTGCCCGAACCGCCGACGATGGTGGCGCTGACGGCGCAGGGCGACGGCTGCTGGCTCGTGGACGAGCGCGGCGAGCCGACCGGCCCGGCGATCCTGTGGTCGGACGGGCGGGCCGCGCGGATCGTGGACCGTTGGAGGGAGTCGGGTGTACTCGCCGAAGCGTTCCGGCGAGGCGGGTCCTGCACGTTCCCCGGGCTCGCGAACGCGATCCTCGCATGGCTGGCCGAGCACGACCCGGACCGGCTGGACCGGTCTGCGGCATCGCTCACCTGCGGCGGGTGGCTGTTCCAGCGGCTCACCGGGGTCGTCGCCGCCGACGAGTCCGACGCTTCAGCGCCGTTCCTGGATCTGGAGACGCGCGCGTACGACACCGAGGCGATCGGGCTGTTCGGGCTGGAGTCCCAGGCGCGACTGCTGCCGCCGGTCCTGGGCGACGCGGGCCGCAGCGCCGGGCTCGGTGCGGGCGCGGCGGCCGAGCTGGGGCTCCCCGAAGGGCTCCCGATCGTCATGGCGCCCTATGACGTGGCCTCGACCGCGATCGGCGCGGGCGCGGTGGCCACCGGGTCGGCGTGCACGATCCTCGGCACCACGCTGTGCACCGAGGTCGTGCGCGAGGCGGTGGACGCATCGGGGGAACCGGCCGGATTGACGGTCGCGCTCGACAGTCACACGAGCGGTCGGCGCGGCCGGGTGCTGCGCGTCCATCCGACGCTCGCGGGCACCGAGGTCGTGGACTGGGCCACCAGGATGCTCGGGCTCGACTCGCCGAACGCGTTGAGCACCTTGGCCGGAGAGGCCGAGCCGCTCGCCGACGGGCCGCTGTTCCTGCCGTACCTCTCCCCCGCCGGAGAGCGGGCGCCGTTCCTCGACACCGACGCGCGCGGGACGTTCTGGGGGCTCTCGCTCGAACACGGCCGCGAGCAGATCGCGCACGCCGTGTTCGAGGGGCTGAGCCTGACCATCAGGGACTGCGTGGAAGCGTCCGGCACGGCCGCGACGGAACTGCGGTTGTGCGGCGGCGGCGCGAGCAGCGACGTGTGGTGCCGGATGATCGCCGACGTGACCGGTGTGCCCGCGGTGCGGTCGGCCGACAGCGAAGTGGGGGCGAAGGGCGCGTTCATCGTGGGCCTCGTGGCCACCGGGGTCGAACCGGACCTGGCCAGTGCCGCGCAGGCGTATGCGCGCCAAGGCGACCGGTTCGAACCCGACCCGGTCCGGGCCGCGCACTACGAGCGGCGGTTCGCCGCGTTCGGGGACCTGCGGGAACTCGCGCGTCCGGGCTGGCGGCGGCAGGCGGCCGACCGTGGCTGACCGGATCTGGATCGGCGCCGACCTCGGCACCCAGAGCGTCAAAGTGGTGGCCGTGGACGACGGCGGCCGCGTGCACGGCCGCGGTTCACAGCCGCTGACCGGCGCCAGGAGCGGCGAGCGGCACGAGCAGGACCCCGAACAGTGGTGGACCGCGTTCGCGACCGCCGCCCGAGGGGCCACGGCCGGGCTCGACGCGACCCGGATCGGCGGGATCGCGGCCTGCGGGACCTCCGGGACGATCCTGCTCGCCGACGCGGCGGGGCGTCCGCTCACCCCGGGACTCATGTACGACGACGCCAGAGCCGCCGCGGAGGCGTTGCGGGTCAACGAGATCGGCGAAGCGGACTGGAACCGGCTCGGGTACCGGCGCATGCAGGCGGGCTGGGCACTGCCGAAGCTGCTGTGGCTCCTGGGCCACGGCGGCGCGGCGGCCGGGGCGCGGCTGCTGCATCAGACCGACGTCATCACGTGGCGGCTCGCGGGCCGCCAGGTGGCCGCCGACGCCAGCCACGCGCTCAAGACCGGGTACGACCTCCTTGAGGAGGACTGGCCTTGGGAGGTGCTCGACCGACTGGGGATTCCGGCCGGGCTCATGCCCGAGGTGGCGCGGCCCGGCACGGTGCTCGGCGAGGTCGACCCGGCGGGCGCGGAGGCCACCGGGATTCCGGCGGGCACGCCGATCGTGGCGGGGATGACCGACGGGTGCGCGGCCCAACTGGCCGGAGGCGCGCTCGGGACCGGGTCGTGGAACTCGGTGCTGGGCACCACATTGGTCCTCAAAGGAGTGTCGGACCGGATCGTGCGCGACCCGGCCGGCGTCGTCTACTGCCACAGGGGACCCGGCGGGACCTGGCTTCCCGGCGGGGCGTCGTCCAGCGGCGCGGGGGCGCTCTCGCGGCGCTGGCCCGCAGCGGATCTCGACGAACTCACCGCGCGGGCCTCGCGGCGCGCGCCGGAGCAGGTCGTGTACCCGCTGGCGTCCGAGCGCGGCGAGCGGTTCCCTTTCACCGCTGCGGATCTGGAGCCGTTCCAGATCGGCGATGCCGCCGACGACGTGGACGTGTTCCACGGCGTCCTCATCGGACTCGCGTGCGTCGAGCGGCTGTGCTTCGACCACCTCGACCACATCGGCGCGCCCACCGGCGGGGACCTCGCGTTCACCGGCGGCGGGGCCGCCAACCGGTACTGGTCCCAGCTGCGCGTCGACCTGCTCGGCCGCCCGGCGGCGCTCCCCGAGCACGCCGAATCGGCGGTCGGTATGGCGGTGCTCGCCGCGACCACCGCGGGCCGGTCCGCCGCCGAGGCCGCCGCCTCGATGGTGCGCACTGGGGCGCGCCTCGAACCGGACCGGGCCCGGCACGAACTCTTGAGCGACCTCTACCTGCGGTTCGCCGACCATCTGCACGACACCGGCCGGATCGACCGGCCGCTGCACGCCCATGTCCACCGGAGGGCCGAACACTGACCGACATCGTGATGGTGCGCCACGGCGAGACCGTGTGGCACGCCGAGAACCGATACACCGGGACGACCGACGTGGCGCTCACCGCACGCGGCCGCGAACAGGCCCGGCAACTGGGCGGCTGGGCCGCCACCGCCGGACTGTCCGCGCTGTGGTCCTCGAACCTGACCCGGGCCGTCGAGACCCTCGAACCGGCCGCCGAGGCCACCGGCCTTGCGCCGCAAAGGGACGACCGGCTCCGCGAGATCGCGTTCGGCGACGGCGAAGGGCTCACCGGGGCCGAGATGCGCGAGCGGTTCCCCGAGCGGTACGCCGCGTTCGTCCAAGACCCGGTCGGCGACCACCTCCCCGGCGGGGAGGACCCGGTGCGGGCCGTGGAGCGCGCGAGCGCGAGCCTGGACGAGATCGCGGCCGCGCATGAGGGCGGGCGGGTGCTCGTGGTGTGGCATTCGACGCTGATGCGGATGCTGCTGTGCGACTGGCTGGGCATCCCGATGTCCGAATACCGGCGGCGGCTGCCGATGGTGCGCAACGTGGGCATCACCGAGGTGCGGGTCGCCGAAGGGCGGCGTTCGCTGCTCCAGTTCAATACGCCCATCGAGAAGGCGATCGCCGAGGAGGACCGATGACCGTTCGAGTGCTGGCCGCGGGTGACCGTTTCGTGCTGCCGGGACTGCTCGCCGATGCGCTGCGGGCCAGGGTGGACGCGGAGCTGGAGATCGCGGAGCTGTCGCTGCCGTGGCCGGACGTGCCGTTCGGACCTGTGGCCGAGGTCGTGGAGGCGTCGGGGAGCGAGGACGAGCTCATCGAAGCGCTGCAAGGCGTCCGGGTGTGCGTGACGCAGATGGCGCCGATCACCGCTCGAGTGCTGGAGGCGTGCCCGGATCTGGAGTTCGTGGCGGTGGGCCGGGGCGGGCCGGTGAACGTGAACTTGGCAGCGGCCGCGAAGCGCGGGGTGGCGGTGTCGAGTGCGCCGGGCCGGAACGCGACCGCTACGGCAGAGCACACGATCGCGTTGACACTGGCGGCGATGCGGCGCATTCCGCAGGTGCACGCGGACCTGGCGGGCGGGACGTGGCGCGGGGACTACTACCGGTACGACTCGGTGGGCCTCGAGCTCGAAGGGCGGACCGTGGGGTTGATCGGCTACGGGGCCATCGGGAGCCGGGTCGCGCGGGTCGCGGCCGGGTTCGGGGCGAACGTGGTCGTCAGCGACCCGTACGTGGATCCGGAGACGCTCAAGGGGATCGCCGAAGCGGTCGAGTTGCCGGAGCTGTTGGAGCGGTCGCAGGTCGTGTCGATGCACGCGCGGCTGACGCCGGAGACGACCGGCATGATCGGGGCCGCCCAGATCGCGGCGATGCCGCGCGGGGCGGTGCTGGTGAACTGCGCCCGCGGGGCGCTGGTCGACTACGAGGCGGTGTGCGACGCGCTCGACTCGGGGCATCTGTTCGCGGCCGCGTTCGACGTGTTCCCGACCGAGCCGATTCCGGCCGCCTCAAGACTGCTGCGGACCGAGGGCATCGTGATGACCCCGCATCTGGCCGGGGCCAGCCGGGAGACGGCGCACAACGCGGCGGCCATCACGGCGGCCGAGGTGGCCCGTTTCCTGGCGGGGGAACCGTTGCTGCACCGGCAGAACTGAGCCGAGGGGCGCGATCGGGAGGCCGGTCGCGCCCCGCTTCGGTCAGCGGCGCGGTTCGTACCGCATGACCACCGCGCCCGAGGCGAGTTCGTGGCGGCTGACCGGTGCGAGGTCGAGGGGCTCGGCCAGGCCCGCGAACGGGGTCGGGCCGTGCCCTGCGATCCGCGGGTGGACCACGAACTCGTACTCGTCGATCAGGTCCAGCTCGGCCAGCGCGAGCGGGAATGTCACGCCACCGGTGAGGAGGCCGCCTTCGTGCTCGGCTTTGATCTGCCGCACGGCTTCGGCGAGGTCGCCGCGTACGAGTTCGGAGTTCCAGTCGACTTGGTCGAGGGTGGTGGAGACGACGTACTTCTTCTTGGCGTCGATGGTGCGGGAGAACGGGACCATCCAGGGGTCCATCCATTCTGGAGGTTCACCGGACTCGGAGAGGCGCCATGCCTCCTCCATCATCTGGTAGACCACGCGGCCGAACAGGAGGGCGTCGACGCGGTCGATGATCGAGGCCGCGTGCCGGTGCATGTCCTCGGTGGGGACGACCGCGTTGTGGTCGCAGCATCCGTCAGAGGTGATGTTGATCGAGTATCGAAGAGCTCCCATGTCCGGAGCGTACCGGCCGCCACCGACACGCAGGCCCGCTCAGCGCGCGTGAGCTCCTCGCAGCTCGCGGATGACGGCGCGCACGGGGAGGGTCTGCGCGAGGGCGGGTGTGGTGACGTATCCGAGGTGGCGGGTGGGGGCGGTCTCGCCGAGGTCGGCGACGGTGACGCCTTCGGGCGGCGAGGCGAGCGTCAGGTGCGGCATCACGGCCATGCCGATGCCGGCGGCGACCATGGAGAGGACCACGCTGTCGTCCTCGACCATGATGCGGCGCTCGGGGAGCCAGTCTTGCTCGGTCCACCACTGGCGGGTGTAGCTGGAGCAGTTCTCGGACCAGTCGAGCAGTGGCAGGCGGCGCGGGTCGCCGGATTTCGCGGGCGAGACGAGCAGGTAGCGCTCTTCGTAGAGACGGTTGAAGATCAGGCCGTCGGGGACGGGCGAGGTGGGCGGGACCGTGGTGATCCCCAGGTCGGCGGTGGCGTCGAGGACTTCTCCGGCGCTGCCGCGGCCCACGTCGCGGACGATGCTCACCTGCGGTTGGAGGCCGGGGTGGAGGGCGGCGAGGCGGTCGAGGACTTCGGGGAGCAGCCCGGCGGCGGCGGAGCGGAAGGCGGCGATGCGGACGGTTCCGGTGACCTCTTCGGCGGCCGCGCCGCGGGTCTCTGAGCCCATCGAGTCGAGGAGGCGGAGGATGTGGCGGGCCTGGGTGCCGGCCCGGTGCCCGGCGTCGGTGGGGTGGGCGCCCTGGCGGCCGCGGTCGAACAGGACCGCGCCGAGCTTGCGTTCGCTGGTGCGGACCGCGTGCGAGACGGCCGACTGGGTCATGCCCAGGCGCGCGCCCGCGCGGGTGAAGCTCTGCTCGTCGGCCACGGCGACCAGGACGCGCAGCTCGGTGGGGGAAAGGTCGCTCACTGAGCGAATCTAGCCCCGAGGGGGCCGCACCGGCAACATCCATGAGCGGTGTTCATGGAAGCGGCGGTTCCATCCGCGCGAGCGTCTGTATAGGGCCTCGAATCGCGGATAGAAATACGTCATGACCGATCAGATGACGTACATCCAACTCGTGGGCCGCCCCAACGGATTCCCCACCGCCGACGACTTCGCGTTCCGGGAGGCGCCGCTGCCCGGGCTCGAACCGGGCACGGCCCTCGTCGAGAACCTGTACCTCTCGGTCGACCCGTACATGCGCCAGCTCATGGACGAGGTCTGGGAGTTCAACACGCCGCTCGAAGGGCGCACGCTCGGCCGGGTGATCGCCTCGGCCGACGAGCGGCTCAAGGTCGGCGACGTGATCCGGCACCGCTACGCGTGGCGGACCCACTCGCTGGTCCCGGCCGAGGAGGCCCAGCCGGTGAACGAGTACCCGGGCGTGCCGCTCAGCGCGCACCTGGCGCTGCTCGGCAACGGGACGGGCCTGACCGCGTACGTCGGCCTCACCCGGATCCTGGACGTGCGGCCCGGCGAGACGGTGTACATCTCGGCGGCCGCGGGCGGCGTCGGCAGCGCGGCCGGGCAGATCGCGCGGCTGCTCGGCGCGGGCCGCGTCATCGGCAGCGCCGGCTCGCCCGAGAAGGTCCGACACCTGGTCGAGGACCTCGGTTTCGACGCCGCGTTCGACTACCACGACGGCCCGGTCGCCGAGCAGCTCGCGAAGGCCGCGCCCGATGGCATCGACGCTTATTTGGACAACGTGGGCGGCGACCATCTGGAGGGCGCGATCGAGAATCTGCGCGAGTTCGGGCGCATCGCGTGGTGCGGCGGGATCTCGGGCTACAACGGCGAGGCCGCGCCGGTGCGCAACATCGACGACGTGCTCGGCAAGAGCCTGCGGCTCCAGGGCTACATGGTGCGGCACCACTTGGACGCCCGCGAGGAGATGGAGGCGCGGCTCGTCCCGCTGCTCCAGAGCGGCGAGATCGTCAGCGAGGAGACGGTCGTGGACGGGTTCGAGAACACGGTGTCGGCGTTCCTGGGCATGCTCCGAGGCGAGAACACCGGAAAGATGCTGGTGCGCGTGAAGTAGGTACGCGCCGAGGAGTCGTGGGCTCTCGGGCGTGTCTGAGAATCCCCGGCCGCCCGGGATTCTCGGACACGCCTAGGGGGTGTTTACGAACTCGCGGCGAGTCGGTATCCGAGTCCATTCGTTCGCTCGCGAGGCGGAAGGCCTTCCCGATACCGGTGTTGTATCGGGACGGCCGACAACGAAGTGAGCGGGCAAATGGGCCGGATAGCGGCCGTCGGGGGTCGTAAACACGCCCTAGCCTCGACGCATGCACAAGGAAACGCTCACCGGCGGCAACATGGACCCCGTGATCAAGGTCGGCGACACGGTCCGCCGTGTCACCGGCCCCTGGACAGCGGCCGTGCACGAACTCCTGGGCCTCTACGCGGCGGCGGGAATCGAGGCAGCGCCGCACGCGCTCGGCCTCGACGACCGGGGTCGAGAGATCCTGACCTACATCGAGGGCGAGACCCTCGAAGCGGCACCGCCTGAAGTCCGGTGGCGGGCCTCGATCCTCCGCGGGTCGGCGGGGCTGCTCCGCGAGCTCCACGACGCCAGCGCCCCGCTGGCCGCGCGGGGCCTCACCTGGCGGAACGAAACACACGACCCGGCAGAGGTCATCTGCCACAACGACTTCGCCCCGTACAACCTCATCGTCCAAGGCGGCCGTCTCGCGGGCGTGATCGACTTCGACATGGCCTCCCCCGGCTCCCGCATCTGGGACTTCGCCTACCTCGCCTACCGCCTCGCCCCCTACGCCGAAGACGCGGCGGGCTTCGACCCCACCACCCACGGCACCTCCGACGACCGCCTCGACACCCTCATCACCGCCTACGGAACCGACTTCCCCCCACCCGCAGTCCGCCGCACCATCACCGAACGCCTCACCGCTCTAGCCGCGTTCTCCGACAACCGAGCAACCCAAACAAACAACCCCGACCTCCACACCCACGCAGCGATGTACAGAAGAGACGCAACCCGCCTCCGCTAACCACCCAGGGCGGCGTACTCGCTGAAGGCTTGGTCGACGTCGGTTTCGGTGATTCCGTATCGGTCGATGTCGTACCGGTGGGCGCCGCCCGGTCCGCGCTCGGCCAGGGTCTTGACTCGGGCGGCCTCCGCGTCGTTCCACGTGAGTCCCAGACGGTCGAAGAGCGCCTCGAACGCATCGAGCGGGTCGGTCGCGACCGACGCGTACGGCACGTCGATGATCTGCGAGCAGGGGATCCCGGGCCGGTCGGCGCAGGCTCGTGCGGCGAGTCCGGCCATGGCGCCCAAGGCCATGCGCCCGACGTCGTGCCGTTCGGCTTCGCCCATGCGCCGCAGGTGCATGGCTCGGCTGGTCTCCACCAATGAGCAGATCGACCCGGTGACGGGGACCGGATCGCGGTGCGTCCACACGATCGTCGCGTCGGGGAACACTTTGCGCACCAACGGCAATCGTCCCAGGTGGATCGGGCACTTCAGCACCCATCTGGCCGGGGGCCTCCGGTGCTGGAGCACCTGGAGCGCCTGGTGCAGGTACTCGTAGTCGGGCGCGAAGTCCCGCTTGCGCAGCCACTCCTCATAGCCGGGCATCGGGGCGCGAGCAAGGTGCTGTTCGCCTTGCGGCAGCAGGAAAGCGCACTCGTCCGGCAGTTCCGCGTCGGGCAGGTGAATGACCCGCATCCCCGGCGCCAACCGCGACACCGTCTTCATCCCCGCGGCCACCGCGCCGACGACCTTGCGTTCCTGCTTCTCGGGCAGCGGCAGGTCCGTGTGCGACCACTCCCACAACTTCGGCCCGCGCGACCCCGGTGCGCCGGCCAGCACCTGATGCATGAACGTCGTGGCGGTCCGGGGCAGCCCGACCACCACGATCGGCGCGTCAATGGCCTCTCGCCCGATCTCCGGATGCGCCGCATGCAGCCCGCGAATCCGAACCCGGTTCAACATCCGCGCCTCGACATCAGCGCAGAACGAAAACCACCCCAACGCGCTCAACCCCGAAACAGCGGCGACCTCCCGCAGCAAGAACTCCATATCCGCATGAAACCCCGGGTCATCCCCCCGATCGACCCCATGCTTCGCCAGCAGCCGCGCATACACCTCACCGCCATCGCCCCGCCGCCGAACCAACCCCACGACACCATTGACCACGGGCAGCACACGAGAAGTCCGACGCACCAGAAACGCCTTCCATCGAGGGGGAAACCGAAAGCCCCCCAATAATGCCCACCGCTCAGGCTAGAGATTGGCCGGGTCGAAGAGGTCGCGTTCGGGTTGGGTCGGGGCTTGGAATTGGGTGTGCCATTCGCCGAGCAGGGCCGGGTCCACTGGGGTTGCGCCGGGTGCTCGGTTTCTGGTTGTCATGCGGCGGCGCAGTTCTTCCAGCGGCACTTCGAGGTAGCGCAGCTCGACGGCGGCGCCGAGTTCGCGGGCGCGAAGGCGCCTCTCGTCCCGCTCCTCGCGGCCCCAGAATCCGTTCTCCAAGATCACGCTCGCACCGCCCGCCAGCAGATCCTGCGCGCGGTCCCACTGCTCTTCCTCGACGCGAGCGCGAGCCTCCTCGTCAAACAGCCCGAACCCCGTCTCCACGAGCGCTTCGTCAGGACACAACCGAACCGCGGGCATCTCCCGCGCCAACCGCTTCGCAAGCGTGGTCTTCCCCGCCCCGGGCAACCCGCACACGAGCACCAGCCGGGGACGTTGCGGACTGGAGGCGTGGGTCATGCCGAAACCGTAGAGCCCGCTCGACTGGGGCGTCAACCGTGAAACCGGACTCGACGCCGGTTTCGCTGCGGGGCGTTCGAAGCCGGGCGCAGGATTCGGGAGGCGAGATTTATCGAACACGTGTTTGCACTTGCGCCCCGCTCGCGGTTGGGTAAGTTGATCTTGAAACACATGTTCGACACTGTACGGGGGTTCAGGTGGCGACGACGGTCGCGGCCGCGCTGGCCGCTGAGCTCGGGTTGCGCTCTGCGGCGGAACTGCGGCCCGTGCCCCGCGACGGGGCGCGGCTCAACGCCGACCCCGTCGGGCTCCCGAAGGCCATCTTGCCGGTCACCCCCGACATTTCCGGGCTCCTCCCCTACGGCGGACTCGCAACTGTGACCGCAATCTCCGCCACTCGACAGGGGGCCACATCGCTCCTGTGGCGGCTCCTGGCGGGCCCGACCGCGGCCGGGGCCTGGTGCGCCCTGATCGGGGTGCGCCACCGCTACTCCCTCACCGCCACCGCCGCGGGGGCCGACCTCGACCGCATCGCGTTCGTCGACGCCGCCGGGCCGTTGATCGCCGACGCCGCCGGAGCGCTCGCCGGAGGCGTCGCCGTCATCGTCGTCCCCAGCGACGGGCTCACCCCACCCCAGGCCAGGCGCCTGACCGCCCGCGCCCGCAACGGCGGCACCGCGATCGTATGGCTGGAGACCCGCCCCGTCGCCGGACCCGACGCCCGGCTCGACGTCACCAGCGCGAGATGGAGGGGCCTGCGCACCAACACCGGCCGTGTCTGGGGCGCCGGAGAACTCGACGCGTGCGAACTCGACGTCACCGCGCGCTGGCGCTCCGGTGGCCGCCGCCGGGCGCAGGTCTGGCCCTACGGAGGCGACCCGGCCGATCGGACCCGCACCCCCTCGGCGTACGCGCGATGGGGTGAGTGCCCATGAGCGCCAAGGTCACCCGCGCGCCGAGCCGGGTCCTCGTGACGCGCCTGCCGGACTGGGACCGCGGCCCCTCGGCGTACGCGCGATGGGGTGAATGTCCATGAGCGCCAAGGTCACCCGCGCGCCGAGCCGGGTCCTCGTGATGCGCGTGCCGGACTGGGACCGCGACGACGCGGCCGCGTTCGCTCCGGTCCTAGAGGCCTTGGACCTGCTCACCCCCTACGTGGAGGTCCTCGAACCGGGCCTCGTCGCCGTCCCGCTGCGGCGCGGTGCGGGCGATGAGGCCGCCTTCTGCGAGCGGCTCATCGACACCGTCACCGGGCTGGTCGACCACGACTGCCTCACCGGGATCGCCGACGGCCTGTTCGCCGCGATTCTGGCCTCGGAAGAGGGCCGGATCGTCCCGCTCGGCGGCGACGCCGCGTTCCTGGCCCGGAGGGACATCGCCGACCTCCGCATCACCGGCCTGATCGACGCCGAGCTGTGCAAGACCTTCCGCTACCTGGGGATCGAGACCCTCGGCGCGTTCGTGGCCCTGCCCGCTGCGGCGGTCGCCGAGCGCTTCGGGCCCGGCGTGCGGCGGGCCCAGCGGCTCGCGGCCGGGGAGCTCGCCCGGCCGCTGGTCCCGCTCCAGCCCGCCCCCGAACTCACCGTCGAAGCCGTCCCCGAGACCCCGTTCGCCACGATCGAGCAGGCGGTCCTGGCAGCCCGGCCCTTGGCCGAGCGCCTCACCGCGGTCCTGGACGGACGCAACGTCACCTGCACTCGGATCACCGTCACCGCCCGCAGCGCGACCGGGCTGGTCCGGGAGCGGACCTGGCAGATCGACCCGAGTGCGAACGCCGCCGACCTGGCCCGCCGGGTGCGCTGGCAACTCGAGGGCTGGCATCTGGCCGTCACCGGCGAAGAGGACGACGACGCCGTCGTCTCGCTCGCGCTCGCCCCCGGCGGGCTCATCGGCCTGGTCGAGGCCGGTCGGGGCCTGTGGGACTTCAAGGACCCCGCAACGATCAAAGCCGAGGCCGCGCTGCGGCACGCCCAGAGCCTGCTCGGGCCCGAGGCCGTCCGGATCGCCGCGCTCACCGACGGCCGCGGCCTGCACGAACGCGAGGGCACCGCGGCCTGGGAGGCCGAGCCCAAACCACCGCAGCCTTCGGGCCCGTGGCCGGGGGCCTTGACCGGCCCGCCTCCAGCGCTCGTCGGCGAGAACGAGGACATCGAGGTGCTCGACGCGGCCGGGGCCCCGGTGCGGGCCCTGGCCCGCGGAGACCTGTCCGCGACCCCGGCACTGGTGGCCCTGGGCCGCAAGCGGTTCCGGATCGTGGCATGGGCCGGGCCCTGGCCGGTGGTCGAACGCTGGTGGAACGGGGCCCGCCGGTACGCGCGCCTCCAGATCGAACTCGCCGACGGCCGCGCCGCGCTCCTGGTCTGCGAGAACGGGCAGTGGAAGGCGGTCGGCTGGTATGACTGACTACGCCGAGCTGCACTGCCACTCGCACTACTCGTTCGCCGACGGCGCCGACTCCCCGGAGGCCCTCGTGGCCGAAGCGCACCGGCTCGGCCTCGAAGGGCTCGCGATCACCGACCACGACGGCCTCTACGCGGTCTCGCAGTTCGCCACCGCCGCGCGGGCGCGCGGGCTGCGGACGGTGTTCGGCGCCGAGCTCGGCATCGAACTGCCGCGGGCGCGGCGGGGCCAGCCCGACCCGGCCGGGGAGCACCTGGTCGTCCTCGCCCGCGACGCCGAGGGGTACCGAGGGCTCTCCCGAGCCATCACCGAGGCCAAACTCGAAGGCGGAGAGAAAGACCTGCCGCAGTACCGTCTGGGGCGGCTCGCCGAGCACGCCGACGGGCGCTGGCAGATCCTCACCGGCTGCCGCAAAGGCCCGCTCAACGCGGCCTTGAACCGGGACGACCCGGACGGCGCCGAGCGGGCGCTGCGCGAACTGGTCGAGCTCTTCGGCCCCGGCAACGTCGCGGTCGAACTCACCAACCACGGCCAGCCCGGGAACCTCAAACGGGTCGAGGCGCTGGCGGACCTCGCACGCCGCCACCGACTGCCCGTCGTGGCCACCGGCAACGTCCACTACGCGGCCCCTCGCCGCCAGCGCATCGCCGCCGCGCTCGCGGCGATACGGTCGCGGCGCGATCTGGACTCGATCGACCCGCACCTCCCGGTCGCCTCGGCCGCGCACCTGCGCAGCGGCACCGAAATGGCCCGGCGGTTCCCCGATCACCCCGAGGCGATCGACAACGCCGTCGCGATCGCCCGCGAATGCGCGTTTGACCTCGAACTGCTCGCGCCGCAGCTGCCGCGGTTCCCCGTCCCCGAACCGCACGACGACTTCTCTTACCTCGCGGAGCAGGTCGTCACCGGGGCACGGCGGCTCTACGGGGAGCCGGGGGTCGAGCGCGTCCCCGGCGCGTGGGCGGTCCTCGACCGGGAGCTGCGGGTCATCCGGCAACTGCGGTTCCAGGGGTACTTCCTGATCGTGGCGGACATCGTCGACTTCTGCAACGCCAACGACATCTACTGCCAGGGAAGGGGATCGGCGGCCAACAGCGCCGTCTGCTACGCCCTCGGCATCACCAAGGTGGACGCCGTGGCGGCCGGGATGCTGTTCGAGCGGTTCCTGTCCTCCCACCGCGACGGGCCGCCGGACATCGACCTGGACATCGAGTCGGGCCGCCGCGAAGAGGTCATCCAGTACGTCTACGGCAAGTACGGCCGCGAGCGGGCCGCACTCGTGGCAAACGTCATCACCTACCGGCCCCGCTCCGCGGTCCGCGACGCCGCCAAAGCGCTCGGGCACTCGCACGAGCAGGCGACGGCCTGGTCGAAGCGGCTCCACCGCTGGAGCGGCCTCGACCCCGACGAGGCCGGAGACGTCCCCGCCGACGTCCAGTCGCTCGCCGCGGACCTGGTGCGGATGCCTCAGCACCTCGGCATCCATCCCGGCGGCATGGTCCTCACCGAGCAGCCGGTCAGCGAGATCGTCCCCGTCGAGCCCGCGCGCATGGCCGACCGGACCGTGCTCCAGTGGGACAAGGAGGACTGCGCCGACGCGGGGCTGGTCAAGTTCGACCTGCTCGGCCTCGGCATGCTCGAAGCCCTGCACCGCATGGTCGACCTGGTCGCCGGTTTCCACGGGACCCGCCTCGACCTGGCGCTGCTCGACCTCGCCGATCCCGAGGTCTACGAGATGCTCTGCCGCGCCGACACCGTCGGCGTCTTCCAGGTCGAGTCGCGCGCCCAGATGGCGACGCTGCCGCGGCTCAGGCCGCAGAACTTCTACGACCTGGTGGTCGAGGTGGCCCTCATCCGACCCGGCCCCATCCAGGGCGGCTCGGTCCACCCGTATCTTCGCCGCCGCCACGGCGAGGCCTGGGAGCACACGGTCCCCGAAGTCCTCAAGCACACACTCAAGCGGACCCTGGGCGTGCCGCTGTTCCAAGAACAGCTCATGCAGATCGCGATCGACGCCGCCGGGTTCGACGGCGGCGAAGCCGACCGCCTCCGCCGGGCGATCGGCGCCAAGCGCTCCGAGGAGCGACTGGAGGAGCTGAAGGGGCGCCTCTACGCGGGCATGGCCGAACGCGACATCACCGACGCCCAGGCCGATCAGATCTACGAGCAGCTCAAGGCCTTCGCCGACTTCGGGTTCCCCGAGTCGCACGCCATGTCGTTCGCGCACCTGGTGTACTCCTCCGCGTGGCTCAAATGCCACTACCCGGCCGCGTTCTACGCCGGGCTGCTGGCCAGTCAGCCCATGGGGTTCTACTCCCCCGCGAGCCTCATCGCCGACGCCAAGCGGCACGGCCTCGCCGTCCTCGCCCCGGACGTGAACTTCAGCGAAGCGGTCGCCTCGCTCATCCCCGCCGAGCGCGCGTGCGAAGCGCCCCTACACGGCGTCGCGGACCTGCGGCTCGGGCTCGACAACGTCAAGGGGCTCGGCACGGACGCCGGGGCGCGGATCGTGGCGGCCCGGGAGGCGGACGGGCCGTTCACCGCGATGGCGGACCTGGCCAGGCGCGCCCGCCTCGACCAGGGGCGCTTGGAGAAACTCGCCGTGGCCGGAGCCCTGGAGAGCCTCGAACCCGACCGCCGCAAGGCGCTGTGGACGGCCGGGACGATCGACGAGCGGCCCTCGACGATCCCCGGCACGGGTCCGGCCGCGCCCGCGCCGACGCTGCCGGGGATGAGCGCGGCCGACCTCGCGCGGGCCGACTACACGGGGCTGGGGCTGTCGGTGCAGACGCACCCGATGGAGCTGGTCAGGCACCTGCTCGACCCCGAGGGCGTGCTTCCCAACGAGCGATTGCCGTTCGCGGCCGACGGGGAACGCGTCGAGGTCGCGGGCATCGTGACGCACCGCCAGCGCCCGTCCACGGCGAAGGGCGTGACGTTCCTGAGCCTGGAGGACGAGACGGGCATCGCGAACATCGTGTGCTCGCAGGGGCTCTGGAAGCGCTGGCAGAGCGTGGCGACGGTCGCGAAGGCCCTGCGGGTGCGGGCGACGGTCGAGCGGCCGCAGGACGTGGGGGACGCGGTGGTGATGCCGATGCTGGTGGCCGACAAGCTGACCTTGCTGGATCTGCACAGCCCGGCGGCCCCGTCGCGCGACTTCCGCTGATCAGGCCGGTGCGGGCGGGAGGTTCTGGAGGAAGGTCGTCGCCGGGCAGAAGAAGACGGTGCCGGTGGTGGCGGTGGAGAAGTCGAGGATGCGGTCGACGTTGCCGTGGGGTTTGCCGAGGAACATGTTGCGGAGCATCTCGTCGATGACGTCGAGGTCGGCGGTGTAGCCGACGAAGTAGGTGCCGAAGGAGGCCGATTCGAGGGAGCCGAAGGGCATGTTGAAGCGCATGATCTTGCGCGGGGTGCCGTCGGGGTGGGGTTCGAGGTCGTTGAGGGCGATGTGGGAGTCGGCGGGTTTGGCGGCGTCGGAGAGTTCGCGGTCGGCGAGTTTGGTCCGGCCGATGACGCGTTCCTGCTCGGATTCGGGGAGGCCTTCCCAGGCCTTCAAGTCGTGGAGGTATTTCTGGACCACGACGTAGGCGCCTCCGGCGAAGGCCGGGTCCTGGCCGTCGATGATCGCGGCCTGGACCGCGTCGGGTCCTTCGGGGTTCTCGGTGCCGTCGACGAAGCCGAGCAGGTCGCGTTCGTCGAAGTAGCGGAAGCCGTGGGTCTCGTCGACGATCGCGCAGGCCGAGCCGAGGGCTTCGACGATGGTCTTGCCGAGTTCGAAGCAGGGCCCGGGGGCGCGGGCTCTGATGTGGAGCACGAGGTCGCCTTCGGTGGACGGGGCGCGGTGGCGGGGGCCTTCGAGCGCGGTGAACTCGCGCAGCTGCGCGGGGCGGGGGCCGGTGAAGAGCCGGTCCCACAGGTGCGTGCCGATGCCGACGACGCAGCTGAGGCGGTCGGCGGGGATGCGGAAGCCGACGCCGCGCCGGATGCCGTCGAGGTCGGCGAGGAAGTCCCTGATCTCGGGTTCCCTGCCGGGCCGGGCGGTGAGCACCAGGATGAGGGCGGCCTCGGTCGGCTGCTCGATCACGATCTGCGGCGTGTGCACGGTGGCCCCTTCCGGTCGGAGACTCCATTGTGTACCGAATGGCGGCTCACGTGGTGAAGAAGCCCGCGACGAGGTTGATGGTGGTGGCGAGGATGACCGCGCCGAACACGTACGAGATGAGGCAGTGGCGCAGGGCCACGGCCCGGATCTTCGAGTCGGACACGTCGGTGTCGGAGACCTGGTAGGTCATGCCGAGGTTGTAGCTGAAGTAGAAGAAGTCGCGGTAGGCGGGCGGGTCGTCGGTGTTGAAGTCGATGCCGCCGCCGCCCGCGTAGTAGATCTCGGCGTAGCGCGTGGCGTACATCAGATGCAGTGCGGCCCAGCAGAGGAAGACGCCGAGCAGCGCGGTGGCGGCGGCGAGGAACGCGGTGGCGTCGTCGCCGAGCAGCAGGAGCGTGACGATGCCGCCGAGCCCGCCGAGGGCGAGCGCGACCACGAGCACCTCGTCCGCGAAGGGGCGCAGGTCCTCTCGGGTCACGTTGCGCTCGGTCGCTTCGGCGTCCATCGGCCACAGCGCGATCCAGCCGGCGACGGCGAACGCCCCGGCGGCGAGTGCGATGCCGACGAGGACGCCGAGCGCGGGGTTCGCGACCAGGCCGGTCGCGAACCCCGTGGCGACGCCGACGACCAGCGCGAGGGCCAGTCGCGGTGTCGCCGAGCTCGGGACGGTCGCCATCTAGTGCTCGGGCTCGGGATGCTCGACGCCGATGTCGAGTCTGCCGTCGGCGAGGTCGACGCGCACGGTGTCCCCGGGGACCACGGTGCCTTCGATGAGCAGGCTCGAGAGGCGGTTGTCGAGTTCGCGCTGCACGAGTCTGCGCAGCGGCCGGGCCCCGAACTCGGGGTCGTAGCCGATCTCGGCGAGGTGGTCCTTGGCTCGGTCGGTGACGTCAAGGCCCACGTCCTGGGCCTTGAGCAGGCGCTCGGTCTTGCCGAGGACGAGCGTGACGATCTGGCGCAGCTGGTCGCGATCGAGCCGCTTGAAGACGATGATCTCGTCGATGCGGTTGAGGAACTCGGGTCGGAAGTGGCTGCGCAGGCGTTCCATCAGCTGCGGTTCGAGGTCCTCGATGGTCTCGTCGGTGGCGGCGAGGATGAGGTCGGAGCCGATGTTGCTGGTGAGGATCACGATGGTGTTCTTGAAGTCGACGGTGCGGCCTTGGGCGTCGGTGAGGCGGCCGTCGTCGAGGAGTTGGAGCAGCACGTTGAACACGTCGGGGTGGGCCTTCTCGATCTCGTCGAACAGGACCACCGAGTAGGGCTGGCGGCGGACCTTGTCGGTGAGCTGCCCGGCCTCCTCGTACCCGACGTAGCCGGGAGGCGCGCCGACCAGGCGCGACACGGTGTGCTTCTCCTGGAACTCGCCCATGTCGAAACGGATCATGCGGTCCTCGTCGCCGAACACGGCGTCGGCGAGGGCCTTCGACAGCTCGGTCTTGCCGACGCCGGTGGGGCCGAGGAACAGGAACGAGCCGGTGGGCCGGTTCGGGTCGGCCATGCCCGCGCGCGAGCGGCGCACCGCCTCGGCGACGGCGCTCACGGCCTCGTCCTGGCCGATCACGCGGTCGTGCAGGGTGCCTTCGAGGTTGAGGAGCTTCTGCTTCTCCTCGGCGGTGAGCTCGGCGACGGGGATGCCGGTCTGGCGGGACACGACCTCGGCGATGTCCACGACGGTGACCTCCGGGTGGTCGGGGGTCGCGTCGCCGGTGGCGGCCTGCTGCTCGGCGATCTGCTTCTTGAGGCGGTCGGCGCGCTCGTAGTCCTCGTCGGCGACGGCCGACTCCTTCTCGCGTTCGAGGCGGGCGAGGGCCTCCTCGGCTTCGCGGGCGTCGGCGTCGGGGGTCTTGACGCGCAGGCGGACGCGGGCCCCGGCCTGGTCGATGAGGTCGATGGCCTTGTCGGGCATGAACCGGTCGGTGATGTACCGGTCCGAGAGTTCGGCGGCGGCCACCAGGGACTCGTCGGTGTACTCGATCTGGTGGTGGGCCTCGTAGACGTCGGCGAGGCCGCGAAGGATCGCGATCGTGTCGTCCACGGAGGGCTCGGCGACCATGACCGGTTGGAAGCGGCGCTCCAGCGCGGGGTCCTTCTCGATGTGCTTGCGGTACTCGTCGATCGTGGTCGCGCCCACGACGTGGAGTTCGCCTTTGGCGAGCGCGGGCTTGAGGAGGTTCCCGGCGTCCATCGAGCCGTCGCCGGTCGATCCGGCGTTGACGAGGGTGTGGAGCTCGTCGATGAAGACCACGACCTCGTCGGAGTGTTCTCTGACCTCGTCGAGGAGCTTGGAGATGCGCTCTTCGAAGTCGCCGCGGTACTTGGTGCCGGCGACCATGCCGCCGAGGTCGAGGGCGATCACGCGGCGTCCGGCCAGTGTGGAGGGGACGTCGCCGTTGACGATCCGCTGCGCGAGGCCTTCCACGATCGCGGTCTTGCCGACGCCGGGCTCGCCGATGAGCACGGGGTTGTTCTTGCGGCGGCGCGAGAGGATCTCGACGGTCTGGGCGATCTCGTCGGCGCGGCCGACCACGGGGTCGACGTCGCCGGCCTTCGCGGCCGCGGTGAGGTCGCGTCCGAACTCGTCGAGTGTGGGCGTATCGGACTCGGCGGCCTTGGGGCCCTTGGCGTCGCGGGTTTCGAGCTGGGGGCCGACCAGGGCCCCGGCGGCGGGGCTGTCGCGCAGCGCGGCGATGCCGAGCAGCAGGTGCTGGGGCCCGATGTAGCTCGACCCGCCGCGGGCGGCCTGCTGCTGGGCGGTGCGCAGGACCTGCTTCGAGGCCGGGCTGAGCGAGAGGTCGCCGGTCTCAGGCCCGTCCTGTCGCGCCAGGCCGCGCATCTGCTCGGCGATCTTGTCGGGGTCGAGTCCGGACTCGTCGAGGATCGACCGGGTCGGCTCGTTCTCGGCGGCGGCCAGCAGGAGCGTCTCAGGGGTGATCTCGGAGGCGCCGAGCGCCTCGGCGGTGTCCTGGGCGGCCACGATGAGCGCCCGAGCGTCGTCGCTGAGCAGCCGTCCGAGGTCGACGCGCTGGACCTGGCCCCGGCCCGCGCCCGAGTCGAAGAACCGGCTCAGGATGTCGTCGAAGGGGTCTCGGGAGAACCACTGGTCGGCCATGGCAGTCGCCTTTCGTGCGAGCGGAAGCGTCACCTCAGACTCGCAGCAACGCTCCGCGAGCATGCGCGGTTCGGCGGGATTTCCAACCGGAATGGCACACCTGACCTGCGCGGAAACGGCCGGAGTGGGACGGCGGGCGCGTAAGATCCGGGGCGACGTCGCACCGGAAAGGCCAGTGATGAGCACTCCCGACGACCCCGAAGCGATGGAGCACCGGGTCGGCCCCGACTCCGACGGCAAGCCGAAGTCCAGCCCCTACCACCATCCGGCCGCCGGATGGGGCGCGGCCAAGGGCGTCGGTCGATTCATGGTCGGCGAACGCACGTTCATCGACGGCCCGCGCGCGATCATGCGGATGAACCACGAGAACGGCGGCTTCGACTGCCCCGGCTGCGCCTGGCCCGACGACCGCAAGGGCCTGCACCTCGACATCTGCGAGAACGGCATCAAGCACGTCACCTGGGAGATGACCCACAAGCGGGTCGAGCGCGAGTTCTTCGCGGCCCACACGGTGACCGAGCTGTCCGGATGGAGCGACTACGCGCTGGAGAAGCAGGGCCGCCTGACCGAGCCGATGGTCTACGACCCCGATACCGACCATTACGTGCCGATCGGGTGGGAGGACGCGTTCGCGCTGTTCGGCGAGGTCGTGCGCGGGCTCGGCTCGCCTGACGAGGCGTCGTTCTACACCTCGGGGCGGCTCGGCAACGAGGCCACGTTCCTGTACCAGCTCATGGCCCGCGAGCTGGGCACCAACAACCTCCCGGACTGCTCCAACATGTGCCACGAGGCCAGCGGCCGGGCCCTTCAGGCCGCGCTGGGCACCGGCAAGGGCACCGTCGACCTCGAAGACTGGGAGGCTACCGACGCGCTGTTCATCCTCGGGGTCAACGCCGCGTCCAACGCGCCGCGGATGCTCACGGCCCTGGTCGAGGCCCACCGCCGCGGCGCGCAGGTGGTGCACGTCAACCCGCTGGTCGAGGCCGCCGCGCGGCGCGCGATCATCCCGCACGACTTCGCCGACATGGCGACCTTCCGGGCTACCGCGACGAGCACGCTCAACCTCCAGGTGCGCATCGGCGGCGACATGGCGCTCCTGCGCGGCATGGCCAAAGCGGTCCTCGAACGCGCCGCGCACGACGAGAAGGCCGTCGACCGCGAGTTCATCGAACGGCACACCACCGGTTTCGACGCCTACCGGGCGCTGTGCGAGGCGACCCCTTGGGAGCTGATCGAGACGCAGTCGGGGCTCGCGAGAGCCGAGATCCTGAAAGCCGCGGAGGTCTACCGCGAGGCCGACCGCAGCATCATCAGCTGGTGCCTCGGCGTGTCGCAGCACGAGCACGGCGTCGACACCGTGCGCGAGATCGTCAACCTATTGCTGCTGCGGGGGAACCTCGGACGCGAGGGCGCGGGCCCCTCGCCGGTGCGCGGCCACAGCAACGTCCAGGGCAATCGCACGTGCGGCATCGACCACCGGCCGAAGCCGGAGTTCCTCGACCGGCTCGCGGAGGTCTGCTCGATCGAGCCGCCCCGCGAGCACGGGCTCGACACCGTGGGCACCATCAAGGCGATGCTCGACGGGGACGTGAAGGTGTTCGTCGGCATGGGCGGCAACTTCGCGCTGGCCGCGCCCGACACGCCGAGAACGTATGCGGCGCTGCGGAACTGCGAGTTGACCGTCCAGGTGAGCACCAAGCTCAACCGGAGCCACCTCGTGCACGGCCGCCGGGCGCTGATCCTGCCGTGCCTGGGCCGCACCGAGAAGGACCACCAGGTCGCGGGCGTGCAGGAGACCTCGGTGGAGGACTCGATGAGCATGGTGCACCTGTCGGTCGGGATGAAGAAGCCCGCGTCGCCGCACCTGCGCTCCGAACCGGCGATCATCGCCGGGCTCGCTCATGCGGCACTGCCGGGCAGTCCCACCCCGTGGCAGTGGTACGTCGAGGACTACGACCGCATCCGCGACACCATGGCGAAGGTCCTCGACGGCTTCGAGGACTTCAACCGGCGCGTGCGACTCCCGCTCGGGTTCCGGATCAAGCAGCCCGCGAGGGAGCTGGTGTTCCATACCCCGTCGGGCTCGGCCGAGTTCTCGACCGCCGACCTGCCCGACGTGGTGCCCGCGCCGGGCATGCTCGCCCTCGGCACGATGCGGTCGCACGACCAGTGGAACACCACGATCTACTCCGACAACGACCGCTACCGGGGCGTCAAGCGTCTCCGCACGCTCGTGTTCATGAACGCCGAGGACATGGACGAGCGCGGGCTCGCGAAGTTCGACCCCGTCGACATCACCAGCGTGGCCAAGGACGGCAGCGAGCGGCACCTCAACGGGTACTTGGCGATCCCGTACGACCTGCCGCGCGGCTGCGCGGCCGGGTACATGCCGGAGATGAACGTCCTATGCGCGCTGGAGGACTACAGCCTCCAGAGCGACCAGCCGCTCATGAAGCATGTGAAGGTCACGATCGTGGCGGCGCGATCGTCCGCAAGCGCCTGACCGGGGACGCGAGCAGCAGGATCGCTCCGGCTGCGACGGGAATCGCCAGCAGGAGGAACGCGTTGCGGACGCCGACGAGGTCGGCCAGTCCCCCGGCCGCCAGGGCGCCGATCGGCGCGCCGCCCCAGGCGATCATGCGGCCGGTCGTGTTCACCCGGCCCTGCAACGCGTCGGGGGTGAGGAGCTGGCGGACGGTGATGCCGTTGACCACGGCCGCGGTATGGGCCGCGTCCCAGGCGATCCAGGCCGCGACCGCGAGCGCGAACGCCGCCGGGCCGGGACCGGCCGCGGCGAGGGCGATCACCATCGCGAGCTCGGTGAGGTAGGCGGCGATCGAGACCGGCCCGTGCCCGAAGCGGGCGGTCCAGCGGGTCAGGAACATCGCGCCGAGGAGCGAGCCTGCGGCGGTGGCGCTGTAGAGCAGGCCGAGTTTCCAATCGGGGACGTGCAGGAGTTCGTGGGCGTGGACCACGATGAGGCCGAGCGCGCCGCCGCCGGTGCAGGCGATCCCGAAGCCCGCGAACGTCAGAGCGCGGATGCGCGGCTCGGACCAGATGAACCGCAGGCCTTCGGCGATGTCGGCGCCGATGCTCGCGGCCTTGGCCGCGGGGCGTTCGGGCAGGGTCAAGCCGCGCAGGAGCAGCGCTGAGGCGGCGAACGTGAACGCGTTGAGGCCCAGTACGGTCTCGGGTCCAGCAACGCTGGCGAGCAGGCCGCCGAGTGCGGGCGCGGCGATGCCGACCACGGTCGAGGTGGAGAAGATCAGCGAGTTCGCCCGCTGGAGACCGCCGGGGCCCACGATCTGGGGCAGTGCCCCGAACGCGGCGGCGTCGAACCACACGAACGCGGTGCCGGTGAGGACCACGACGGCGAGCACGTGCACGGCGGTGACCGTGCCGAAGAGCGCGGCCAGCGGCACGGTCGCGAGCAGCACGGCGGCGGCCGCGTCGGCGCCGACCATGAGCCGCCGCCGGTCGAGCCGGTCGGCGTACGCGCCAGCGAACAGTCCGAACAGGAGGTACGGGGCGAGGGCCAGGCCCGACGCGGCGGCCGTGGCGGTGGCCGAACCGGTGCGGTCCCAGACCAGCATCGGCACGGCCACCCCGGAGGCGGCCGTGCCGACCAGGCTGGTCATGCGCGCGGCGTACCAGCGGCGGAATCCGGGGAGGGCAAGCAGGTCACGGCCCGTCCGGGTCGCGGTCATGCCGCGAAGGCCTCAGGGTGGAGGCCCGCGGCGATGGTGTGGACGGCGTCGATGTTGCCCAGGGAGCCGGGGTAGACGTCGGAGCCGGAGATGACCACGATGCGGTCGCCTGTGACCGCGCTGAGGTCGGGCAGGGTGCGGGCCAGGTAGTCGCGGGTGGCCTGCTCGTGCTCGGCGTCGCTGGCGGCGAACACGATCACGTCGGGGTCGGCGGCGGCCAAGGCCTCGGGGTTGATCTGGGCCGCGAAGAACGAGGCGAACTCGGGGTCGCCCGGGCCGAACACGTTGTCGCCTCCGGCGCGGGCGATCATGTCGTACTCGATGCCCGCGCCGATCGCGGTGAGGGCGGCGCCTTCGACGTAGATCTGGGCCACGGTGGGGCGGTCCAGGTCGGCGATGCGGCTCGCGACGTCGTCGAGCGTGGCCCGGGCTTCGTCCGCCAGCGCGGTCGCTTCGGTTTCGACGTCGAAGATCTGCGCGAGGTTGTCCAGGTCGGTGAACAGGTCGTCGACGGTGCCTTCCATGCGGCGCTCGGGGCAGCCGCCGGTCGCGGTGTAGGCGGCCACGCCGGCTTCGGCGAGCTGGTCGAGGCTGGCGAAGCCCTGCTCGGCGGTGAACTCGTAGTCGGTGGGCGAGTACACGAAGTCGGGTTCGACGTCGAGGAGGGTCTCGCGGGTGGGCGGGGTGTCCTCGCTGATGACGGGGATGTCGGCGGCGAGGGGCGCGAGGCTGTCGTCGAGCGGCGCGGTGGCGGTCTGGGCCTGGGCCGCGATGCGGTCGGCGAGGCCCAGGCGCAGGAGCAGCTCGGTCTGGGTGGGGCTGAGGCCGACGACGGCTTCGGGCACGGCGTCGAGGACGAGTTCGCGGCCGCAGTTCTCGATGGTCAGGGTCTGGCCGGTGGCCTCGGTGGTGGCGTCGGCGACGTCGGAACCGCAGGCGCTCAAGGCGAAGAGGGCGCCGACGGTGATGGCGACGGCGGCGGGACGGGTGTTCATGCGGTGTTCCTTTCGGGTGCGGTGAGGGGGCTCAGGGCGAAGTGCGGGCGCCCGGTGGCGGGGTGGGTGATCCGGTCGGCGCGGACGGCGAAGGCCTCGGCGATGAGGTCGGCGGTGAGGACGGCGGCCGGGTCGCCGGAGGCGATGAGGCGGCCTCCTTTGAGGACGGCCACGGCGTCGCAGTACTCGACGGCGAGGTTGAGGTCGTGGAGGGCGGCGACGGTGGTGAGCCCGAGGTCGGCGACCAGGCGCATGAGTTCGAGTTGGAACGTCACGTCGAGGTGGTTGGTGGGCTCGTCGAGGACGAGCACCGGGCAGTCCTGGGTGATGGCGCGGGCCAGGAGGATCCGCTGCTTCTCGCCGCCGGAGAGGACGGCGAAGGGGCGGGCCGCGAGGTCGAGCGCGCCGACGCGCTCCAGTGCGGTCTCGGCGGCGGCGAGGTCGGCGGGGCTGTCGGCGCCGAAGCCCCTCTGGTGCGGGACCCGGCCGAGCATGACGACCTCGAACGCGGTGAGGTCGTGCTCGGCGGCGCTTTCTTGGGCGACCACGGCGATCCGCCGGGCGGCGGATCGGGCGTCGAGCCGCCACAGGTCGGCGTCGCCGACGCGGATCGAACCGGAAGCGGGGCGGTGGAGGCGGTAGAGGCCGCGCAGGAGGGTGGACTTGCCGGAACCGTTGGGGCCCAACAGGGCGAGCCGTTGGCCCGGTTCGACGTGGAGGGAGACGCGGTCGACGATGCGGCGGCCGGCGAGGTCGATCGAGAGGTCGTCGATGCTGATCCTCATCGGCGCCGACCTCTTCGCATGAGCCACAGGAAGAACGGTGCGCCCACCACTGCGGTGACGATGCCGATCGGGATCTCGGTGGGCGCGGCGACCGTGCGCGCGGCGAGGTCGGCGGCCATGAGGAACACGGCCCCGCCGAGGACGGCCACGGGCAGCATCCGGCGGTGGTCGGCGCCGACTGCGATGCGGCTGACGTGCGGCACGATCAGGCCCACGAACCCGATGCCGCCGCTGACGGCGACCACCGCGCCGGTGAGCAGCGCGCAGGCGACGAGCAGTTGGCTGCGGAAGCGGTTCACGTCGACGCCGAGCATGGTCGCGGTCTCGTCCCCCACTTGGAGGGCGTTCAGGGATCGGCTGCGCAGCAACGCGAACACGAACACCACGGCGAGCGCGGCGGCGGGGACCGCGAGTTTGACCCAGGTCGCGGCCGCGACGCTGCCGAGGAGGAAGAACAGGATGCTGAAGACGTTCTGGGCCTCGGTGGTGATCGTCAGATAGCTGGTGACGGCACTGAGCAGGGCCCCGAGGGCGACGCCGGAGAGGATCAGCCGGGTCGGGGCGACGAGCCCGCCTTGGCGGGCCAGCAGGTAGACGGCCACGGCGGCCGCGAGCGCCCCGGCGAACGCGGCACCGCTGAGGGTGAGGCCGGCGGCGCTGGCGCCCAAGGTGATCACGGCGACGGCCCCGACCCCGGCCCCGGCCGAAACCCCGAGCAGATACGGCTCGGCGAGCGGATTGCGAACCAGAGCCTGCATGAGCGCCCCGGCAAGCGCCAGCCCGGCCCCGGCGATGCCGGCGAGCAGCGTGCGCGGCAACCGGAACCGCCACACGGCCTGATCCTGCAACGGCGTCAGACTGCCATCGCTCATCCACGGCAGGTTCGGCACCAGATGCCCGAGCACGATCCGAAACGACTCGCCGACACTCACGTCCACAGTCCCGGTCGCACCGGACACGACCACAACGCCCACACCCGCCACCACCAGAGCGAACACGACAGCGACCGGCCGCTTGAGGGCAGATACTCGGGACAGGGTGGCGGTCAAGATTCCTACTCGAAGTCGAAGAAGAGCGACCGCAGACGCACGGCCGCTCAGTGCACGCCGACTCTAACAGCAATGAAAACCGTTGTCGTTATCGACTACGACTCCAGACGTTGGGAACCCGACTGCCTGGGCTTTCGGCCCTCATCGGTGCAGGGGCCCGGAGGGGCGGTCTTCGCTCTCGGCGATGGCGACGATCCGGCGGGCCATGCCGGAGAAGACCAGGCCGTGGAACGGGAGCACCGCGAGCCAGTAGAGCCGCCCCGAAAGGCCGCGCGGGAAGAACACGGCCCGTTGGCGGTAGCTGGTGCGCGTCCCGGTCTCGCACGCCAGGTCCAGCCAGGCGAGTCCGGGGAGCCGCATCTCAGCCCGCAGTCGCAGCAGCCGGCCCGGTTCGCAGACCTCCACGCGCCAGAAGTCGACCACGTCCCCGACCCGCAGACCCGAACGACTCCGGCGTCCCCGTTTGAGGCCCACGCCGCCGAAGACGCGGTCGGCCCAGCCCCGGAGTGCCCACAGCAGCGGCGTCGAATACCAGCCGTTCTCGCCGCCGATGCCCGCGATCACCCGCCACAGCGCCTCCGCGCTCGCGGTCGTCTCGACCGTACGCGCATCGGTGTAGACCACCCGACCGGCCCATTCGGGGTCGCTCGGCAGCGGATCGCTCGGCGCCTGCGCCACGGCGGCGTCGACCCAGCTCGTCTCGACGCGGTCGAGCTCGATCCGGCTGAGCGCCAGCCGAAGCGCGTCGTCGTACGAGGTGAGGCCTTCGAGCGGCCTGGGGATGAGGTCGTCGACGCGGTGGTCGCGCATCACGCAGTCGTGCTGAAGGGACTCCACGAGCGGCCGCGCGAGGCTGCGCGGCACCGGCGTCACCAGCCCGACCCAGTGCGACGCGAGGCGGGGCGTGAGCACCGGCAGGGCCCAGATCCGGCGTCGCGGCAGCCCCGCGATCCTCGCGTAGCCATTCATCATCTGGTCGTAGCGCAGCACGTCCGGGCCGCCGATGTCGACCGTGCCGCTCGCGTCCTCGAGCTTGAGCGCGCACAGCAGGTAGTGCAGCACGTCGCGGATCGCGATGGGCTGGATGCGGTTGCGGACCCAGCGCGGCGCGGGCATCACCGGCAGCACCTCGGTCAAGTGCCGGATCATCTCGAACGACGCCGACCCCGAGCCGATCACCACGCCCGCCTGGAACACCAGCGCGGGCACCCCGGACCGTTCGAGGATCTCCCCCACCTCGCGCCGCGAGGCCAAGTGCACGGACAGCGGCCCCGAACGCGGGGTGAGCCCGCCGAGGTACACCAAGCGCCGTACCCCAGCCTCCGCGGCCGATTCGGCCACGTTGCGGGCGATCTCGCGGTCGAGACGCCGGAAATCGCGATGCCCGGTCATCGAATGGACCAGGTGGTAGGCGAACCGGACGCCGTCCATCGCCGCACGCACCGCGGCCGCATCGCCGGCGTCTCCCTGCACCACCTCGACGGCCTCGGACTCGGCGAACCCGCGCGCCCGCTCCGGGCTCCTCGTCAACACCCGCACCCGGTACCCGGCGTTCAACAGCCGCGGCAGGAGCCGCCCGCCGATGTACCCGGTCGCTCCGAGGAGCAGCACGAGCGGCGCCGTCTCGCCGCCTTGCCCCGGCTTCCAGCGGTACAGCGGCTCGGCCCCGGTCGGAGCCGCCACGTCCAGATCGCCCATCTCCGCCGCCCCCCTGCCCCGTCAGCGTCGCACACCGGTGGGCGGTGGTTCCCTGACTTCTGGCACATGTGGGGTGACTGTGAGGCGCTTACGCTGGAGGACTTCCACCCCTGAAGGGCACCCTCGATGCGTTTGTCGACTCGGAGACTGCTGCTGCTCGGTGCTGCCGCGGGGCCGGTGTTTCTCGTGGCGTCCACGGTGCAGAGCCTGGTACGCGCCGGGTACGACCCGGTTCGGCATCCGATCAGCTCGCTGGCGATCGGCGGGCCCGGGTGGGTTCAGGTCGTCAACTTCATCGTGACGGGGCTGCTGATCGTCGCGCTCGCCGTCGGGGTCCGGCGGGCGCTCGGGCCGGGGCGGGGGCCGCTGTGGGGCGGGCTGCTTCTGGGCGTCTGGGGTGTGGGGCTCGTCGGTGCGGGCGTCTTCGAGTCGGACCCGGTGAGCGGCTACCCGCCGGGGACCTCCGACCTGATCGAATACACCATGGTCGGGGCCTTGCACGACTTGTTCTCGGTGCTCGGGTTCGCCGCGCTCATCGGGGCGAGCGTGGTCCTCGGCGTCCGTTTCGTTCGGATCTCGTGGGTGTGGGCGGTCTGCTCCTTCGTCACCGCCGCGGCCTTCGCGGTGCTGATCCATCTGGCGAGCCTCGGGTTCGCCCAGACCGAAGCCTTCGCGCCCTATGGCGGGCTCTATCAGCGGGCGGCGCTCCTCGTCGGCTTCGCGTGGATGACGGCGTTGGCACTGTCGCTTGCGGGCGGGCGTCTCGAATCGAGTGGGCGTTCTTTCGAATGAGACATTCAATCGTCTCGAGGCACTGACGCATCGAGATCCGCATATCCCGCTGGATAATTACCATGCATGCGTTCTGCGACCTCACACCCCATACGACATCGATCAACGCTGATAACTTCCCCACTCGTACGCGTGCGATCGGGGATTGTGAGCCATCCACTGGCCGCGACTATTCGCATCTGAATGATTCTGCTTTACGGTTGATGCTCCGAACCGCGATTTTCGGCGAGGACGTGCTCGCCCCTCGATCCGCAGTTCTGTGCAGTCCCCGACAACCCTGATGCGGGAGCCCGACTCATGTCGAAAATCGTCACCGCCGTCTTCGGCGCCGTCTGCGTCCTCGTGCTGGCCCTCTCGGTCTCGGGCCAGGCGAGCGCGAACGGCACCTCGAACGCCACTTCCTCCGCCAGCGTCGGCGGCCTGCACGAGTGCGTCGTCGACGACGCCGCGGCCCTGCGGTCCGCCGTCGTCGGGGCCACCGGCTGGAACGACACGCAGGTCGCGAACACCACGGACGTGTACATGGCGGCCGCCGAGCGGGGCCTGGGCGACCGGGCCGCGATCATCGGCCTCATGGCCGCGCGGACCGAGTCGCGGATGTACAACTACGCGGACAAGAGCGTCGACGGGTCCCTGTACTACTCGTACGACCGGGTCGGGAACGGCGACGACGCCGTCGGCATCTTCCGGCAGGCGCCCGGCGACGAATGGGGCACCGTAGGCGAGCTCATGAACCCGGGGCGGGCCGCCGGGAAGTTCTACGACCGGCTCGTCGCGGTCGACGGCTGGCAGACCATGGACCCCGGCGAGGCCGCGCAAGCCGCGCTCGGCGCCGACTCCCCGGCCGCCTACTCGCGGTTCCAGGGAACCGCCGAGCAGCTCGTGGCGGCCTTCGACGCGCACGTGACCTGCACGCCGGTCCTCGGCGAGTGGGTGGACCCGCTGCCCGCCGGCGACCTCTGGGGCGGCTACCGCACCCCCGACCGCCCCGGCCACGACGGGATCGACATCGGCGCCGAGAAGGGCGCAGAGATCCTCGCCGCCGCCGCGGGCACCGTCGTCCGCTCGAAGTGCAACGCCTCGCTCGACGGCGAGCCGTACTCGTGCGACGTCGACGGCTCGCCCGAAGTCTTGGGCTGCGGCTGGTACGTCGACATCGAGCACCCCGACGACTCCGTGACCCGCTACTGCCACATGATGTCCCAACCGCTCGTCAAGGTCGGCGACACCGTCGCCGCGGGCCAGCTCATCGGCTACGTCGGCAGCTCCGGAAACTCCGGAGCCCCGCACCTCCACTTCCAAACCCACACCGGCGGCGCCCCCGCCGAATCGGGCAACGCCACCGAGCCCTTGGAGTTCATGGCAAAGCACTCGGTGGTCATCGACTGACCCAGCCTCCAGCCGGGCCGTCAGGTGAGGCCTTCGCGGTCAGGAAGCAGGTCAAAGCCCCACAGCACCATCGATCTGCTCGCGGAGCAGGTCGGCGTGACCGTTGTGCCGGGCGTACTCCTCCAGCAGGTGCAGCAGCACCCATCGCAACGAAACCGGCCCCTCACCGGGCTCGTGACCGATGGCATCGAGATCCGGGGCCTCGGCGGCGAACCGCTCGGCGAACGCCACCTCGGCACGCCAGGCCTGCCATGCCCGCGCCACCGACTCGAGATCGGCCACCGCCTCATCGAACGCCCCGTCCGCAGACGAGAACAACGGCGGCGCCTCCTCCCCCGCCATCACCCGCCGGAACCAGAACCGCTCGGTCTCGGCCGCATGGCGCAAGAGCCCCAACAACGACAACGCCGACCGCCCCACGGCACGACGAGCAAGCGCTTCGGCGTCCAGTCCGCTGCACTTCAACTCCAGAGTGTCGCGATGCCACCCCAAGAACGCCGCCAACGTAGTGCGCTCATCCGCCAGCGGAGGCCGCTGGACACGCTGGTCGCGACCCTGCTCAATAGACATATCACTCGACATCGGGCCACCATAGACGACGGCCCCGACATCTCCGCAGATCTGATTGCGCGTGGCTCCCCAATGCGACTTCGGCCGTCAGGCGAGTCCTTCGCGGTCAGGCCGAGGGTGGGAGGCTTGTTCCTTGGGCTTGGACCACTTGCCATCTGCCCTGGTCGAATACCCAGGTGCGGGTGTAGAGCATCTCCGCTTCGAACGGTGCGCCGCCCGCGAGGCCGGCGAGTTTGATTCGGGCTCGGGTGGCTCCCGTCGAGCCGAACTGGCGGGCGGATCCCTGGACTTGCTCCAGGCTCGTCAGTCGAAGCTGCCCGGAAGCGTGCGACTCGAGGTCTTGCGACCTGTCGTACTCGGCCCCGTCGGGAGCGACGTACACGACGTCAGGGTGCAGCAATGCTTCCAGCGCAGCGACATCGCTCGCCAGTTGCGCGCGTTGGAGTTCAGCCTCGGCGGCCACAAGTGAGTCTTCTACAGGTTGATTCATCACCAACCATCGTCTCACGCCACACCCGGGCGATTCCGCCACGCCCGGCGGTCAGTAGACGTCGCGGACGTAGCGCTTCTCGGCCGCGAGGCGCTTGACGTAGGCCGCGGCGGCGTCGGCGTCGAGTCCTCCGTGGACGGCCACGATGTCGCGCAGGGTGCGGTCGACGTCCTTGGCCATCCGAGCGGCGTCGCCGCACACGTAAAAGTGGGCGCCGTTCTCCAGCCACGACCACAGGTGGTGGCCGTGCTCCCTCATCCGGTCCTGGACGTAGACCTTGTCGCGCTGGTCGCGGGAGAAGGCCGTGTCGAGGCGGCGCAGCACCCCGTCCTCGCGCATCGCTTCGAGCTCGGTGCGGTAGTAGAAGTCGGTGGACCGGCGCTGCTCGCCGAAGAACAGCCAGTTCGCGCCCCGGTCGCCCCTGGCGCGGCGGTCGTGGAGGAAACCGTAGAACGGGGCGATCCCGGTCCCGGGGCCGACCATGATCGCCGGGGCCGCGGGGTCGGCCGGGGGTTTGAAATGCGGCGCGGACTGGACTCTGACCGGGACGAGCGTGCCGGGATCGGCATCGGCGAGATACGCCGAGCACACCCCGCCCCGGGCGATCCCCGAAGGACTCTCATAGCGCAGCACCGAGACCGTCAGCGACACGGTGTTGGGATCGGTGCGCGGGCTGGAGGAGATCGAATACTGGCGTGCCCGAAGGGGTTTGAGCACATCGGCCCAGGCTTGGGCGGTCGCCTCGACGGGGTGCTCGCCGATGAGGTCGGCGGCCTGCCGGTTCCAGGACCACTGGGCGAGCTCGCCGTCGTTGTCGGGGCGCAGCAGTTTGTGGAGGCGGCGGTCTGCGGTCCGGTCGGCGACGAAGCGGAGCAGGTCCGTGGAGATGCGGGCGATGTCGAGGTGCTCGGTCAGAGCCTCGGCGAACGCGACCGTGCCCGGGCCGTCGAGCGTGACGGGAGCAGCGGGGTCGATGCCGGTGCGCGCCAGCCATTCCTCGACGAGGGCGGGCGCGTTCACCGGACGCACGGCGAGCGCGTCGCCGACCTCGTACGTCAGAGGCGTGTCGGACAGGTCGAAGGTGAACCGCCGGACCTCCTTGGCCGCGCCCGGCAGGCTCAGGAGCTGGTTGCCGACGAGCGGAGCGGGCACCGGCTTCGCCGAGGCCACGGCCCGAGGAGCGGCGGGCGCGGCGCTTCGCGAGGACACCGAAGCTTCGGGGACGGCGACGGTCGAGCCGATGTGGGCACCGATCGCGGCCGTCTTGACGGAGGCGCCCGTGGCGTCGGAGCGGGTTTCGGCGAGCGCGCTGAGCACCTGGTCGAGCCAGGCGGCGGCGGTGGTCTCGTACTCGGGCTCGCAGTCGGCGCGCGGGGCGATCCTGGTCGCGCCCAGGGCTTCGAGGCGCTGATCGAGGCGGCGGCCGTGGCCGCAGAAGTCGTCATAGGACGAATCGCCGAAGGCCAGCACCGAGTAGCGCAGGCCCTCAAGGCCTTCGGCGGCGCTGATGCCCTCCCAGAACCCGGCGCCGTTGTCGGGGGCGTCGCCGTCGCCGAACGTGCTGGTGACGAGCAGGACCTCCCCGGCCCCGGAGAGGGCGGCCGGGTCGGCTTCATCCATGCCGCGCAAGGCGACACGGTGCCCGGCGGCGGTGAGCCGCTGCGCGGTCTCGGCCGCGAAGCCCTCGGCGTTCCCGGTCTGGGAGGCCCACAGCACCAGCACGTCCCGACCCGGATTCGGCTCCGCGCCTTCGGCGGGCGCGGCGACACGCTCGCGAGAGAAGTGGCCTCCCAGCAGCCCGTCGACCCACAGCGCCTGCGCGGGACGCAGCGGGGCCGAGGGCGGCAGGACCGGGACGCCGAGGTCGCCGGGAGCGATGCCGGCCAGGAAGCCCGAGAGGTAGATCCGCTCGCGCTCATCGAGTTCGGGAGGCGGCGTGTCGGCGATGCCGAGGGCCGAGGCCAGTGATCCAGGCTGGTCCCCTATGGACTTCTCGGCGGGTACTGGGGTCGTGACGACTACCGTGGCGGCCGACTTGGCCAGTGCCACCGCGCAGACCTTGAACTCGGGCTGGAAGGAGAGCGGGTCGACGGCGTCCGAGGTGACGGCGTTGACGCTCAGATACTCGCCGAACAGGTCGTTCCAGTGGAACGGCGCAAAGCAGCAGCCCGGCTGGACCCGGTCAGTGACCACAGCGGGCAGGATCGCCTTGCCGCGCCGCGAGGCGACCTCGACCGCGTCCCCTTCGGCGATGCCAAGGCGCCCAGCGTCATCGGGGTGGACCTCGACGAACGGACCGGGGTTGAGCCGGTTGAGCTTGGCGACCTTCCCGGTCTTGGTCAGCGTGTGCCACTGATGCTGGACGCGGCCGGTATTGAGGGTGAACGGATAGTCGTCGTCGGGCATCTCGGCGGCGTCGAGGTGCGGGCGCGGAAAGAACACCGCTTTGCCTGTGGGCGTGGGGAACACCGGGCGGCCGCCCGAGTCGAGGTAGCGGATCGGGTTGCGCGCCGGGCCGTCCGGGGCCGCGGGCCACTGCACCGGGCCCTCCTCGCGCAGCCGCTCGTAGGTGGCCCCGCGGACGTCCCACCCGGTGTGCGGGTTGTAGGCGCGCTTGAGCTCTTCGAAGACGTCCTCGGCGCTGGCGTAGTCGAATCCGTTGTAGCCCATGGCGGTCGCGACGCGGGCGATGATCCGCCAGTCGGCCTCGGCCTCACCCGGTGGGTCGGCGGCGGGCCGGGCGAGGGTCAGGCTCCGTTCGGAGTTGATCATGACGCCTTCGGCTTCGGTCCACAATGCTCCGGGGAGGACGATGTCGGCGTAGGCGTTGGTCTCGGTGTCGGTGAAGACGTCCTGGGTCACCACGAACTCGGCGGTCTCCAGCCCGGCGATGACGGTCTTGCGGTTGGCGACCGAGGCGACCGGGTTGGTGCAGACGACCCAGCAGGCCTTGATCTTCCCGGCGGCCATGTCCTCGAACATCGCGACGGTGCCGCGCCCGACGCCGTCGGCGCGGATCGTCCCCGCCTCCAGTTCCCACAGGTCCTCGATGAACGCCCGGTCCGCGTCGGCGAGCACGGACCTCTGGCCGGGCAGGCCCGGGCCCATGTAGCCCATCTCCCTGCCCCCCATGGCGTTCGGCTGCCCCGTCAGCGAGAACGGCCCTGACCCGGGTTTGCAGATCGCGCCCGTGGCGAGGTGGAGGTTGACCAGGGCGTTGGTGTTCCAGGTGCCGTGCGTGGACTGGTTCAGGCCCATCGTCCAGCACGACATCCACGCACCCGCCTCGCCGATCCACGCGGCCGCCGTGCGCAGGTCGGCCTCGGCGATCCCGGTGAGCTCGGCGACGCGGCCCGGGGTGTATTCGGCGAGGAAGTCCGGCATGCCGTCCCAGCCGGTGGTGTGGGCGGCGATGAACGCCTCGTCGATGTCGCCGTTCTCGACCAGGAGGTGGAGCAGGCCGTTGAGGAGGGCGAGGTCGGTGCCGGGCCCCACGGGCAGGAACAGGTCGGCCTTGTCGGCGGTGGCGGTGCGGCGCGGGTCGGCGACGATGAGCTTCGCCCCGGCCTTGACGCGTTCCATCATGCGCAGGAACAGGATCGGGTGGCAGTCGGCCATGTTCGAGCCGATCACGAAGAACACGTCCGCATGGTCGAAGTCGTCGTAGGACCCGGGCGGGCCGTCGGCGCCGAGCGAGAGCTTGTAGCCGGTCCCGGCGCTGGCCATGCACAGGCGCGAGTTCGACTCGATCTGGTTGGTGCCGACGTAGCCCTTGGTGAGCTTGTTGGCCAAGTACTGGGCTTCGAGGCTCATCTGACCGGAGACGTAGAGCGCGAACGCGTCGGGGCCGTGCTCGTCGATGATCGCGCGGAACCGCGCCGCGGTCTCGGCGATCGCCTCGTCGAGCGAGGCCGGGATCGGTTCGGCGCCACGCTCGGGCCGGATCAGCGCGGTCGCGAGGCGCCCGGGGGCGGCGAGCATGTCCGCGGTCGTGGCGCCCTTGGTGCACAACCGGCCCCGGTTCGCCGGGTGCAACTTGTCGCCCGACGCCTTGGCCACGCTCCGCAGACCGCTTGGGTCGCGGGCGATGTCCAGGACCATCCCGCACCCGACCCCGCAGTACGAACACGCCGTCCGCACCCGCGAGTCCTCGACTCCCGCGCCGCCTGCCGCCATAGCGCTCCCTCCACCAGAACCGGTCGGCCTCGACCGTAGGCCGGGTCTGTGACGGACTCATGTCGCAGAAATCGGCGCCATGTTTCACGGCGCTCACCCGGACCCGCGACAGGCGTGAAGAGCCTAAATAGCTCGCATTCGAGTTATATCTCTAGATAAGTGAGAAGCGGTCGGGAGCGCACTTCGCCGGCGCGTGAGGAGGCCGTGGCGAGGCGCGAGGAGCCAGGCGAGCAGGAACAGGCCGGTGATGACCAGGACGATCAGACCTCCGGCGGCCAGGTCGTAGTAGAAGGACAGGTACAGGCCCGCGACGGCGCCGAACATCGCGACCGCCGCGCCGACCGCGATCATGGTGCCGAGGCGGTCGGTGAGGAAGCGGGCCGCGGCCGAGGGCGTCACCAGCAGTGCGAGCACGAGGATGTTGCCCACGGCCTGGAGCGAGACCACGATCGCCGCGGTGACCATGACGTAGAGGACGATGTCGAGCGCCAGAACCGGGAGCCCCGAGGCGCGGGCGGTCTCGCGGTCGAGGCTGACCGCGATGAGCGGGCGGCGCAGCAGGAACGTCACCGCGACCAGCGCGGCCCCGACGATCGCGACGGTGAGCACATCGCCGTCACCGAGGGCGAGGATCTGTCCGAACAGGAACGAGGCGAGGTCGCCGGTGTAGGAGTCCTGGGTCGAGACGATGACGATGCCCAGGCCGAACGCGGCGGCCCAGAACACGCCGATCACCGTGTCCTCCTTGAGCCTGCGGGTCTGGCTGATGAGGACGATCGCCAGCGCCGTGGCGATTCCGGCGACCGCGCCGGACAGGGTCAGGTTGATGTGGAGCACGAAGCCGATCGCCACGCCCGGGAACACGGCGTGCGCGACCGCGTCGCCGATGAAGGCCATGCCGCGCAGCACCACGAAGGCGCCCACCACGACGCAGACGACCGCGGCCATCACCGCGACCGCGAAGGCCCGCTGCATGAACAGGTGCGACCAGGGCTCGGCCAGCCATTCGATCATCGGGCGTCCGTTCCGGCCAGGAGGGCCTTGAGTTCACCGGAGGCGGCCACGCCGAAGGCGCGCAGCCACAGGTCGGGGTCGGACAGCTCGGCGGGCGGGCCGTCGGCGACGACGGTGCGGTTGAGCAGGCACAGGCGCGAACAGGTCGAGCGAGCCTGCGCGAGGTCGTGGGTGGTCATCAGGACCGCGGTGCCTTCGGCGGCGAGGCGGACCAGGAGTTCGGTGAGCAGTTCCTGGGTCGGGACGTCGACGCCGGTGAAGGGCTCGTCGAGCAGCAGCAGTCCGGGTTCGCGGACCAGGGCCCTGGCGACCAGGACGCGTTGGCGCTGGCCGCCGGAGAGCTCCCCCACGGGCCGGTGCGCGAGATCGGCGAGGCCGACGCGGTCGAGCGCGGCCCCGGCGGCGTCGCGGTCGGCCCGGCGGGTGCCCGGGCCTCGGCGAAGCTTGCGGGCCGTCGCTTGGAAGGGCCATCGGGTGCTGTTGCGGGCGTTGAGGACCGCTCCGTGCACGGTGATCGGGAAGTCCCAGGTGAACTCGTGCTTCTGGGGGACGTAGCCGGGCCTGCCGGGGCCGGTCGCGATCGTGCCGCCATCGGGTTTGACCAGTCCGAGGACCGCTCGCAGGAGTGTGGTCTTGCCGGCCCCGTTGGGGCCGATGAGGCCTACCGTCTCGCCTGCGGCGACCGCCAGGTCGACGCGGTCGAGGACGGGTCGGCCGCCGAGCGAGACGGTGAGCGTTTCGGCGCGCAGGGCGTCAGTTCCCATCGGCGTCTCCGGAGGCGTTGCGGCGCTTGCGGGTGGCGAACATGATGGTCGCGCCGACGACGACGGCGATCGCGGCGGCGCCCAGGCCCCACAGGAGCCAGCCGGTGCCGGTGGTGGGGAGGAAGCCGCCGTCGTCGCCGCCGTTGTCGGTGTCCTTGCCTGCGCTGCCGCCCTCGCCGTGGCAGGCGTCGCCGGGGTCGGTCGCGTCGCCGACGGCGAGCTGCACGTTCTTGGTGTCGGTCACGGTCTCGCCGTCGCCGGTGGTGGCGGTGAACTCGACGGTGAGCAGGTAGACGCCCGGTTCGGAGAACGTCCAGTTGCCGTGGGCGTGGGTGTTGCGGGGGACGCTGACGGTCTGCGGCAGCGCCGCCGAGGAGTCGAAGAGGACTTCGGCTCCGCCGAAGGTGTTGGAGAGGAAGAGGGTGAACTCGCCGGGGCCGTCGACGGCGGTGAGGTTCCAGTCCACTGAGCCGGGAACGGCGTCGATCACGGACTTGTCCTGCGTGTTCCAGCCGGGCCACACGATGCCCGCGGCCTGTACCTGCGGGAGCAGGTAGATCTCGTCGCCGGGCGCGCCGAGGAAGTCGTAGCCCTCGGGGATCGGGAACAGCGACGCATCGGGGACGGTGAGGACCACGTCTTCGAGGTCGCGCCAGACCGATTCGGAGGCGGTATCGTCGCGGAGCTGCGCGGTCCAGGTGCCGTCCGCGAAGCGGGGGCCGATGTCGATGTGGCCCTCGGCGATGGTCGTGCAGGAGGTGTCGGCCTGGGCGGAGCCGTTGCGGTCAGCTGGGTCGGCTATGGCCTGGGCCTCTTCGACGGTGGCGGGTGCGGCGGTGAGCGTGTAGGTCGCGGTGGTCGAGGACGCGGCCTGGCCACGGGTGGTGGCGACCGAGGCGTGGCCGACGTTCTCGCGAGCGGCGAGTTCGATCGTGTACCGGCCGGGCTCGTCCACGGCGAGGACCACGGCGGCGGTGGTCCCGGCCGGGATCGCGAACGACTCGTCGTCCTCGGTGGAGGCGAGCGGTTCGGCCAGGCCGGGGCCGGTGAACGTGTACAGCCAGGCGTCGCCGGGGCCTTCGGTCTTATCGAGCGCCAACGTCAGGTCGGTGTCGGCGGCGGAGGCGTCGAGCGTGGGGAAGTTCCCCTCGGCGTCGGCGCCCGCGATCCAGACCAGGTCGCCCGCCTCGCCGAGGAACGCGAAGTCCTCCCGGTCGGGCACGAGCGAGGGGACGGTCGCGAGCGTCGCGGGGCCGTCTATCGCGACGCCGGTCCCGGTGGTGTCGAACTCGGCGATGCCTTCGGGCGCTTGGGCTTGCGCGGCCGCGGCGGGCAGTAGGGCCGCCGCGAGCGCGGCGATCAGGGTCAGGTGTTTTCTCATCGGTCTCCTCCAAGGCAGCGGCTCAGCTCGGAGGCGTTCTGCCGCATCATGTCGATATAGGTCGGGGCGTCTTGGGGCAGGGCGTCGCCGTGCAGGGTGCAGACCTGGACGCCGAGGTCGTCGGCGACCTGGCGCAGCACGGAGGCGCGGGCGTGCAGGTTGGGTTCGACGAACACGGCGGGGACGTCGAGGTCGGCGATGGTCGCGGTCAGTTGCTCGACCTGGCGGGCGCTGGGTTCGGCGGCGGGGTTGGGCACCACGAATCCGGCGATCTGCATGTCGTAAGCGTCGGCGAGGTAGCCGAAGGCGTCGTGGGTGGTGATCAATTGGCGGTGCTCCTCGGGGATGGCGTCGATCGCGGCGGCCACCTCGGCGTCGAGGTCGTCGAGTTCGGCGAGGTAGGCGTCCCGGTGCTGCTCGTAGGTCTCGCGGCCGCCCGGGTCGAGCTCGACGAGGGCGTCGGTGATGACCTGCACGTAGGCCTTGGTGTTGGTGACGGACTGCCACACGTGGGGGTCGATCTCACCGTGGACGTGCTTGCCGAGGACGGCCTGCGGGAGCTGGTAGACGTCGTCGCCCGCCTCGCCGAGGAACGCGAACAGGTCGCCGTCGGGGATCTGCTCGACGGCCTTGGTGGGCACGTCGATCACCACGTCGGCGGCGGCGAGTTCGCCGCGGTCGTCGTCGCGGGCGAAGAACTCCCCGGTGTCGAGGTCGGCGGTGAGGTCGACGTGGCCGCCGTCGATGACCGTGGCCCCGGGCCGGACCTCGCGCGGGTTGACGCCGACGGCGAAGGTGAAGGTCCCGGTGCCCTCCTCGGTGACCGCCCCGGCGTCGGTGAGGGTCGCGGCCATGTCCAGGGTGTACACACCGGGTTCGCTGAAGGTCCAGTTGACGTGCGTGTGCGCGTTGGGCGGCAACGTGATCGCGTCCTCATCCGAGAGGCCGTCGGCGGTGTTCCAGTAGATCTCGGGGGTCCCGAAGGCGTCGGTGAGGAACATCGAGGCCTGGCCGGGACCTGAGTAGCCGGTCAGGTGCACGTCGATCTCGGCGGCGCGGTCCCGGGTCTGGCCGCGGACGCCGAAGCCGAGCCACACGGTGTCGAGGGTGATGTTCTCGACCAACGGGAGCAGCTTGGCGCCGTAGGGTTCGGCGTTCTCGGCGAGGGCGATGTTCGGGGAGCCTTCGGGGACGTTGGTGTCGAAGAGCTTGATGAGCGGGTGGTCTTCGAGGAGGAGGTGGTTGGTGAAGGCGAGGTCGGCTCCGGCGACGGTGGCGGCGTCCCTCGGGCTCGGCTCGTAGGAATGCGGGTCGCCGCCGGGCGGCACGATCGTCTCGACGTGGACCCGGCCTGCGCCGATCTCCTCGACCCAGTTCTTGATCAGTTCGGTGGAGACGACGACTTGGACGCCTCCCGAGTCGGCTCCGGCGCCGGTGCACCCGGCCAGCAGCGCGGCCGCGGTGACGGCGGTCAGGGTCAGCTTCATTCGGAGGTCTCCTTCGATGGCTCGGGTTCGTCGACGACGGGCTTCGGCTTGGCGTTCGCCTTGCGGCGCTTGCGGAGCTTCGCCCAGACGAGGACGAGGAGTCCGAGCGCGATGAGGACGGCCGCCTGCGGCCAGGGCGGCGCCCACAGGGTCTCCTCGTGGCTGGAGGAGGGGATGCGGGACTCGGCGTCGGCGGGGTCGACGGCTTCGGGCCTGACCAGGAGTTCGGCGTCCAGGCGCAGCAGGGGCCAGAGCCGGTCGACTTCGGCGGTGCCCTCGAAGCGGTCGCCGGGGAGGATCTGCGGGAGCTCGGCGACCACGACCTCGCGTTCGAGCAGCCCGAACGGTCCGGAGAAGCGGGCGATGAGCTGGCCCCCGAGCCTGACGTTCCCGGTGTTCTCGACCTCGTAGTCGAAGGTCGCCGATCCAGGCGAGGCCGGGTTCGGCTCGTAGTGGTAGGTCAGGTGGTCGATGTCGGGTGTGAGCGCGGGATCGAGTTCGCCGGAGACGCGCAGGTGCACGCGGGCGCCGACGCGGCGCTCCACGAGGACGGCGTCACCGGTGGCGTCGGTCGACTCCTCGGTGAGGGCCGCGACGATGCCGCCGACGTGGTCGCCGGGGGTCGCGTCGGCGGGGACGTGGAGCGCGAACGGCACGTCGAGGCGGGTCTGCGGGGCGATGGTGAGGACCTGCTCGTTAAACCCGATCCACGACCCGACGTCGACGCTCTCCTGATCGGACGCGAGCAGGTCGAACGCCCCGGACTCGCTGGTGAAGGCGTCGGAAGCGTACAGCCGCAGCGTGATCGGCTCGGTCCCGAAGTTGGAGACCCCGACGAAGTCGACGAGGCTCTGGCCGGGGTCGAGGGCGTAGTCGAAGGCGGCTCGGCCGTCGGGCCCGTCCTGACTGGACGGACCTACGCCCCAGGTGGCCGGGGCCTGGTCCTGCGCGGTCGCGGGAGCGGCGATGGCGAGCGCGGCGACGAAGGTAAGGGCGAGGAGCGCGCGGACTGCGGATCGTGAGGACATGCGGCTTCGGGGGTCTCTCGGTTCGGGGCGGGCGGCCCGGGGAGTGATCGGGCCGCCCGCCGGTGGGGTGGGACTAGCCGACGTCGAAGGTGTAGACCACCTCCGCGGAGGCGACCGCGCCGTCGACGGCGTGGGTGGCGCTCGCCTGGAAGGTGAGCTCGTAGACGCCCGGTTCGGTGAAGACCCAGGTCGGGTGGTGGTGCGACTCGGTGACGGCGGTGCCTGAGGCGTCGCACGCCGGATCGGTGTGGAACCGGGTCGCGCCGGTGGTCGCGTCGTAGACCGCGACGTTCCCGCCGGCCGGGGTGACGGCGTCGGTGAGTTCGACCTGGAGGGCGCCGCCGAAGTCGGCGAGGTCGAGGTCCTCGGTGCTCCACCCGGCCCACAGGAGACCGGCGGTCTCGGTGCGCGGGATGACCCAGTTGTCGCCCGCGTCGAACCGGCACTCGGTGGCGCTCGGGCGGTTCACCAGATGTCCGGAGTGGACGTCGAAGACCACGTCGGCGGGGTCGTGGACGGTGTTCCCTTCGTGGACTTCGATGACGATCGCGTTCGCGTCGTCGTCGTAGGAGAACGCTAGGGCGTCGACGTGCCCCGAACCGATGGTCGCGGCGTGGGCCTGGCCCGCGAAGGCGAGGGCCGCGACGGCGCCGAGTGCGGCGCCCGCTTTGATCACGTTGGCGCGCATGGTCAGCACGCCACGTAGAACCAGTAGTCGACCTCGCCGGTCGAGACCGTCTGGTTCGTGCTCTCCAGCACGCCCTCGGCTTCGACAGTGAGCTTGTACCAGCCGCCGGCCTCGCCGAAGGCCCAGTTCAGGTGGCCGTGGCTTCCCGCGCCGACCTCCCAGGAGCCGGGGCCTTCGGCGGAGTCGAAGAGGACGGTCGGGTCGCCGAGGTCGTCCACGGTGTACAGGTCCGCCTCGCCCCAGGCGTCGTGGACGGTGATGGTGAGCGTGTCGTCGACGAACGCGCCGGTCGGGACCTCTTCGGTGGCCCAGCCCGCGAACAGGAGGCCTTCGACGTTGGTGTCGGGGAGGATCCAGACGTCGTCGCCCTCCTCGCCGAGGAAGTCGTATCCGGCGGGGACCGTGGTCTTGGCAGCGGGGTTGACCCGCAGGACCGTCGAGCCGGGGTCGTGCTCGGCGTCGTTCTCGTCGTCGTGGATGTGGAGGTCGAGCTCGCCGTCCTCGTAGGCGACGCCGAACACGTCGACGTGGCCTTCGTCGACGATGTCGAACGAGGTGTCCTGCGCGGCGGCGGGAGTGGCGACGGCCAGCGCCGCTGCCGCGGCGACGAGCGCCGGGAGGCCGGATCGTTTCAGGAGGGTTCGCATGGGTGTGGTCCTTTCAGGAGATGGACTTTCGGAGGTTCAGATCGCGGTGAAGGTGACCAGCGCGGTGTAGGTGCCGGACTCGATGTCGGTGGGCAGGCCGAGGACCAGGTCCGCGCCGAGCACGGCGGTGCCGTTGCCCGAGCCGGAGGGGGCGGAGGCGAGGAGCTGGGAGGTGGCCAGGCCGGGCCCGCCGTCGAGGAGCCCGGTGACCGCGGGGCCGGGGACGACCGCTTGGGATTCACTCGCGGAGGTGAGGCTCGGGGTCCAGCCCAGGTGCGAGCCGGAGTGCTCGTGGTCGCCGGAGCTGAATGAGGAAACTTGGCCGACTGCGTTCCAGCCTGGGTCGGCCGAGCGGGTGTCGGTGACGGTGACCGGGCGGAGTTCGCCTGCGGCGGTCCAGCGGGTCGCGTCGGGGCTGAGGGCCATCGCCGGGAGCGTGACGGTGCGGTCGGCGGGGTCGACGCTGAGGACGAGGCCGCCCGTGTCGGTGTCGACCTCGGCGGTGATGGTCTGGGTGTGCTCCAGGATCGGGTCGGGGACCGGATCGGGAGCGGGGAGTTCGCCGACGACGAACAGGTAGTCGCGGGGCTTGGACTCGATCGGGGCGCCGCCTGCGGTGGTGGCGGTGGCTTGCCAGGTGAGGCGGTAGACGCCCGGTTCGCTGAAGTACCAGTTGATGTGCGCGTGGGTGCGCGATCGGGTGGTGATCGCCTGCGGCAGCGGGTCCTGCGAGTCGATCTTGACGTCGACGTCGCCGAAGTCGTCCACGGTGAGCATCACAAGGTCGCCGGGTCCGGCGTAGTCGGTGAGGGTCAGGTCAAGGGCATTGCCTTCGAGGGCGCCGTTCGGCACGCCGTTGGTGTCCCAACCCGCGAAGAGCACGCCCCGCTTCTGGACGTCGGGCAGGTGCCAGCGCGTGTCGCCGGGCGAGCCGACCTCGCTGTAGCCGGGGTTCGCGAAGTGGTCGCTCAGGACGGTTTCCGACTCCGGCGCGGCGTGGAAGACCACGTCATCGGGGTCGCGGACCACGGCGGCCGGGGAGTGGAGGCGGGTGTCGTCCTTGGTGCGCAGGTCGAGTTCGCCGTCTTCGAGGGCGGGCGCGAGGACGTCGACGTGGCCTTGGTCGAGGACGAGGCGGCCTTCGAGGTCGGACTCGTCGGGCAGGTCGGGGTCGCCGGGATCGGGATCGGGGTCGGTCGGTTCGCCCACGTGCCAGTGGTAGTCGACCTCCTCGGTCGCGATCGGAGTGCCGTCGGCGAGGGTGCCGCTGACCTTCCAGGTGAGGGTGTACGCGCCTTCGGCGGTGAAGGCCCAGTAGGAGTGGACGTGCGCGGGGACGTTGACTGCGATCGCGTCGGGCAGCCCGTCACGAGTGGAGGCGTAGAGCGTCGGCTGGCCGAAGCTGGAGAGCGACCACAGGATCACCTCGCCGGGACCGGCGACCTCGACGAGTTCCATCGAGAGGGCGTCGTGCTGGAACTGCCCCCGGGCGAGCGGTTCGGTGCTCCAGCCGGGCCACAGCAGGTCGGGGTCCTGAGTGAGCGGCAGCATCCACATCGGATCGCCCGCTTCGCCGAGGAAGCTCCACGCCTCCCCTGCGGGGATGGGGAACTCGGCTTCGGGGAGCACCTGGAGCAGCACGTCGTCGGGATCGCGGTACCGGGTCGCGGCACCGGTGTCGTCCTTGACGCGCAGGTCGAGGCGGTCGCCGTCCATGTAGACCTGCATGGCGTCCACATGTCCGACCGACAGCACGGTCCGATCCGACGCGGGCGCGGCGGCGACCGCCGAAGGCCAAGCCAACTGCAACAAGAACACGGCGGCGACCAGCGCCGACCGCTTGCGGGCGGGTGTCATCAGGATCCTCGTCAGCTCGGGGGCGAGACGATCTCATGATAACGACAATCATTGTCATTAACTAGACCCAACGATCCCCGGCCCCGAGTGAGCTTGAATACCAACAAGATGCGCATATGCAGACATGAACATGCGCCACTAGAACGGCGCCGCGACTGGCCCCGCAGTCGGCCCTAGCTCAGTGCTCGGTTCAGCCGACCCACAGGAACAGGAGGGCGAGGCTGGCGGCGGCGCCCGCGAAGCAGGCCGCGGCCGCTTTCGGACTCGGATCGGCCGTCCCGGAGGTGCGGCCGCCGAGGACCGATCGGAGCTGCTCGCGCAATTCCTCGTTGAACGCCAGGCCGGCGGCGAGGATCAACGCCGAAGGCAGCGCGTAGACCAGGGTGTATCCGATGAGGACGACCACGGCGACCGAGGTCGCCGTATCAGCGTCGATGAGCCGTTCGACGGCCAGGACCATCGGGAACGCGTTGGGCAGGTCGCCGATCGTGGCGAGCGCGCCGAACGGGACCGCGCTCCAGGCGTTCACCCACGGCGGCAGCGCATACCCTTTGCGCCGGCGAGGCCTGAGCCTGCGCACGCCCATCACCACCAGGGCCACCGCGAGGCCGACACACAGCGCGCGCCGCAGCCACAGCGTCAACCCGTCGAGCACCGAGTCGACGACCGACAGTCCGAAGTAGAACATCAGCGCGAAGGCCAGGAACGACACGGCCGCCCCGAGCATGAACGCCCACCCGGTCGGCGCGGGTCGCTTCGCGCCCAACAGGATCACGACGACGATCCAGATCATGGCGGCGTTGACCGAATCGAGCAGCGCCAGACCCGTCAGTCCCCACAGCAGACCACCCGTCACGAGGCACCGACACGCGCTCCGAGGCTGCCCCCGAGTCGTCCCATGCGCACCCCTCCCCGACCTGCGAGCACAGCGGCCGCGTCAGCGGCGACCGGCACCGCCCGACCGCACAGTACCCGCCCCGACCGATCCGCGAACCGCGACCTTGGCGGACCGACGAGGCCCGCCCGAGCAGCGCCGCGACGCTAGGATCAGACATCCATAATGCAGGCCCGCCTCGCGTTCATGTTGCGTCGCTCGGCGATCGCGAAGCCCCGTCTGAAAGCTGCATCCATGTCCGCACCCCTCTCGTCCACCCGCAGAACGACCGTGGAGACGACGGCGATCGTCAGCGCCGTCGCGGCCGTCTTCGCGGCTTCAACGGCCTTCCTGTTCTCCTCCAGAGGCAGCCCCCTGTGGATCGGCTTCGCCGTCGGCGCCCTGCTCGCAGCGGGCATCGGCTGGATCCTGTGGCGACGGGTCCGCTCCTACATCTGCGTTCTCAGGTACCGGAGCCGCATCCGCGGCAACCGCTACATGAACACCGTGATGCTGCTCGGGGCGGTCTCGCGCGCGCTCCCCGACCTCACGCTCGAGGACGTGTACGTCGACGTGGCGCTCCGCAACGACGAGACCGACGGCGAAGGCCAGAAGGTGTACGGCTGGTCGCCGGGACGCCCGGGCGAACGGGCCACGCTCGACGACTTCCTCCTCCGCGGCGACGGCCTTCAGTTCGCGATCTACGGCATGCCGGGCTCGGGCAAGTCCACCCTGCTCAGATCCACCGCCATGCGCATGTCGCGGACGATCCGGCCCCGAGCTCCGATCCCCATCCTCGTGGTCCTCGCCCATCACACCGGCCAGATCGTGGAGGACCCCGACATCGACCTCGCCGAGATCGCCGCCGGAGCGCGCTGGCTCAACCGCGACGACGTCCCCGCCCACGAGGTGCGACGATGGCTGTCCAATGGCCGCTGCGTGATCATGCTCGACGGCCTCGACGAGGTCCCCGAACGGCACCGCCCCGCGATCATGCTCTGGGCCGAGCAGCAGCACGGCGGCTACCAGGATTGCAGCCTGGTCGTCACCTCCCGGGAGCTGGGATTCGAATCGGCGAGATTCGACGCGGCCGACCTGGTGCTGGAGGTCTGCCCGCTGACGCGGGACCAGATCGACCTCTTCGTGGCGAACTGCTACCGCGCCTTCCAGAAGGGAGGCGAGCTGACCGAATCGGCGGCCAAGGTCGAGTCATCCGCGCTCCTGGCGGGACTGAGGGCCGATCCGGCGCTCTACGACCTCGCGAGCACTCCGCTGATGCTGCAACTCATGGTGTTCGTCCACCGCAACAGCGACGACGGCCTGCCCGCGAGCCGCGGGGAGCTGTACGAGCGCATGGTGCAGATGCTGCTACACGAAAGACGCAGCAGGGTCAAGCTCTCCACTCCGTCAAGCCGGCTGGAGCTGGGGCCCAAACTCCGGATCGTGCAGCGCCTCGCATTCGAGATGATGCTCGGCCAATCGGTGCAGTTCGATCCCCTCCCTCTGATCAGGAAACTGCTCGACGAGTTCGACGTGGAGGTGTCGGCTCAGGAGATGCTCCGCGACCTCCGCGAGAACGGGCTGCTCTCCCGGGTGGAGTCGAACTCGGAGACGTACACGTTCGCCCACTTGTCGTTCCAGGAGTACCTGGCGGCGAAGGAGATCCGAGAACAAGGGAAGGTCGGGACGCTGCTCGACCGCATCGGTCAGCGCTGGTGGCGTAATACGGCGCTGTTCTGGGCGAGCGCTTACGATCCGAACCCGCTGATCGAGGCGTGCGCGGAGGCCGGCACCGCGGAGGCCTGGTCGCTCGCGATCGAGCTTCGGAACGAGGCCGAACTCGGAGGGGGCGATATCGACCCGCGGCTGACCGATCGCATCGCAGCGTTCCTGGCCGCGGAACATCCGGTCGACAGCGAGGAACACCAGGTCGCCTGCACCGAAGCCATCAGGCTGAACCTGGGCGACGTCGAATTCTCCAGTGCCGGAACGATCTGCGTCAAGCCGGTGGGCGGCGACCTCTACCGGATGTTCGCCAGAGAGGAGCTGGCCAGGGGATTCCATTCCTCGTCGCATCGCTTCGGGCCCGGCGGCGAGGTCATGGGGCTGTGGCCTTCGGAAGTGAACTCGTTCATCAAATGGCTCTCGCAATTCGAGCACCATGGTTTCAGCTACCAACTGCCTCAGGTCGACACGCGCAAGCAGCTGGAGAACCTCGCCGAGATCCGCCGACTGGAGACAGGGAGCATCAGCTCCTTCTGGGCGATCTGGCACGGACAGGTGCGTCCGTGGAACCTCGATGAAAAATGGATCAAGGGATACCGTCTGTCCGAACAGGAGCTGGACCTCTGGCTCCGCGCAGACTGGCGATTCATGATGAGCCGCTTCGATCTGACCGGACCGCATGAACCGGCCCGTGCCGCCGCGCGGCAGATCAGGAGCGCCTGCGGCGCCCTGAAGGACATCACCGACTGGTACCGGAACCGAGTCGGAAGCACCACACTGCCCAGGGATTCCACTTCACCCTCCGCGAAGGCGCTCGCGGCCTACCGCGCGCACGTCGACTCGTTCACCGGAGTCGTCGACGAGCTGCACAGTTTCGCCGGTGCCGAGTCCGTCAACCTCCTGGCGATGCTGCGACTCATGAACTCGAACCGCAACCCCCCCGAGCCGTGGCCCTGCTGAGGTCCCCGCGTTCCCCGCGGCGGCCGTCAAGGAGCAGTTCACCCGGCTGAAGGACGCGGTTCGAGCAGCGGTGCAGGTCTCGTTCCGCCTGCACCGCGACTGCTATAGCGACAACGGCAACGCCCCGGGATTCCTCGGCACCGCCGGGGCGCTCCTGCTCGCCTGCCGACTTCCGGCCGACGGCACACCGACGGCGTACAAGCTTCCCAGGCGACTGGCCAACGCAGTCGAGGCGCCATTCCTGTCCGTATTCCCTCACGAGCTTCCGGGACTGCTGGACCAGGTTGTCCAAATCCATGGGGCAGACGCGAAGGCCCACCGCCTTCGCCCTCGCCGACTGATCGCCGACATGCTCACCGAAATGCGGCAGCCACTCGCCGACTTGGCCTCACGCCGAGTCGCCGTCGACCTGGAGATGCTCGCTTCAATGCGGATCGCGCTGTACGCAGTCGCGATCTGGAGCGAAGCCGATCTAAACGATTCCCTATGGACCTGCGTAACAGGTCTGGCCGTGATCGAAGCGCGCCATCGCGGCAGGCTCGACATGGACGAGAAAATCGTACTGGTAAGGGAAGACCCGGGCTGAGCACTGCAAGGCCGTGACGGGGCCGTGACGGACCCGACGTGGACATCCCTTCCGGCGAGGCCACAAAAGAGCGCATCACGGCCACGTCGACCGCGGTGATCGGGCCGTCGGTGTCGAGGGTGAAGCCGGACACGGTCTCGTGTCGGGCTTTGAGCTCGGCCCAGATCGCCGCCTCGGTCCAGTCCTCGGGCCGGGTGTCGGGCAGGACCTGGAGGTAGAAGCGGCTGACGGTGTCCGAGCGCATCGAATGCAGCGAGAAGCCGCGCTCGGGGCCGGTAGGCGATCGCGCGGGCGATGGCCACGCGCCGCTGCATCCCGCCGGAGAGCTGCCAGGGGTAGGAGCGGGCGAAGCCGGAGAGGTCGACCATGTCGAGCGCCTCGGCCACGCGCCGGGCCCGTTCGGAGCGCGACAGGACCAGGCGCCGCAGCGGCAGGTCCACATTGGCGCTCACGCGCATCCACGGGAAGAGACTGCGGCCGTACTCCTGGAAAACCACGGCGATGTGCTCAGGCGGTCCCGACACCTTCACGCCGTCGACCAGGGCCTCGCCGCGGGTGGGCTCCAGGAGCCCGGCCACGCAGCGCAGCACCGCTTCGAGCCCACGCCGGTCGCGGTCGGCGCGCGCGGGGCCGACCAGCTGCCCGGGTCGTTGATGTTCGACGTGGTCGAGTGCGAGGGCAGGCCCGTCTCCCATCAAGGCGCCTCAACGGTCAGGAGTCGGCCGTTGGCCAGGCGTATTCGGTGATCGGCGCCCGCGGCGTCCTCGAGGTCGTGGGTGGCGAGCACGACCGTCACACCTCGTGCACGCTCCTCGGCCAGCAGGGCCGAGATCTGCGCTTTGGCCTCGTCGTCCAACCCGGTAGCCGGTTCGTCCAACAGGAGCAGGTCCGACTGCTGTGCGAGCCCTTGAGCCAAGAGGACGCGCTGTCGCTGCCCCCCGGAGAGGGTGCTCAGTCGACGATCGGCGAGGGCGGCGACGCCGAGTCGTTCCATGCACCGCCGGACGATGGAGCGGTCGTCCCCAGTGAGGCGGCGCCATGCCCCTCGATGCGCCCACCGTCCCATGGCCACGACCTGCCAGACGGTGATGGGCAGCGCGTCAGGGACCTCGCTGCGCTGGACCACCAGCGAGGCGCGGCTCGCATGAGTCCGGCGCACCGACCCCGTCGACGGAGGGTGAACGCCGGAAAGGACGCCGAGCAGCGTGGACTTCCCCGATCCGTTGTGGCCCGTCACGGCCGTCACCTGTTGCGCTGGAATCGAAGCGGTCAGTCGGTGCAGGACGGTCGCGGCGCCGTGGCGGGCGCTCACCTCATTCAGCTCGATGGCGTTCGGCATGTCGGGGATCACTCTCAGGGCCGTTGTTAAATGAAAACGATTATCATTATAGTTCCTGCCATGGAATGGTTGACCGATCCCTTCGAGGTCGGCTTCGTGGCACGGGCGCTATGGGGCGGGCTACTCGTCTCCGTGATCTGCGGACTGGCGGGCACCTGGGTCGTGCTGCGCGGCATGGCCTTCATGAGCGACGCGATGGCGCACGGCATGCTGCCGGGCGTCGCGATCGCCTCGCTGCTCGGCGGCAGTCTCCTGCTTGGCGCCGCACTCAGCTCGGTCGCGATGGCCCTCGGCGTCACGGCGCTCGCTCGCACCTCTCGGCTCTCCCAGGACACCGGGATCGGGCTGCTGTTCGTCGGCATGCTCTCGACTGGCGTCATCATCGTGTCCCATTCCCGGTCCTTCGCCGTCGACCTCACCGGGTTCCTGTTCGGCGACGTGCTGGCGGTCCGCGGCACCGACCTCCTGGTCCTGGCCGGGGCGCTGGCTCTCGCGCTGCTGCTCACGATCGCCTTCCACCGTTCCTTCGTGGCTCTGGCGTTCGACCGGCGCAAAGCCGCGACACTCGAGCTGCGGCCCCGCCTGGCCCACGGGCTGATGGTGTCGCTGCTGACCCTGGCGATCGTGGTCTCCTTCCACGTCGTGGGCACGCTGCTGGTCTTCGGCCTGCTGATCGCTCCACCTGCGGCCATGGCGCTGTGGGCCGACCGCATCCCGGCGATCATGATCGGCGCCTCCGTGCTCGGCGGCATCGCCACCGTCTGCGGACTGCTCATCTCCTGGCATCTCGGGACGGCCGCCGGCGCGATCATCGCCGCGTTCGCCGTCGCCTGCTTCTTCGTCTCGGTACTGGCCACGCTGGTGCGCGATCGACTCCGTGTCACCGCAACGCCTTTGAAAGGACACTGAATGCAGATGGGAACGAGGGCGGTCGCCGCGACCGCTGTATGCGCGCTGCTGGCGAGCTGCTCCAGCGGCAGCGGCACACCTCGCGCCGAGGACGAGCCCACCCCGCACGGGTACGTCGAGGGCGCCGAGGAGACCGCCGAAGCACAATGGCGCCTCGTCATCGCCGAGGCCGCGACGGGGGCGGTCCACCTCTTCGACCCGGTGACCGAGGAATCGACTCAGGTCGCCACCGTCGACGGTGCGCTGTCGGCGGGGACCGACGGCCGCTTCGTCTACATCGGCGGCGACTCCGGAACCCAGATCATCGACAGCGGCGTCTGGACCGTCGACCACGGCGACCACGTGCACTACTACAAGGCCGAACCCAGATCGGTCGGCGCGATCGAAGGCACCGGATTCGCACCGGTCGGCGACCCGGCCGTCACGGTCCTCAACTCCGAGCGCGAAGTGCTGCCGCTCGACCGCGGCGCACTCGAAGACGGAGAGGTCTCACCGACCGGTGAGCTTCGGGCGCAGGCGGCCCTCGCATACGACCAGCGCTTGCTGGCCGTCGTCGACGGCGCGGTCCAGGTCCTGGGCCGCGACGGGACCTTCGAGTCCGAGCTGGCCGAGCCGTGCCCGGACCCGCAGGCCGCGACCGTCACCAGGCGCGGCGCCGTGTTCGCCTGCCGGGACGGCGCACTGCTGATCAGCGGTGAGGACGACCTGACCGCGGAGGCCGTCCCCTACCCCGAAGGGGGTGTCGAGGGCGGCTTCCACCACCGCCCCGGCACCGCGATGCTGGCCGCCCGCAACCGGACCGGCGACGTCCTGGTACTGGACCTCGAGGAACGGCGGTGGCGGGAGCTCGATGCGCAGAACGCGGTCGCGGTGAGCGCAACCGGCGAGGACTCCCCCGTCCTGGTGCTCACCGAGGACGGCGCGCTCCACTCCTTCGACCCCGCCACCGGTGCCGAGCTCGCCCGGATCGAGCTGACGACCGTCGCTGAGAGCGCCTCGCCGACGATCCAGGTCGACACCGCTCGCGCATATGTCAACGACCCTGACGGCAACGCGGTCTACGAGATCGACTACCGCGACGACCTGCGCCTGGCGCGCACCTTCGATCTCGACTTCCAGCCCGACCTCATGGTGGAGACCGGATGGTAGCCGGGTTCAAGCGACGCGCACTGGTGTCGCTGCCGCTGATCGCCGCGGCCGGTCTGTCCGGCTGCGCCGCATTCGGTTCCGACCGGTCCGGCATCGTCGTCACCACGAACATCCTGGGCGACCTCACACGGAACGTCGTCGGCGACCAAGCCGAGGTCACCGTGCTGATGGGATCGGACGCCGACCCCCATTCCTTCGGCGTCTCCGCGCAGCAGGCGGCCTCACTCGAAGGGGCCGAGCTGCTGGTGCACAACGGACTCGGGCTGGAGGAGGGCGTCTTCAGCCATGTCGAGGCGGCCGTGGCGTCCGGAGTGCCCGATCTGGCCGTCGGCGAGCACGTCGACCCGATCGACTACACCGCCGACGAGTCGGCCGGGCGACCCGATCCGCACTTCTGGACCGACCCCGTGCGAGTCGGCGACGCCGTCGACCTCATCGCCGACCAGGTGATCGAGCACGTCGAAGGCGTCGATGCGGCGCAAGTCCGCGCCAACGCCGACGCGTACCGGAAGCAGATCGACGACCTGCACGAGTTCGCCACCGAGCAGTTCGGCACGATTCCCCAGGAGCATCGCAAGCTCGTCACCGACCACCACGTCTTCGGGTATCTGGCGCAGCGCTACGACTTCGAGATCATCGGCGCGGTCATCCCCAGCGGCACCACACTCGCCTCACCCAGCGGATCCGATCTGAAGGACCTGGCCGACGCCGTCGCCGAATCCGGTGTCCCCGTGGTCTTCGCCGACGCCTCGCAGCCGGACCGACTGGTCCAGGCCATGGCCGAAGAGGCCGATGTGCGCATCGAGATCGTCCCGCTGTTCACCGAATCGCTCACCGGACCCGGCGGGGGTGCCGGGACCTACCTGGAGATGGCCCGGAGCAATACCGAGGCCATCACCGCAGGCCTCGGCGCGGCATGATCCGTCCGCGCCGTGCGAATCCCGTTCAACGACAAGAGAAGGCAATGCGCATGAGAATTCGTACCCTGGCGGTGCCCCCGCTCCTGGCCGGCGGGCTCCTGCTCGCGGGCTGCTCGGCCCCTGCCGAAGAAACCGCTGAGGAGCAGCCGATCGAAGTGGCCGACGCCGTCGTCGTCACCTATGACGGCGGCATCTACGTCCTCGACGGCACCACCCTCGAAGTGATGGCGGACCTCCCCCTGGAGGGCTTCAACCGCCTCAACCCCGCCGGAGACGGACGGCACGTCCTGGTCTCGACCGCAGACGGCTTCAGGGTCATGGACGCGGTCTCAGCCGAACTGACCGATGCCGAGTTCGCCGCTCCCAAGCCCGGTCACGCGGTCAACCACGCCGGTGTCACCGCGCTGTTCGCGGACGGCACCGGGGAGGTCACCGTCTTCGACCCCGACGACCTGGGCGACGGACTGCCGGAGGCCGAGACCTACACGACAGAGCAGCCGCACCACGGCGTGGCCGTGCAGCTCGAGAACGGCGAACTGCTGGTGACCCTCGGCGACGAGGAGACCCGCTCGGGCATCGCGGTGCTCGACGCCGACCGCAATGAGGTCACCCGCAGTGAGGAGTGCCCCGGCGTGCACGGCGAATCGGCCGCGCTCGACGAGGCGATCGTCGTCGGCTGCGAGGACGGCGTGCTGATCTACCGAGACGGCGCCATCACCAAGGTCGACAGCCCCGACGAGTACGGCCGCATCGGCAACACGCGCGGGCACGATGATTCCCCCTTCATCCTCGGCGACTACAAGGTCGACCCCGACGCCGAGCTCGAACGCCCCGAGCGGGTGTCCATCATCGACACTCAAACCGGCGAGCTCCGGCTGCTGGATCTGGGCACCAGCTACAGCTTCCGGTCCCTGGCTCGCGGTCCGGAGGGCGAAGGCCTGCTGCTGGGGACCGACGGGGCGCTCCACGTCATCGACATGGAGCAGGCCACGGTGGTCGAGTCCTTCCCGGTGGTCGAGGCATGGGAGGAACCGCTCGAATGGCAGGAGGCCCGCCCCTCCGTGTTCGTCCGCGGCGACACCGCTTTCGTGAACGATCCGATCGCCTCGAAGATCTACGCGGTCAACGTCGCGACCGGTGAGGTCACCGCAGCTACCGATCTGCCGAACCCGGCCAACGAGATGACCGGCGTCTGAGCGACGCCGACCCACTTTCGGCCGCCGCAGGCCCGGTCGGGCCTGCGGCGGCCCCTGAAATCCGATCTACGTCTCATGACGGAACCACGAAAGCGGCTCCCCGCGTACCACGATCACGACGCTCGTCCCGGCCCGCGCCAACGCCCCGGCGATGCCCGAACTGGCAGGCGTCTCCGCAGTCTGGTCGCTACGCGGTTACGCGCTCTTCGGTCGGCTGCTCGGATGGCTTGCGTTTCCTGAGGAGGACGAGGCCGTAGACCAACAGCGGCAGGCCGACCAAGAGCAGCGGGATGATCGAAGTCGCCTCGTCGCCGGTCCCGGAGCCGTCCCCAGAGGAGGGCCCGAACCAGATCCCGTTGGCGTCGACGAGCGCGTGCAAGACGATGCCGAGCCAGATGGTGTTCGTCCGCAGCAGCAAGGCCGCGAACCCCACGCCGAAACCGAACGCGTAGCCGACCTGGACCAGCGTGGTGCCCAGTTCGGCTCCGTTGAAGAGGTTGATGAGATGGGCGAGGCCGAACATCAGCGATGAAACCATGACCGCCATGAGGACGCCGTTCGGTCGCGATCGCCACGCCACCAGCAACGGCAAGAGCACAAGACCGCGAGTGAGCACCTCTTCGAAGAAGCCGACGAGGAACACGTTCGGGACCGCGATGCTCAACCACTTCGCGTCGAACTCGAACTGCGACTGCTGTGCCTGAAGCATGAAGAGCACGACGATCATCAGGGCGGGGAACCACGCGAGTTTGAGCGTGCCCCGGGCGAGGGGCCCGGCGAGGCCGACGGTCCGCCACCACCCCAGGGCCAGCACGATCGCGAGGACCAGCAGGGCCGCGAGCCCTTCACCGATCAGGTCCCTGGCCTCCCGCGCGTACACGGACCCGCCGATGCCGGAGAGCAGCAGGCGGGGCACGAACTGCTGGAACGCGAACACGAACGCGAGCAGGACGAGGGCCGACCACACCGGGTGCCGGAATACGACCTCGGCCCATCTCGGTGTGCTCGCGCCCCGAACGATCTCGGCCCGCGATTCGGCCATGCGTCCACTCAGATAGTCCGTGTCCATAGTGTCGGATGGTAGACAACCACGGACCGGGAGGAGACCACTCGAGCACATCCCGAGGAGCTCCACGCAAGGTCGAACGTCGACGCAGGACCACCACCGGCGGGCACGACGCCCACCCGAGTGAGGAAAGCCGAGGCGGCGGGCAGGCCGCCGCCTCGGCCGAGTCGATCAGAGCGCGCGGATGTTCGCGGCCTGCATGCCCTTCTGGCCGCGTTCGACGTCGAACTCGACGTGCTGGTCTTCCTCGAGGTTCCGGTGACCGGAACCGCTGATCGCCGAGAAGTGCGCGAACACGTCCGCCGACCCGTCGTCGGGGGCGATGAAACCGAAGCCCTTGTCAGCGTTGAACCATTTCACGACGCCAGTGGCCATGTCGTGTCTCCTTCATTTTCATTGTGATTGACCGCGATGCGGTCGAGGAGCGCCGGCGGTGCCGACGCGATGGTCATGGTGATCGGGTGAGCGAACCTGCGAGAGGTTCGACGGACGCGATCAACTCCAACTCCAGCACCACGGACGCGTCCTGGAGCGATTCATGGACACCGAGCGCCTGCGCGCACGGACCGTGCAGCGAGTAGCGGCTGTCGGCGACCGACGCGTAGCCGGCGAACTCGCCGTCCATTGTGGCGGCGTATAGGTCGTCCGCGGCTCGCTTCCACAGGATTCGGCCTTGTGAAGCGGTATGTGGTGAAGTTGAAGAGATGTCTACCTGATTCGTTGAGTGTTGAAACGTCGCTCCGTCATGGAGCAGATGACGTTGAGAATGCTCGAAACATGTCGAACATATGAAAATCGTCAGGGCGAACTGGTCGCATGCGACGATCAAGTTCAGTTGCGGTCGAAGAGCGGCGAAATCAGCCGCTGAGATTCAGCGTACACCAATGCTCAGGCCGCGAAGCCGTCGGTGCGGCGGTCCCAGGCCCGGTGTGCGGCGATCGCTTCGGCGAAGTCGTCGAGGAACGCGTCGGGGACGTCGCCGCCGTCGGCGGCCGCGGTGATCACCCCGGAAGCGGCGGGGTCGATCCGCGCGGTCTCCAGCAGCTCGGTCCCCGTACCGAACGCGGCGATCGCCTTGCCGTGCTTGAAGGCCTCGGCCACGAAATGGACGGCGCCCCCGTCGCGGCTCAGGGCCTCGACGCTGTCGGTCCCGGCGGGGACGGCGACGGCGTCGTAGAGAACCGAGGCCATCGTGGGGAGGGCGCGGTCGACCATGACGTCCTCGCCGCTCGCGGACCGGACGGTGCCGTCGGTCAGGCCGATGACCTCGGGGACCGCGCCGCGGCGGTGCAGGTCGGCGACGAGGCGGGTCAAGCCCGTACCGTCCACGCCGTCCGCGGCGAGGATCGCGACCTTGCGGGTCGCGACCGACCGCACCGGGTCGGTGAGCTGCGACAGCGCCGGGGAGGTGGGTCCTTCCGGTTGCGCGCCTTCGGTGGGTTCGGGCACGCCGACGCCCGCGGCGACTCGCTGTGCGAGCTCCAGGTCCACGAGGCGGATCTGGTCGACGACGCGGGCGCGGATGTCCTTGTCGGTGACCTTGCCCAGCTCGAACCGGAACGCGTCCACGATGTGCTCGGCCTCCACAGGGGTCATCGAGTGCCAGAACAGCGCGGCCTGGCTGTAGAAGTCCTTGAACGACTCCGAGCGCTCCCTGATCTTGGCGCCCTCGACCTTCTCCTCGTAATGGCGGTATGAGCGCTCCGCGCCCGGCGCGGGGCTGTCGCCGGAGATCGAGTTCTTGTTGTACGAGGTCTCGGAGGTGTGGATGCGGTGCTGGCCGTAGCCGTCGCGCTGGTCGTTGTGGACCTCGGCGACCGGCCGGTTGACCGGCAGGTGCGCGAAGTTCGGGCCGCCCAGGCGGATGAGCTGCGTGTCCAGATAGGAGAAGTTGCGGGCCTGGAGCAGCGGGTCGTTGGTGAAGTCGATGCCCGGCACCACGTTCGCGGTGTGGAACGCGACCTGCTCGGTCTCGGCGAAGAAGTTGTCCGGGTTGCGGTTGAGCGTGAGCTTCCCGACCGGGCGCACCGGGACCTGCTCCTCGGGGATGAGCTTGGTCGCGTCGAGCAGGTCGAAATCGAACGCCTCCTCGTCCGCTTCGGGCACGAGCTGGACGCCGAGTTCCCATTCGGGGAAGTCCCCGGCCTCGATCGCGTCCCACAGGTCGCGGCGGTTGAAGTCAGGGTCCGCGCCGGAGACCTTCTGGACCTCGTCCCACACCAGCGAATGCGTCCCGAGCGCGGGAGTCCAGTGGAACTTCACGAACGTGCCGTGCCCGGCCGAATCCACCAGGCGGAACGTGTGGACGCCGAAGCCCTGCATCATGCGGTAGGAGCGCGGCAGGGCGCGGTCGGACATGAGCCACATGATCGCGTGGAGCGTCTCGGGCTGGAGCGACACGAAGTCCCAAAGCGTGTCGTGCGCCGAAGCGGCCTGCGGGATCTCGTTCCTCGGTTCGGGCTTGACCGCGTGCACGAAGTCGGGGAACTTCGCGCCGTCCTGGATGAAGAACACCGGGAAGTTGTTGCCGACCAGGTCGTAGTTGCCTTCCGCGGTGTAGAACTTGGTCGCGAAGCCGCGCACGTCCCGCGGCGTGTCCGCCGAGCCCCTCGAACCGGCGACGGTCGAGAACCTCACGAACACCGGCGTCTCCTCAGCCGGGTCGGTCAGGAACGACGCGGTGGTGAACTCCCCCAGCCAGTCCTCGTACGGGCGGAAGACGCCGTACGCGCCCGCGCCGCGCGCGTGCACCACGCGCTCAGGGATGCGCTCGTGGTCGAAGTGGGTGATCTTCTCCCTGACGTGGAAGTCCTCCATCAAGGTCGGGCCCCGGCCGCCGGCCTTGAGCGAGTCGTCCGTGTGATCGACCCGCACCCCCTGCTGGGTGGTCAGCGCCTCGTCGGCGTCGACGACCCGGTCGCGGTCGAGCTGCTCGTCCTTGCGGTCGCGTGCGGCCTCACCGGTCATGACGATCCCCCTTCGTCGTTTCCCCCACAGGTACCTACCCGCGGCGGGCGATGTTAAACAGCGGTCACCGGGCCGCCGCGGGTAGGTACCTGAGCGGGTCGGGTGTTTGACCTGGTCGTTTCGGGGAATTACGCATTCGTGTGGCGAATCGTGATCAGTGTGGCCTGTGGGCTCGCGGTCTGCTGGGCGGCCGCCGGGTGCGGGACCGGCCAGCGCGGCGAGGAGGCCGAAGCGGCCGCGGACGCGTTCGTGACGGCGCTCGCCGAGGGCGACGGCGCGGCGGCGTGCGGTCTGTTGTCGCCGGACGCCGCGGAGCAGCTGGCCGCCGAGGAGGGGAAGCCCTGCGAGGCGGCGGTCCTCGAGCAGGGCCTGCCGACGGATTCGGCCGAGGAGACGGACGTGTGGGGGGACCGGGCCCAGGTGCGGACCGGTGGCGACGTGCTGTTCCTCGTGGAGCTGGCCGAAGGTTGGAAGGTGGTCGCCGCGGGGTGCGCGCCGCAGGGTGAACGGCCGTACGAATGCGAGGTGGAGGGCTGATGAGACGGGTGATGTTCACTGTGTATCTGGCGTTCACCGCGGTCGGGCTCGGGTACGCGATCGTCGTCGGTCTGCTGCGGCTCTGAGGAGATGACGATGCGGAAGGCATTGCGTGACAACGGGTTGAGCATCTGCTTCGGGCTGCTGTTCCTCGCGGCGCTGGTAGGGCAGGCGTTCGCGGGGCGGGCCGACTACAACGACCGGCAGCTGGTCGAGGGTGGGGCGCCCGCTTCGCTGGTGCAATATGTGGCGTCGGGCGACTTCGCGGTGGACCTCGCCGAGAACTGGCAGTCGGAGTACCTCCAGTTCTTCCTGTACGTGTTCGCGACGGTGTGGCTGGTGCAGCGCGGCTCGCCTGAGTCGAAGCTGGTCGGCAAGACCGGGACCGAGTCCGACGAGGAGCAGAAGGTCGGCCGGTACGCCACCGAGGACTCGCCGGAGTGGGCGAGGGCCGGAGGCTGGCGGACGGCGGTGTTCGCGCGGTCGCTCGGGGCGGTGATGGGCGCGCTGTTCATGCTGTCGTGGCTGGCGCAGTCGGTGGCCGGGCGCTCGGCGTACAACGCCGACCGGCTCGCGCAGCTCCAGGATCCGTTGAGTTGGACCGGGTACGTCGGCAGCGCCGATTTCTGGAACCGGACGCTCCAGAACTGGCAGTCGGAGTTCCTCGCCATCGGCACGATCGTCGTCGTCAGCGTCTACCTGCGCCAGAGGGGCTCTCCCGAGTCCAAGCCCGTCGGCGATCCGCACGACACGACCCAGGACACCGGCTGAAGGCCGGTGCCCCGGGGCGGGTCGGTGGCTCGCCGGGCTCGGCCGCTGCCGCGCCTGGCCGGGAGCGTCAGCCGGGCATGGTCTCGCCTCCGAGCGGGGCGAGGACTTCGCCGGTGTAGAACGAGGAGAGCCGGTTCGACGCGAAGAACACGTAGGACGGTGCGATCTCGTCGGGGTCGGCGGCGCGGCCCATCGGCGTGTGCTCGCCGAAACCCTCCACATGCGCTTCCGAGAGCGTGGAGGGGATCAGCGGCGTCCACACCGGTCCGGGCGCGACGCAGTTGACGCGGATCTTCCGGTCGGCGAGGGCTTGGGCCATCGAGTAGGTCCAGGCGATGACCGCGCCCTTGGTCGCTGAGTAGTCGATGAGGGTCTTGTTGCCGCGCAGGCCGTTCACCGACGCGGTGTTGATGATCGCGTCGCCGTCTCCCAGGTGGGCCAGGGCCGCGGCGGTGACGCGGAAGTAGGCGTGCATGTTCACCTCGAACGTGTGCGTCCACTGCTCGTCGGTGATCTCCTCGGGCCGGTCGACCGGTGTCTGGGTCGCGAGGTTGTTGACCAGCAGGTCCAGGCCCGAGAGCGCTTCGACGGTGCCCTCGACGGCCCGCCGGCACTGTTCGGCTGCGGCGAGGTCGCCCGGCAGGAGCGCGCAGGTGCGGCCCTCGGCCTCGACCAGCTTGGCGGTTTCGCGGGCGTCGTCGTGCTCTTCCAGATAGGCGATCGCCACGTCGGCGCCCTCCTTCGCGAACGCGACGGCCACGGCGCGGCCGATCCCGGAGTCGCCGCCGGTGACGAGCGCCTTGCGGCCCTTGAGCAGGCCGCGCCCTTCATAGCCCTCCATGGCGTCCCGCGGGCGGGGCCGCATCTTGTCGGTCCGTCCGGGCGGTTCCTGCTGTTGCGCGGGCTTGCCCATCGCGTCGTCCCCCTTCACGCGTGATGTCGGCCCTTCAGGGCCCGTGGGTGTGCGGGTACCCGGGGCCGGAGCCGGTAACCGCGCGCCCTGCGCATACCCGGCCGTGCAGCGGGTAGGCCCAGATGGGGTCCGCGGGCTCGCGGCCCGAATCGTTCACGGAGGGGGAAGGCGATGAAGGCCGTGGTGTGGCATGGGGTCGGGGACATCCGATTGGACGAGGTGCCCGATCCGGCGATCCGGGAGCCGTCCGACGCGATCGTGCGGATCACGCGCAGCGCGATATGCGGGACGGACCTGCACATGGTGCGCGGAACGATGCCGGACATGGTCTCCGGCACCGTCCTCGGCCACGAGGCCGTCGGCGTGGTCGAGGAGGTCGGCGCGGGGGTGCGCGGCTTCCGGCCCGGGGACCGGGTGGTGGTGCCTTCGACCGTGGGATGCGGGACCTGCTCGTACTGCCGGGCCGGGTACTACGCGCAGTGCGACAACGCGAACCCGAACGGGCCCGCCGCGGGCACGTGCTTCTTCGGCGGACCGAAGTCGACAGGGCCGGTGGACGGACTCCAGGCCGAGTACGCGCGGGTCCCGTACGCGTCGACAGGCCTGGTCCCGATCCCCGACGAGGTGAGCGACGACCAGGCGATCCTGCTCTCGGACATCTTCCCGACCGCGTGGTTCGGGGCGAAGCTCGCCGAGGTGGGGCGGGGCGACACGGTCCTGGTGCTCGGCGCGGGTGTGGTCGGCCAGTTCGCCGTCGAGTCGGCGAAGCGGCAGGGCGCGGGGCGCGTGCTCGTCGTCGACGGGATCGACTCGCGTCTGGAGAAGGCGCGGGAGCAGCACGCCGAGGTCATCGACTTCAACCGGGAGGACCCGGTCGCGGCCGTCAAGGACCTGACCGGTGGCATCGGCGTGGACCGGGTGATCGAGGCGGTCGGGGTGGACGCGGAGCGGCCCGCGGACGGGCCCGCGGTCGTGTCCGAGGACGAAGCGGCACAGTTCGACCGCGAACGCGACGAGGCCGCGCCGGACGCGGCGCCCGACGGCGATCAATGGGTGCCCGGCGACGCCCCGAGCCTGGCACTGCGGTGGGCGGTCGACGCGGTCGCCAAGGCCGGGAGCATCGGCGTCATCGGGGTGTACCCGGCCGGGTTCGACCGCTTCCCGATCGGCGACGCGATGAACCGGAACCTGACGCTCAAGATGGGCAACTGCAACCACCGGCGCTACATCCCCGGGCTGCTGCGCCTGGTCGCGACCGGCACGATCGACCCGACCGCGTTCATCACGCAACACGAACCGCCCTCGGCGGCGATCGACGCCTACGAGACGTTCGACCGCCGCGAGGACGGCTGGCTCAAGACGGTCCTCGACGTAGCGTGAAACGCCCGCGCAGGGCGTCCGCCACGGGGCGGACGCCCTTCACTCGGGTTTCACGGCGTCCTTCAGCTCGGATTTGTCCATGCTGGACGCGCCGCTGACGTTCATGTTGCGGGCCTGGAGTTCGAGCTCCTCGCGGCTCGCGTGGCCGGGCTGGTCGCCCAAGTGCTGCGCGCGGCTGGCGGCGAAGGCTTCGCCGAGTTTGGCGCGTCTGGCGTCGTCGAGCCCGGTCTTCATTCCGGGCAGGACCGTGGACTCCTCCTCTTCGACGTGGTGCGTGACCGCGTCGACGAGTTCCTTGAGCGCCTTGTCGAACTCCGGTGACTCGGGGTCGGCGCCGTTGAGTCGCACCAGGAGTTCCTCCGCCTGCTCGTGCTCCTCCTGGGAGTGCGCGACCTCGTCGGTCTCGCCTGCCTCGGACTTGGCGACCGGGTACACCTCGGCCTCTTCGGCGCGGCTGTGCGCGGTCAGCAGCGCCGAGAGCACCGGCGTCAGTAGCGGCCGGTGCTCCGGGTGCGTCTTGAGTTCGTCGAACAGCCGTTCCACCTCGCGGTGGTCGGCCATGATCAGGTCCACTACGTCGCCGCTCATGTCCTCGTCCTCTCCTTCGGCGTCAACTGACCTGCGGGATACCCCGGCTCGGGAACCTCATGCATCACAGGGCGCGCAGCAGACGCCGCAGGGCGGCTAGGAGCGCGCCTTGCAGCTCGGCCCCTTCCGCGCCCGGTTCTACTCGGGCGGACGAGAGCCTCATGGTCCTCGACCAGGTCGAGTGCGAGGTCCTCGAAGCCGACAGAGTCCGCGCTCGGCTCTTGCGGAGGCGGTTCAGCCGGCGGTGCAGGTCACTGCTGGGGTTGCGGCGGAGCCGGTGCCTACGAATCCCCAGGCTTCGACGGTCTGTCCGGCGCGGACGGTGGCGTTCCAGCCGTCGTCGGCGGCGGTGACGGTCGTTCCGGAGGTGGAGACGACGGCGTTCCAGTGGCTGCTGATGCCCTGGCCGCCGGGCCAGGTCCAGGTGAGGGTCCAGCCGTTGACGGTGTCGCTTCCCGCGGTGATGAGCAGGGCGCCCTGCCAGCCGGAGCCCCAGTCGTTGACGATGTCGATCTCGGCCGTGCAGCCGGACCCGGTCGGCGGCGGGCCGGTCGTCTCCTCCGGGGGCGTCGTCTCACCGGGCGACTCGGGGTCGAACCGGTTGAAGAAGTCCCAGGTCTCGCCCGGGAGCCACGAGTCCGCGCCGTCGCCTGAGGCCCCGTCCCGCGGGGCCTGGATGTGGCCCTCGTCGAACGAGGCCCACACGACCGGGTGGTCCGCCGAGCATCCGGCGAACTCGGTGGTGATGTGCGTCCGGCTGCCCGACGGGGGCGCGGGCGTGCTCTGGGCGGTGCAGCCGTTGTTGGCGACGAACCTGTCGCGCTGGGAGATCCCGTCGGTGAAGTTGTCGGTGGTGCCGTGCGCCGCGAACACCGCGACGGGCGCGGTGCCGCCGTCGCACCCGCTGACGAACCCGGGCGAGCCGTAGGGCGCGATGGCGCGGAACACGTCCGGGCGCGAGCACGCGAGCGAGTAGCTCATGGCGCCGCCGTAACTGAAGCCCAGGGAGAACCGCTGGCTCGTGTCGACGCACAGGCCGCCCTCGACGAGCGCGAGCATGGCGTCGACGAACGCGATGTCCTCGCCGCCGTTGTTGGCCCAGGCGTTGTCCAGGCCCTGCGGGGCGACGAAGATGGTCGAGTCGCCCGCGAGTCGCTTGAGGCCGTAGTAGGCGTAGGTGCCCGACTCGACCGCTTGACCGGTGGCGACGTCCTGAGCGGTGCCGCCCCACCAGTGGAAGCCGAAGACGAGTCGGTGGGGACGGTCGCGGTCGTAGCCGGAGGGGACGTCGAGGATGAAGCTGCGGCTCGTGCCGCCGCTCTGGATGGTGTGGTTGCCGCTGGTCAGGGTGGGGTTCTGGCCGCATCCGGCGGTGGCCGACGCCTGTGCCGAGGAGACGGACGGGTCGGCGGCGGCGGTCAGCGTGCCCGCGGCGAAGAGCGCCGTCAGGGCCGCCGCGACCAGCGCGAATCGTGCGCCTGTTCGCAAGGGCTTCATGTCGAGATGCCTTTCGTACGGTGTTCGGGAGGGTGTGAGGGCATCCCCGTGATCGAAATTTTCAGATGAATTACCGAAACTTAAGATAACCCAATTATAGATGAATGTCTATATGACGCGATCACGACCTCGAGGACGTGGAGGGCGCAGGCGCCACTCGCTCGGGGCGGACCGAATATCGCCCGAGTAGACGCATTGACATCAGTGGACACGGTAACTACGCTCTGGAAATTATCGGAAGTACTCCCGAAATTTTCGCCAGCCATGCTCATGTGAGCGCGCACATAGGCGGATCTTTCGCGGAATACGGACACTCTCAAGGAGGAGAGACATGTCGGATGTGTTCGGGCGGACGCCCGTCGGCGCGACTCGCCGGAAATTCATCGGAATCTCGGTCGCCACGTCAGGTGCGATCGCGCTCGCGGCGTGCAGCGGTGACGACGACGGCGGGGAGGTGGACCTCGACGCGCAGTCGAAGGGCGCGATGGACGACTTCGCCGCGGACGAGCAGTTCACCGCCACCGAGGCGTTCAACCTCTCGCTGCTGTGGACGGAGTGGCCCGAGCTCCCCATCACCGACTCGTGGAGGTTCTTCGACGAGATCGAGGAGCGCACCAATGTGAAACTGGAGATCACGACCATCCCGTTCAGCGACGCGGTGGAGAAGCGCAGTCTGCTCATCAGCGCGGGCGACGCCCCCACGGTCATCCCGCTCATCTACACCGGCGACGAGACCTCCTTCGTCTCCTCTGGAGCGATCCTCCCGATCAGCGACTATGTCGAGCACATGCCGAACTTCCAGAAGTACGTGCAGGAATGGGACCTCGCCGACATGATCGAGAACCTCAAGCAGGCGGACGGCAAGTACTACATGCTGCCCGGCCTCCAGGAGGTCTCGGTGCCGGTCTTCACCCTCGTCGTGCGCAAGGACGTCTTCGAGTCGGTCGCGGGCGGCATCCCCCAGACCTGGGACGAGATGCGCGAGGCCCTCGTCAAGATCAAGGCGGCGTACCCCGACTCCCACCCCCTCGCCGACGGCTTCGAGGCCCAGTCGATGCTCAACTACGCCGCGCACGCCTTCGGCGCGCAGGCGGGCTGGGGTTTCGGCACCGGCATGATGGACGACGGCTCCGGCAAGCTTCAGTACACCGCCGTGTCCGCGGGCTACAAGGAGATGGTCGAGTACTTCCGCGGGCTCGTCGCGGACGGCCTGGTCGACACCGAGTCGTTCACCGCGGCGAACGACGGGAGCGGCGGCGGCAGCGTCGCGGAGAAGTTCGCGAACGAGACCGTGTTCGCCGCCTCCGGTTCGGCCGGGACCGCGATCGAGTTCGCGCAGGGCCTGAACGAGACGGTCGGCCCGGGCAACTTCGAGATCCTCCAGATCGCCCCGCCCGGCGGACCGGCGGGCCAGGTGTGCGAGCCGCGCAACTTCTGGAACGGGTTCATGCTCAACGCCGAGGTCGCCGACTCCGAGTACTTCCTCGCCACCTTGCAGTTCCTCGACTGGATCTACTACAACCCCGAGGCCCGCGAACTCATGCGCTGGGGCGTGCTCGACGAGACCTACACCAAGGACGCGGACGGCACGATCACGATCAAGCCCGAGTACTCCCTCGACGACTATGAGATCAACCCCGACGGCGAGACCGACATCCAGGAGGACCTGGGCTGGTCGAACCCGGTGTTCGCCGACTCGACCGAATCGCGCGCGCTCAAGGAGTCCTACAACACCCCGACCTTCGTGGAGTACATCGATTCGGTGCTCGCCACGCGGACCCCGCGCGACCCGAACCCGCCCGCGCCGCTCGACGAGCTGGAACTCGAACAGGCCTCGCTTCTGGCGACGCCGATCAAGGACACCGTGGACACCAACACGCTGCGGTTCATCCTGGGCGAGCGCGACATCGCCGAATGGGACGACTACGTGTCCGAGCTCGAAGCCCAGGGCCTCGCCACCTACGTGGACCTCAACAACGCCGCCCGCGAACGCTTCGAGGAGGAGAACTCCTGATCCGCGCCGGGGCAGCGGCCCCGACGCGGACGGGAGGGAGTACGACATGCCCCTCACACAAGACGAGCATTCCCAGCGGCCGGTGACCCGCGGGCCGTCCGAGGCCACCGCCTCCGACGCGCCCGCCAGCGCCCCCGCGACGGCGCCGCGCCGGCTCTCCAGACGGAAGCGGCAGACCTGGCGGGAGGCCCTCCGGCGCGACTGGCAGCTCTACAGTCTCGCCCTGATCCCGCTGATCTACCTGGCGATCTTCAAGTACGGCCCGATGATCGGGAACGTCATCGCGTTCCGCCGCTTCCGCCCCGGCGGGAGCGTCTTCGGCGACGAGTGGGTCGGCCTGCGCTACATCGAGATGTTCGTCAACGACCCGACCTTCTGGAAGGTGTTCACGAACACGGCGATCCTGGGCGGGCTGACCCTCCTCATCGGCTTCCCGCTCCCGATCATCCTGGCGCTCATGCTCAACGAGGTGCGCAAGAAGCACTTCAAGAAGATCGTGCAGTCGATCTCCTATCTGCCGCACTTCCTGTCCGTGGTCATCGTGGCGGGCATGATCCTGCAACTGCTGTCATTGCAGGGCACGGTCAACCAGCTCGTCGAGGCGTTCGGCGGCGAGGGGATCCCGTTCATCCAGCGGGCCGAGTGGTTCCGCACGATCTACGTCGGCTCGGAGGTGTGGCAGACCGTCGGCTGGGGCACGATCCTCTACCTGGCGGCGCTCACCACGGTCGACGACTCCCTCTACGAGGCCGCGCGGATCGACGGCGCGGGACGGTGGCGGCAGACCTGGCACGTCACGCTGCCCGGCATCCGCCCGATGATGGTCACGCTGCTGATCCTCAACATCGGGACGTTCCTCAACGTCGGCTTCGAGAAGGTGCTCCTGCTGTACAACCCGCTGACCTACGAGACGGCCGACGTCATCTCGACCTATCTCTACCGGGTCGGCCTGGTGTCGAACAATCTCAGCTACGCGGCGGCGATCGGCCTGTTCCAGGCCGTGATCGGCCTCGTGATGGTGCTCTCCGCGAACCTGATCTCGCGGCGGATGGTGGGGACGAGCCTGTGGTAGACGTGATCTCGAAGAACATGGCCGAGCCGAAGGGCCGGGCGCCGCGGCGGACGCTGGAGTCCACCGGGATGCGCGTCTTCGGCGCCGTCAACGCGACCCTGCTCGTGCTGCTGTGCCTGGTGATGCTGTATCCGTTCATCACGGTGCTCGCCCAGTCGTTCAGCTCGCCGGGGGCGATCAGGGCGGGTCAGGTGAGCTTCTGGCCCGTGGGCTTCAACGTGGACACCTACGGCGCGGTCATGTCGAACGGCGCCTTCTGGCGCAACTACGGCAACACCGTGCTGTACACCGTGGTCGGAACCGTCATCGCCATGTCCCTCACCACGACCTACGCGTTCGTGCTGTCGAAGAAGCACCTCAAGGGCCGCAACGCCCTCATCGGGATCGCCGTGTTCACGATGTTCTTCAACGGCGGCCTCGTGCCGAACTACGTGCTCATCTCCTCGCTCGGCATGAAGAACACCATGTGGGCGATCGTGCTCCCGGGGGCGATCTCGATCTTCAACCTCCTGGTCATGAAGGCGTTCTTCGAGAACCTGCCGAAGGAGCTGGAGGAGGCCGCGCAGATCGACGGCCTCGGCTGGTACGGCATCTTCGGCCGGATCGTGCTGCCGCTGTCGAAGGCGGTCATCGCGACCATGGTGCTGTTCTACTCGGTCGCGTTCTGGAACGACTGGTTCGCGGCGTTCCTCTACCTCGACAAGAGCGAGCTGTTCCCCGTCACCCTGTTCCTGCGCAACCTCATCGCAGGGGCGTCCACGACCACCTCGGAGGGCGCGGCGGCGGCGGGCTCGACCACCGCCCTGGTCGCCACGAACATCCAAGCGGTGACCATGATCCTCACCGTCATCCCCATCCTCTGCGTCTATCCCTTCGTGCAGCGCTACTTCGTGTCGGGCATCATGCTGGGATCGGTCAAGGGATGAACGGGACCGGATCGAGTCGAAGGGAAAGCACCGAACACGCCGACGAGATCGGCCCGGGGGTGCTCTCCCGCGCGAGCGCCGCGATCTACCGGTGCCTCGTCCTCGGGCTGTTCCTCGCGGTCGCGGGCCTGCCGACGCTGGTCCTGTGGACGCTGCTGGCCCCGGAACCGGCGAACGTGCTCCTCTTCGTCGCCGCGCTCCTCCCGGTCGCGCCCGCGCTCGCCGCCGCGCTGTACGCGCAGCGGGCGTGGGCGGCCGAGCCCGACCTGAGCCCGGCGCGGCCGCTGCTGCGCGGGCTCCGGTTGAACTTGCGGGACACGCTGGCGTGGTGGATTCCGGTGCTCGCGTTGACGACGGTGCTCGCCGTGAACGTGCTGTTCGCGGAGGCGGTGGCCGGTGGCGGGGTCCTGCGGCCGGTGAGCGCGGTGCTGCTCGTGGTGCTCGCCGTGTGGTCAGGGCACCTGCTGGCGGTGACCTCGTTCTTCTCGTTCCGCTTCCGCGACGTGCTCCGCGTGGCCGCGGCGGAGTGCTTCCTCTCGTGGAAGTCCTCGCTCGGCGTCCTCTCGCTCCTCGTCGTCGCGGCCGCCGTGGTCGCGGTGGGCTCCGAGGCGGTGCTGCTCCTCTTCGGATGGGCGTTCGCGCTCTCGTTGTGGCTGGTCGTGCGCCCGGTCGCCGCGGACATCACCGCGCGGTTCACGCGCTCGGACTGACAGCGCGAATCCGTCTCGCTCAGGCCGAGGGGACCGGGCCGGTCGAGCCGCGGACGCTGAGCGTCGTCGCCAACTGAAGGTGCTGGAAGGCGGGCTGGATGCCGTCGGCCATGCCGAGCACGGTCTCGACGGCCATGCGCCCCATGCCCGCGAGCGGCTGGCGCACAGAGGTCAGGCTCGGCGTCGTCCACTCCGTCTGCGGCGTGTCGTCGAAACCGGTGATCGACAGTTCGCCGGGGACGCCGACGCCGAGTTCCTTCGCGGCGGACAGGACGCCGATGGCGATCTCGTCGTTGCCCGCGACGACGGCGGTCGGCCGCTCCTGGAGCGAGAGGAGTTCGCGGCCGTGCCGGTACCCCGCCTCGACGGCGAACGCGTCGTGGCGGATCAGCGCCCGATCCGGGGTGAGGCCGGTGGCGTCGAGCGCGGCCTGGTATCCGTGGAAGCGCTCGGCGGAGGGGGCGGAGTTGAGCGGGCCGCCGATCCAGGCGATCCGGCGGTGGCCGAAGCCGATCACGTGCGCGGTCGCCGAGCGTCCGCCCTCCCAGTTGGTGGAGCCGATGCTGACGACGCGGGCGTCCCTCGTGTCGATCGGGTCGATGGTCGCCATCGGCATCTCCAGTTCCTTCGCGGCGTCGAGCACCGAGTCGGGAACGGCCACGGCGAGTTCGATGACGCCGACGGCCCCCGCGGCCTGAAGCCCCGCGAGCCAGGAGTAGGCGGTCTCGGGCCCGGCGCCGATCGCCTGGTCGGGCGGGAGCCGGAGGACGAGTTCGGTCTCGGCGGCCGCGGCGGCGTCGAGGATGCCCTGGAGGACCGTTCCGGCGTAGCGCGACTCGACGTAGTCGAGCACCGTGACCAGGGTCCGGTCCCGCTTCCGCTCGGGTCGTTCGGTCGTGGACCGGTAGCCGAGCTCGTTGATGACACGGAGCACGCGGTCCCTCGTCCCGGCCGCCACGTCGCTGCGTCCGTTCAGGACCTTCGAAGCGGTGGCCAGCGAGACCCCGGCCGCCCGCGCGACATCGGTCAAGGTGGCTCTCCGGGGCTGGGCTCGCCGATTCATCACGTTCCCTTCAATATTTTCGAAATATTTTCGATCATATCACGATCGACAAGGCCGCCAGGTTGAGGAAAAGTCAGCACTTCACAGCCATGATTGACAGTGATTGTGATGGCCGGTACCGTGAATTTCGATCGAATAAGTTTCGAAACCTTTTCGAAACTCCGACAATGCTCCCCGCCATTCCTCATAAAGCGAAGTGAGACCATGACAGGCATACGCGCCTCCGCGTCCCGAATCCGCATCGACGGCGAGTCCCGCGAGGAGCGCGCGCTGCCGCACCTGTGGTCCGAATGCGTCGGCGCAGGACGGGCGAACGAGGCGCTTCGGGCGGACTGGCAGCGGCAGTTCGCCGAGGCGGTCGACCTCCTCGGGTTCCGCTACCTGCGCTTCCACGGCCTCTTCCACGACGACATGTTCGTCTACCGGGAGAGCGACGGCGGCGGCTTCGGCCCGAACACGCCCCTGCCCGCGCCAGTGCACACGTTCAGCTACGTGGACAAGGTCTTCGACTTCATCCTCGAATGCGGCGTGCGCCCGTTCGTGGAGCTCGGCTTCATGCCGCGCGAGCTGGCGACGGTCACCGAGACGCTGTTCTGGTGGGGCGCGCACGGCAGCCCGCCCAAGGACATGGACCGCTGGACGGAACTGGTAGCGAAGACGATCGAGCATTGGATCGACCGCTACGGCCGCGCCGAGGTGCGCCAATGGCGCTTCGAGGTGTGGAACGAGCCGAACCTGGTGCCCCACTTCTGGACCGGGACGAAGACGGAGTACTTCGAGCTCTACGCGCGCACCGTCGAGGCCGTCAAGCGCATCGACCCCGAACTCAAGGTCGGCGGCCCCTCCACGAGCGTCTTCGTGCCCGACGACCGCTACGAGGGCGAATACGAGGACCGCTCCAAGACGCACGCGACCGCGGCCGCGCCCGACGTGGACGCGCTCGACTGGCGTCCGGTGTGGATCGAGGAGTTCCTGGCCTGGTGCGCCGAACGGGAGGTCCCGGTCGACTTCGTCTCGACCCACCTCTACCCGACCGACTACGCGTTCGGCGCCGACGGCACCGGCGTGCAGCTCTCCCGGTACGCAGACGCGACCTTCGACGACCTGACCCTCCTGCGGAAGCTCCTGGCCGACAGCGCCTACCCCGAAGCGGAAGTCCACATCACCGAGTGGTCCTCCTCGCCGTCCTCCCGCGACCGGATGCACGACACCCTGTTCGCGGCCACCTTCATCACCCGCTCGTACCTGCGATGCGCCGCGCTCGCCGACTCGGTCTCCTACTGGGCCTTCACCGACGTCTTCGAAGAGGGCGGCGCGGGCATCGGGCCCTTCCACGGCGGCTTCGGCCTGGTGAACGAGAACGGCATCCACAAGCCGACGTTCCACGCGATGCGGATGCTCGAACGGCTCGGCGACCGGCTGCTCCTGACCACGCCCCACGGGGTCGTGTCCCGCGACAGCCGCACCTCGGCGGTGTCGGCCGTGTTCTTCAACTACCCGGACGAGATGGGCGCGAAGGCGATCGGCTCGGCGAACTCGTACCCCCAGACGCGCGCGCTGGCCGAGAAGGGCCCGGGCCGCAGGATCGGGCACGCGATCGAGGGCCTCGCGCCGGGCACCGTGTTCCTCGTCGAGATCCTGGACTGGGAGCACGGCAACGTCGCGGAGGCCTGGTACGAGCTGGGCAGTCCGATCAACCCCACCCGGGAGGAGAACCGCCACCTGGGCACCGTCGCGGACGCGCTGCTGCGGTACACGCTGATCGTGCCCGAGTCCGGCGTGCTCGAACTCGACGTCGATCTCCCACCGTGGGCCGTGATGTCCTTGCGGCAGAGCACATGAGGATTACGGGGGTGTTCGCGGGCGAGTCCGCGAACACCTCCGCTCCTCAACCGCCGCTGCCGCAGTCGGGCGTGGGGTTCGTGTGGGTGATGAGCCCGAGTCGGTAAGGGAGCTGCGAGTACTCTCCGCCGGAGTTCGGGTCGCGCCCCTGGTAGAGGTACTCCAGGTTGCACGGGTCGATCGCCATGGTCTGGTCGCCGTCGGTGCGCACCAGTTCGCCGTGGCTGATGTCATCGGTCCAGGCACCGCCGGGGAAGGCGACATTGCTGGACCGTGCGAACGGGTTGGACTCGGTGTCCGCCAGCGGGGTCCACTGCGAGAAGTTCGCGTCCAGACGGTCGGAGGTCCAGGACCGGAAGTAGCGGGCGCCGTCGGAGCCGATGGCCTCGATGAGGAGCAGGTACTCGTCGGTGTCGCCGATCTTGTAGACGTTGGTGGCCTCGAACAGGCTGTTGTCCGGGGCCTCCATGAACAGCTCGACGTCGCCGAAGCCGTTCGGGAACGCCGCCACCGTGGTCTGGGCCCGGTAGAACTGCTGCTTGTCGTTGTTGAAGTACAGGTAGCAGTGCACCTCGTCGCACGCGACCCAGTAGTCGACCACATAGGAGGAGGTGCCGTCGGCGATCCCGTGCGAGCTCATGAAGTTCTGCGCGGGAGAGGCCGTCTGCGGCTCCGAGGGGTGGTCGATGGTGGAGAAGGACGGCAGGCCGGTCTGGTAGACCAGGTACCACTGGTCGCCGGGCGCGAAGTAGAACACCTGCGGGGCGGCGCGGTAGCCGCCGCCGATGGCGGTCTGGGACAAGTGGTACTGGGGAGCCTGCCCGGCCTGGGACCAGTCGGCGAAGCCGCCGAAGTAGGTCATCGACCAGCCCCCGTCGGTGTCGGCGGTGGTGGCGTACACGTGGTACTGCCCGTCGACCTGGACCACCGACGGGTCCTTGACCGACACCAGGGTTCGCCCCGGCGCGGTCTGCTGGGGTTCGACGAGCACTCCGCTGGACTCCCATTGGAAGGCCGAGGGCAAGGGGTCGGCCTGTGCCGGGGAGGTCGCGGTGAGCGTGGCCGCCACGAGAGCGGCCGCGAACGCGGTCGCCAGCCAGGCGATCCGCGATCGGGTTGTCGTTGGTCGCATCGTGCTTCCTTCCGATGGTGGACGCGAAGGCCTGTTATCGCTAACAGCCTTGCGAGACGCTGAACATTTCCGCCGCCCCGCCGAAAACACGGGGCCGCAGCCTCAGGATAGACACGGGACAATAGGCATGTAAATATCTCGATGTATGCCAACTAATTTCTTCCACCGGCTCCGGTCGCCGGAGTCGGTCGGGTTCCCGCGGTCTACCGTCCGGGGAAGGCCGGAGGGGCGGTGCTCCCCCGGACGATGAGCTCGGTGGCGAGCTCGACGCGCTGCCGCGGCAGCGGTTCGCTGCGGGCCAGCGCGAGGAGCATGTCCGCGGCGGCCGCCGCCATCTCCCGCAGCGGCTGGCGGACGGTGGTGAGCGGGGGGATGCACCATTCGGCGGCGGGCAGGTCGTCGTAGCCGACCACGCTCAGGTCCTCAGGGACGCGCAGTCCGACCTCGGCCGCGGCCTGGTACACGCCCAGGGCCTCGCCGTCGTTGCCGGTGACGATCGCGGTCGGCGGCTCTTCGAGGCGCAGCAGCTCGCGGGTGTGGTGCCTGCCGTCGGCGATCTGGTAGTCGCCGATGCGGATCAGGGCCGGGTCCACCGGTGCCTTCGCCAGGTCCATGGCGGCCCGGAAGCCGTCGAGCCGGGCCCGGGCCGACAGGACGTGCTCGGGTCCGGTGATCACCGCGATGCGGCGGTGGCCGAGTGCCAGCAGATGGCGAGTGGCGGTGAGTCCGCCGTTCCAGTTGTTGGCGCCCACGGCCGCCGAGGCCGTATCGAGGTCGCCCGCGGGATCGACGAGCACGAGCGGGATGTCGCGGCTCCGGAGCTGTTCGCGCTGTTCGGCGGTGAGCTCGGTGAACACCGCGATGACGCCGGTGGGGCGGCGGGCGAGCACGTCCTCCACCCAGCCGGGCCCGGGAACGTGGCGGCCTTCGAGTTCGGAGACGACGACCCCGAGTCGGTGCCGCCGGGCCACTTGCTCGACGCCGTTGATGATCTCGATCCCGTACAGGCCGCGCAGCTCGTGGAAGACGACCTCCAGCAGCGGGGCCGCCTTGCCCTGGCGCTTCTGGCGCCGGTAGCCGTAGCGCCGGATGATGTCCTCGACCAGCTCGCGGGTCTCCGCCGCGACGTTGTCGCGCCCGTTGACCACCTTGGAGACCGTCGCGACCGAGACGCCCGCGCGATCGGCGATCTGCGCGATGGTCAGCGGCGTGCCGTCGATGCCCGAGGAAGCGCTTTCGTCAACCGAGGTCATTCGGGCATCGTAGCGTTCCGATGCGCGATCGTTTCGTCCAGTGGTGGCAGAAGCGGTGGCCTACTTGACGGGAGATCGATCCCTACCTATAGTCCGAACGAGCGAAACTTTCTAAGATTTCTCTGAAATTTTCAAGCGGGAATGGAGTGCCGATGTCAGGCGCAAGACGTGAAGTCCTGGCGACGGCGGCGGGCGCCTCCGTCCTCCGCTCGGCTCCGGACGAGCCGTTCCCCGTCGGCGTGCGCGAGTTCGCCTGGAGCCGCGGGGACCGCAGCCTCGTGACCCGCGTCTTCTACCCGTCGCGGGGTTCGCTTGACAGTGCGCCGAGGCCCGACGCACCGATCGCGGACGGCGCGTTCCCCGTCGTCGCCTGGAGCCACGGCCGGGGCGGCAATCCGGAGAGCTACGGGACGCACGTCCTCCCGTTGGCGCGGGCCGGATTCATCGTCGCGGCCCCGGTCTTCCCCACTACCGCCACCGGCACCGAGGGCAAGGTCGAGGACGTCTACAACGGCAGCCAGTCGCGCGACGTCTCCGAGGTCATCACCCGCACCCTGGCGCTCAATGGGGGCGGCGACATGTTCGCCGGGCACCTGGACACCGCCAACGGCGTCGGGGCCGCCGGGCACTCATTGGGCGGCATGACCACGCACGGGCTCCTCACCTCCTGGCCCGACGCCCGGATCACGGCCGCGATCGCGCACGCCGCGGTCGACATGGGCGCCCCTGCCGCCGAAGTCGCCGCGAAGGTCCTGTTCGTCCACGGCGACCAGGACCCGATCTGCGACTACCGCCTGGCGCGGCGGGCCTATGGGGCGCTCCCCGCCTCGAAGGCGTTCATGACCCACTCCGGCCAGGGCCACGACGAGTTCATCTGGAACGGCCCGACCTACCCCCAGACCGTCGAGACCAGTCTCGACTGGATGCGCTGGAGCCTCTACGGCGACACCGCCGCCCGAGACCGCCTCCCCACCGACGCCACCGGCGGCGGCATCGTCTGGGAATCCGAACTGGAATGAGAAGCCCGCCCGGACAGAGTTGATGTGGTGGCACAGGAGTCTGTCGTCTGGGTTCGCGGTCGGCTTTGTGAAGTGGCCCGCTGCGCGGTTGCGCGTCCTGGGGCAGGTCTTTAGGTTGGGGGGCATGAATGATGCACTCCGGATCGCGACCATCACGCCCGACAACGTCGACCTGGCCTGCCAGATCAAGGTCAAGCCCGAGCAGGAGGATTTCGTGGCCCCGGTCGCGGTGTCGCTGGCCGAGGCTTACGCGTCCCCGCAGGCGGCGTGGCCGCGTCTGGTGTACGTCGGTGACGAACCAGCGGCATTCGTGATGGGCGGGTTCGACCCGGATGCCGAGATCGAGTTCTTCCGCTGCGGGATCTGGCGGCTCAACGTCAGTGCTCGGCATCAGCGGGGCGGCCTCGGTCGTTTCGCGGTCGAGGCCGTGCTCGACGAGGCCCGGCGGCGCGGCTCGAAACGGGCCACGGTGATGTGGAAGACCGGCGCGGCCGGCCCCGAGGGCTTCTACCGCAGGATGGGGTTCGAGCTGACCGGTCAGGAATTCGCCGGGCAAGTGGTCGGAGCCATCGACCTGAACTAATCGAAACCCCCAGGCTGCCGGGGCACATACGATCTCGCCTGCGCTTCAGGCATAACGACTCCAGGCCAGAGACATAGTCTCTGGCCTGGAGTAACGGTCGGGCTGACAGGACTTGAACCTGCGACCCCTTGACCCCCAGTCAAGTGCGCTACCAAGCTGCGCCACAGCCCGTTTTTTGCCTCGTTGTCCGTGGCGGTGACAACTTTAGCGTATGGGTTCGGATGGTGGGGAGGGGAGGTCGGTGGTGTGAGACTGCCCGCTGGTGGCGGTTATTTCTTGGGCTTCTTGCGGGGTTCGCGTGGTTTGACCACCAGTTCGATCGGGGTGCCGCGGAAGCCGAAGTCCTCTCGGAGGCGGCGTTGGATGAACTTGAGGTACTGCTTGTCGAACGGCGCGTTGGTGAAGAGGATGAAGCGCGGCGGCTCGGCGGCGGCCTGGGTCGCGTAGATGACCTTCGGGGCCTTGCCCGAGCGCGTCGGGTGCGGCGTGGCGGCCTGGAGGGCGCTGATCCACTGGTTGAGCTCGCCGGTGCTGATGCGCTGGCCCCAGCCTTCGAGGGCCTCGCGCAGCGAGCGGGCGATCTTCTCCACGGCGCGGCCGGTCTCAGCCGAGACGTTCACCCGCGGGGCCCACGCGACCTGCGCGAGCTCGCGGTCGATCTCCTTCTCCAGGTAGTACCGGCGGTCCTCGTCGACCAGGTCCCACTTGTTGTAGGCGATGACGACGGCCCGGCCCGACTCGGTGACCTGGGTCAGCACCCGCTGGTCCTGCTCACTGATGGGCTCCGAGGCGTCCAGCAGCACCAGCGCAACCTCGGCGGCCTCCAGCGCGGACTCGGTGCGCAGGGCCGCGTAGTACTCGGTCCCGGACGCGAACTTGACGCGCTTGCGCAGACCCGCAGTGTCGACCAGGATCCAGTCCTCGCCGTCGATCTCCACGAGCGAGTCGACCGGGTCGACGGTGGTGCCCGCGACGTTGTCGACCACCGCGCGCGGCTCCCCCGCGATGCGGTTGAGCAGGCTCGACTTGCCGACGTTGGGGCGGCCCACGAGCGCCACACGGCGCGGCCCGCGCTCCTTGAGCTTCCCGGTGGGCACCTCGGGGAAGGCCCACACGATCTTGTCGAGCAGGTCCCCGGAGTTGCGGCCGTGGAGGGCCGAGATCGGGAACGGCTCGCCGAGGCCGAGACTCCACAGCTCGTGGATCTCGGCTTCCTGACGTTCGGAGTCGACCTTGTTGGCGACCAACAGGACCGGCTTCTTGGTCGAACGCAGGATGCGCACCGCGGCCTCGTCGGCGTCGGTCGGGCCCACGCGGGCGTCGACCACGAACACGATGACGTCGGCGGTGCGCATGGCCAGCTCGGCCTGCACCGCGATGGACTTGGCCATGCCTTCGGCGTCGGGGTCCCAGCCACCGGTGTCGACCAAGCTGAAGTCGCGCCCGGCCCATTCGGCGTCGTAGGCGACGCGGTCGCGGGTCACGCCCGGTTCGTCCTGGACGACCGCGGCGCGGCGGCCCAGGATGCGGTTGACCAGGGTCGACTTGCCCACGTTGGGGCGGCCGACCACGGCCACCGTCGGGACCGCGCCGCGCTCGTCAGCGCCGCCCCAGCCGGCGCTGTCGTTCACGACGGTGCTGTCGTCGAAACCGGCACCGTCGAGTTCGGCCGAGGCCGCTTCGTCACTCATCAATGTCCCTGTTGCTCAGCAAGGCCAGGATCTTGGCCACTACCTCCACGATCGGCAGTGCCGTGGAGTCGATAACGACGGCCCCCTCGGGGGCCTCCAGGGGTTTGGTGGTCTTCGAGTCGGCGGTGTCGCGGCGCTCGATGTCCTGCTTCGTGGCCTGGGCGTCGGCGCCGATCTCGGCCGCGCGGCGCTTGGCGCGCTCGACCGGGTCGGCGGTGAGGTAGACCTTGACGTCGGCGTCCGGGGCCACGACCTCGACGATGTCGCGGCCTTCGACCACGATGCCGCCCTTGGCCTCTCGGATGATGCGCTGCTGCTCACCGATGAGGAACTTGCGGACGGTCTTGTTGCCGGCGACCGCCGAGACGGCCTTGGTGACGTCGTCGCCGCGGATCGCCAGGTCGGCGTCCTCGCCGTCGACGCGGGTGAAGGGGTCCTCCGGGGAGGTGCCGAATTCGAGCTTGGCGGCCTTGACGGCCTTGGTGACCTGCGCGGTCTGGGTGGGGTCGACCCCGGCGTTGAGGACGGCCAGGGTCGCGGCGCGGTACATCGAGCCGGTGTCGAGGTAGGCCGAGTCGATCGCGGTCGCGAGTGTCTTGGACACGGTCGACTTGCCGGCCCCCGAGGGGCCGTCGATGGCGACGACCGGTCCGCTCTTCTGGTCAGGCACTATCGCGCTCCGTTCTTCAACTGCAAACCTCGCAAACCTACATCATGCCTTGTCGCGGGTCCTCCACGGCGAACGCCCGGGCAGTCGTGACTTGGATCTTCCTCGATGTTCTAGCGCTCGACGACCCGCGCGCCCATCGGCCACAGCGCCAGCGGGATCATCTTCCAGTTGGCGACCGCCAGCGGCAGGCCGATGATCGTGATCGCCTGGAGGAACCCGGTCACCAGGTGCGTGAGGGCCAGTTCCCACCCGAAGAGGATGAGCCACAGGATGTTCCCCAGGAGGGAGAAGCATCCGGCCGTGCGGTCGTAGACGACCGTCCGGCCGAACGGCCACAGCACGTACCCCGCCAGCCGCATGTTCGCGATGCCGAACGGGATCGTCACGATGAAGACGCAGAACAGCAGCCCGGCGAGGAAGTAGCCGATCGCGAGCCACAGCCCGGCCAGCACGAACCAGATGATGTTCAGAATGGTTGACATGCCGAAACCCTAACCGGCGCATGCCGGTCCCGTCGGTACAGCAGGCTGGCGGAAATCCCTAGAGCCCGACCTCGCGGAAGAGTTCGCCGATCTCGTTGGGCGAGAGGCGGCGGATCGTCCCCGGTTTGAGGTTGCGGAGCTTGACCGGGCCGATCTCGGTGCGCACCAGGCGCGAGACGTGGTGCCCGACCTCGTCCATGAGCCGCCTCACAATGTGCTTGCGGCCCTCGTGGATCGTGATCTCGATCAACGACTGCCCGGCGTGCTCGTCGATGATCTTGAGCTTGTCGGCCTTCGCGGGGCCGTCTTCGAGCTCGACGCCGGCCAGCAGCTTGTTCCAGGTGGCGCGGTCCATGATCCCTGAGACCTGGGCGCGGTAGACCTTCGGCAGGCCGTGCGAGGGGTGCATGATGCGGTTCGCCAGCTCGCCGTCGTTGGTGAGCAGCAGCAGGCCCTCGGAGTCGGTGTCGAGCCGCCCGACGTGGAAGACCCGCTGGTCGATGCCCTTGGTGAACTCGGCGAGCGAGGGACGGCCCTCGTCGTCCTCCATCGTCGAGACGATCCCGCGGGGCTTGTTGATCGCGAAGTACACGGTGTCGACGTCGGTCACGATCCGCTTGCCGGAGACGTGGATGACATCGGTCGGTTGCACCCGCTGGCCCAGGCGGGCGAGTTCGCCGTTCACCTTGACCTTGCCGCGGGAGATCAGGTCTTCGGCGTTGCGGCGGGAGGCGATCCCGGCCTGCGACAGCACTTTTTGCAGGCGAATGCCCTCAGCGTCAGCGTTGTTCATCTTCCTCGATATCCGTCACGTCGTCGGGCAGGAACGGGGCCAGCTCAGGGAGCTGTTCGACCGAGTCCAGACCGATCTTCTCCAAGAACAGCGTGGTGGTGCGGTAGAGCGTCGCCGTCGAGTCCGGGTCGGTCCCGCACTCCTCGACCAGGCCGCGCGCCAGCAGCGTGCGCATGACGCCGTCGCAGTTGACCCCCCGGATGGCCGAGATGCGGCCGCGGGTGACCGGCTGGCGGTAGGCCACCACGGCGAGCGTCTCCAAGGCCGCCTTGGTGAGGCGGGCGGAGGCGCCGTCGGTGACGAATCGCTCCACGTAGCGGGCGAAATCGGCCCGCGTGTAGAAGCGCCAGCCGCCGGCTTGGCGACGCAGATCGAATCCGCGTCCGTCACCAGTGTATTCGGCGCTCAAACGGCCGAGCGTCTCGCGCACCTGTGAGCGTGGCCGCTCCAACACCGCGGACAGGAACTCCTCGGAGAGCGGCTCCTCGGCGATCATGAGGATCGCTTCGAGAACCGCGCCGAGATCGACGTCCTCGGGGACGGGGCTGGAGGCCTGGACCGGCTCGGGTTCGGGCTCGGCCTGGGCCGGGACGTCGGCCACCGCGCGGGCGTACTCGTCGGTGACGTCGACCGGCTCGTCGGCGGGCGTGTCCGACCGGGCTTGCCCGCCGTCCTCGTGGCGCTGCCAGGGCGGGCGCCACTCGGCGACCTCGTCGGGGCTCAAGTGCTCATGCATTCGTGGGTTCCTCCCCCGGTTCCGGTGCGCCCGCGTACTCGTCGACCTCGATCTCGGTGGCGGTCATGCCGCCGAGCCAGCGCACCGTCAGCTCGCCGAGGGCCTGCATCTGCTCGAACCCGACCAAGGCCTCCCGGTAGAGCTCCAGGAGCGCGAGGAACCTGGCCACGACTTCGAGATGGGACTCGCAGTCGGAGGTCAGGGCCCGGAAGGTCGCGGTCTGGACGCGTTGGAGGCGGCGAGAGAGGATCACGGCGTGCTCGCGCACCGAGACGCGCTGCATGTGGATGTGTCCGGTGCCGACGGTCGGGGGCGGTTTCGGCTTCATCGCCTTGCCCGCCAAGGCGGCCAGGGCTTCGGGGGTGAGGTCGAGGACGAGTTCGGGGAGGAGGCCCTTGAAGCGGTCTTCGAGGCCGACGTTGCGGGCGACGCGGGTCGAGGCGGCGTCGGCGAGCCCGGCGAGGGCCCCGGCGGCCTCCTTGTAGGCCTTGTACTGGAGGAGGCGGGCGAAGAGGAGGTCGCGGGCTTCGAGCAGCGCGAGGTCCTCCTCGTCGTCGACGACCGTGCCGGGCAGGAGCCGCGCGGTCTTGAGGTCGAGGAGGGTCGCGGCGATGAGCAGGAACTCGGAGGTCTCCTCCAGGTTCCAGGCCTCGTCGAGGCCGGTGACGTAGGCGATGAACTCGGAGGCGACCTGGTGGAGGGCGACCTCGGTGACGTCGAGCTTGTGCTTGCCGATGAGTTGCAGCAGCAGGTCGAAGGGGCCCTCGAAGTTGGCGAGCCGGACGCGGAAGCCGCTCTCGGCCTCCTCCGGTGCGCCCTCCCGCTGGGTCGGGAGTTGGGTCGGCTGCTGGTCGGTCACGCACGCCAGCTTAGACGGGCCTTCGGGGCACTACCGGGTGAACTCGGGGTTTATGGGGAGACACGGACTGGGGCCGAACGCGATCGGGGCTACTTATCTGTCGCCGCAATGAGTTCGCGTGCGAGCTGGCGGTAGGCGCGGGCGCCGGAGGAGGCCGGGGCCCACGTGGTGATCGGCTCGCCGGCGACGGTGGTCTCGGGGAAGCGCACCGTGCGGGTGATGACGGTGGAGAAGACCTTGTCGCCGAAGGCTTCCACGACGCGCTGGAGGACCTGGCGCGAGTGGGTGGTGCGCGAGTCGTACATCGTGGCGAGGATGCCGTCGAGTTCGAGGTCGTAGTTGAGGCGCTCGCGGACCTTGTCGACGGTGTCGAGGAGGAGGGCCACCCCGCGCAGGGAGAAGAATTCGCACTCAAGGGGGACGAGGACCGAGTGCGCGGCGGTGAGCGCGTTGATCGTCAAGAGCCCCAGCGAAGGCTGGCAGTCGATGAGAACGTAGTCGAAGTCGGGGATCACCGGGCGCAGGACGCGGGCGAGGGTCTGCTCGCGGGCGACCTCGTTGACCAACTGGATCTCGGCGGCCGAGAGGTCGATGTTGGCCGGGAGGAGGCGCAGGCCGGCCACGTTGGTCTTGACCATGACGTCGTCGATGTCGACGTCCTCTTGCATGAGGAGGTTGTAGACGGTCAGGTCGAGGGTGTGGGGGTTGGTGCCGAAGCCGACCGACAGGGCCCCTTGGGGGTCGAAGTCGACCAGGAGGACCTTGCGGCCGTATTCGGCAAGGGCCGCACCGAGGTTGATGGTCGTGGTGGTCTTCCCCACGCCGCCCTTCTGGTTGGCCATGGCGATGACGCGCGCGGGGCCGTGGCGCTCCAGGGGCTGGGGCTGGGGGATGTCGCGTTTGCCGGTGTAGGACTCGGGGTCGGGCGATGAGAGGTCGCTGTCACCGTCGGCGGGAGGCGCCTGCGCGGCGCCCCGCAAGGCCGCCCACTTGTCATTGCTGTCCACACTGCTCATCTCTTCGCGCCTCCGGGTGCGAGGTCGACACCGGGTGCCGGGCGTCTCACCATTGCCTGTCATAGCGACTGTACGTCAGTGTATCGAGGCTGTCGACGGCTTGGGAGACTCCGAGGCACCCGGTGTGGGATCGCCCGCTGTGCGCTGAGGGCCGTTCGCCCTCAAGGGACGTCAGTGCTCGGCGAGCACCTGCGCGATCGGCTTGAGCGGCAGGTGATGCGTGATCGCGACCGGTTCGTTGACGACCTGTCCGGCGTAGGTGTTCAGGCCGCCGGCGAGGGCCGGGTCGGCCTTGAGCGCGTCGGCCCAGCCGAGGTTGGCGAGCTTCATGACGTACGGCAGGGTCGCGTTGGTGAGCGCGTACGTGGAGGTGTTCGGGACCGCGCCGGGCATGTTGGCCACGCAGTAGAACAGCTTGCCGCCGTGGGTGAACGTGGGGTCGTCGTGGGTGGTGGGCTTGGAGTGCGCGAAGCAGCCGCCCTGGTCGATCGCGATGTCCACCAGGACCGCGCCGGGCTTCATCTCGTCGAGCACTTCGTCGTCGACCACGGTGGGGGCCTTGGCGCCCGGGACGAGGACCGCGCCGATGACGAGGTCGGCCTCGCGGCACGCGCGCTTGACCTCGAAGCGGTTGGAGACGATGGTGCGCAGGCGGCCCTGGTACTGGTCGTCGGCGGCGTGGAGCTTGTCGATGTTGAGGTCGAGGAGCTCGACGTCGGCCCGCATGCCGACCGCGATCGCGGCGGCGTTCATGCCGGAGACCCCGGCTCCGATGATGACCACGCGCGCGGGCGCGGTCCCGGGGACGCCGCCCATGAGGGTGCCGCGGCCCCCTTCGGGGCGCTGGAGGCAGTACGCGCCGGCCTGGACGGCCAGGCGGCCCGCGACCTCGCTCATGGGGGCGAGCAGCGGCAGGCGGCCGTCGGCGGTCTGCACGGTCTCGTAGGCGATGGCGGTGACCTGGCGCTCCAGGAGGGCGTCGGTGCACTCGGCGCTGGCGGCCAGGTGGAGGTAGGTGAAGAGGGTCTGGCCCGGGCGCATCCGGTGGAACTCGGCGTGGATGGGCTCTTTGACCTTGAGGACGAGATCGCCTGCGTCCCAGGTGGCGTCGGCGTCGGGGCGGATGTTGGCCCCGGCCGCGCGGTAGTCGTCGTCGGTGATGGCCGAGCCGAGACCGGCGCCGGTCTCGATGAAGACGTCGTGGCCGGCGGCCACGAGTTCGTGGACCCCGGCGGGGGTGAGGGCGACGCGGTACTCGTTGTTCTTGATCTCGCGGGGGACGGCGACTTTCACGTTGCGGGTTCCTTCCGAAGCGTTGTGCCTGCTCGGGGCCGGTCGGCATCCCGCACGGGCAGTCTAGGACGCAGTTCGCCCGAATGCCCGCATTTGCGTTGCGGTACAGCGTTGCGCGGCCTCGTGAGCCTGGCTTCGGACGGCGTCGTCGCGCCGATCGTAACGTCAGGCCCGCCGCTCGGGGAAGCGGCGGGCCTCACTTTTTCGGGGCTTACCTGCGTTCGAGGTGGAACCGGGCCAGGTTGAGGGCGAGCGCGCACACGCCGTTGCGGATCTCACCGTCGGCGACGGCGGCGAGGGCCTTGTCCAGGTCCCACCACACGAGCTCGATGTGGGTCTCCTCGTCGGTGCGCTCGTGGCGCTCGGACTCGGGGACCGGCGAGAGCCCGGTGGCGAGGAAGTAGTGGATGAGCTCGGTGGAGATGCCAGGAGTGGTGAAGAACTCGCCGAGCTTGACGAGCTCGGCGGCGTTGAGGTCGACCTCTTCGGCGAGCTCGCGGCGCGCGGCCACGGCCGGGTCCTCCCCCTCGATGTCTCGCAGGCCCGCAGGGAACTCCCACATGAGCTCGCGGGGCGGGACGCGGTACTGGCGGATGAGGCCCACGCGGCCCTGGTCGTCGAGCGGGACGGCCACGACGGCCCCGCAGTGGTCCATGTACTCGCGGCGGGCGGTGCCGCCGCCGGGCATCGCGATGGTCTCGGCCTTCAGGTCGTAGCACCAGCCGTGGTGGAGGTTCTCGCTGTCGAGGACTCGGTAGTCATGCACGGCGACCACATTAACGCGCTTGGGATCAGGACTCTCCGGACTCGGCTTTGAGGCGGGCGAGGATCGCGTCCACGACGTCCTGGGAGGGCAGGGGGAGACCGGAGAGGGCCGAGAGGAAGAGGCCGTCGCCGACCAGGCGCACGATCTCGGCGGTGACGGGGTCGGCGATCGACTCCTTGAGGGCCTCGGACCAGCCGTTGAATATGAAGACCAGGTCGTCCTTGGCCTGGTCGGAGAGCTCGTCGGTGCCGCGGAGGGCGGTGAACAGGGCCCAGAGGGCGGCCTCGGACTCGGCCGATTCGAGCTGGGAGGCGCGGATGAAGGCCTCGACGACGCCGGTGCGGCGGGCCTCGGCGAGGCGGGCCTCCTCGAGGGCGCGGAAGCGGCTCGCGAGGCCGTCGTAGAGGTCGGGCTTGGACTTGAAGTGGTAGAGCAGGCCGCCTTTGGAGACCCCGGCCTCGGCCGCGACCTTCTCCAGCGTCACGCCCGAGCTGCCCTCGTCGACGAGGATGCGCTGGAGTGCGTTGAGAATCCGATCACGCGTGCTGAGTTCGTCCTTGGCCATGTGCCCTCCCGCTTGCTACTATACCGTCTGGACGGTACAGTGCCTTGCCCTGAACCGTCGTCTCGATCACAAGCTTCGCCGAACCGCCCCAGGTGCCTACCTGCGGGCCGCCGATTCGCGGCGGCCTGCGGCCCGCGAGCTTCCCGAAGGAGGAACCATGACGACGACACTGCCGCAGACGGCCGAGCCGCGCCCGCGCTTCACCGCGAAGCAGGGCTGGGCTCTGGCGGTGCTGGTACTGCCGGTGCTGCTCATCTCCATCGACATGACAGTGCTCGGCTTCGCCGTGCCGTTCCTGTCCGAGGACCTCTCGCCGACCAGCTCGCAGCTGTTGTGGATCGTCGACGTGTACGGGTTCGTGCTCGCCGACCTGCTGGTCACGATGGGCTCCCTCGGCGACCGGTTCGGGCGCCGCAAGCTGCTCGTCATCGGCTCGGCCGCGTTCGCCGCCGCGAGCGTGCTCGCCGCGTACGCGCCGACCGCCGAGACCCTGATCCTCGCGCGGGCGCTGCTCGGCGTGGCCGGAGCGACCCTCATGCCGACCACGCTCGGCCTCATGCGGAACCTGTTCACCGACGGCCGCCAGCGCAAGTTCGCGATCGCGATCTGGGCATCCGGGTTCTCGGCCGGTGCGGCCGCCGGGCCGATCGTGGGCGGCTGGCTGCTGGAGCACTTCTGGTGGGGCTCGGTGTTCCTCATGGCCGCGCCGGTCTCGCTCGCGGTGATGGTGGCCGCGCCGCTGCTGCTGCCGGAGTCGAAGGACCCGAACCCGGGGCCGCTCGACCTGCTCAGCGTCGCGATGTCGTTCCTGGCGATGTTCCCGTTCGTGTACGGGGTCAAGACGGTCGCCGAGCACGGCGTGTCGCTTGCGGCTCTGGTCGCGATCGGGTTCGGCGTGGCGATGGCGGTGCTGTTCGTGCGGCGCCAGCGCAGCCTCGAGCACCCGCTGCTGGATCTGCGGCTGTTCGGGATCCGGCGGTTCTCCGCGTCGCTGGCCACGAACTTCACGATCGTGTTCGCGATGATCTCGTCGCTGTTCCTTCTGACGCAGTACCTGCAACTGGTGCTGGGGTTCTCCCCCATGCAGGCGGGGCTGCTGCTACTGCCGGAGATGTCGATCTCGGTGGTCGCGGGCCTGTTCGCGGTGCGGCTGTCGGAGCGGATCGGCATGGCGCGCACCATCGTCGGCGGCCTGGTCTTCGTGATCTGCGGGTTCTCGGCGATGGCGTTCGTGGGCGTGCACGAAGGCGCTCTGGTGGTCGTGGGCGCTTCGACGCTCATCGGGGCCGGTGCCGGTCTGGCGCAGACGGTCACGAACGACGCGATCCTGGCGGCGGCTCCGGCCGACCGCGCCGGTTCGGCCTCGGCGATCTCCGAGACCGCGTACGAGCTGGGCGGCGCGATGGGCGTAGCGCTGCTCGGGTCGCTGGCGACCGGTATCTACCGCTCCGAGCTCGGGGACGCCCCCGACGCGGCGTCCGAGACGCTCGGCGAGGCGGTCCACGTGGCCAAGACGCTCCCGGCCGAGGCCGGGGACGCACTGCTGGAGACGGCGCGCACCGCGTTCACCGACGGCGTCCGCATCACCTCGGTGGTGGCCGCGGGCCTGGTCCTGATCGCCACGATCGCGGTGGGCAGGGCCTTGCGCACCAAGCGCTGACAGGCGAACGAAACAGGGGCGGGACTCGTTCGAGTCCCGCCCTTCTTCTTGTACGGAGTCCAGATTGCGAGACGACGAATCGGTCACAATGCCGTGATCAGTCTTCAAAGGATTCCCCGATGTGGATTGACATAGCCAGGGCCTGGGAGAACGTGATACCTTCTCCAGCGAATCCAGCCCCGGATTCTCACCCCTCGCCTTGCCCCTCGCTCTGCAATGGAGCGACCCCTTTGAAAGGACCCAGTGTGAACTGGTATCTCGCCGTGCTCAAAAACTATGTCGGATTCTCCGGCCGCGCCCGCCGGAAGGAGTACTGGATGTTCGTGCTCTTCCACTTCATCGCGCTGATGGTCCTCTACATCCCCTTCGCCGTGACGCAGGAACCCGTGTTCATGACGCTTTACTTCGTCTACGCGCTCGCGGTCATCCTGCCCGCGCTCGCCGTGTCCGTGCGCCGTCTGCACGACACCGGCCGGTCCGGATGGATGTACCTGATCAATTTCATCCCGCTCGCCGGCCCCATCATCCTCATCGTGCTGCTCGCTCAAGAGGGCCACTACGGCTCGAACGCGCACGGCGAGGATCCCAGAGAGGCTTAAGAACACGAACAAGGGCGGGACTCGCTTGAGTCCCGCCCTTTCGTCGTGTTCGGTTATGCCGCTTCGATGTCGAGGCGTTCGTCGGCTTGGCGGCGCAGGGCCGCCTGGACGAGGCCCGCGAAGAGCGGGTGGGGGCGGGTCGGGCGGGACTTGAGCTCGGGGTGGGCCTGGGTCGCCACGTAGTACGGGTGGATCTCGCGGTCGAGCTCGATGAACTCCACGAGGCGGCCGTCGGGCGAGAGGCCCGAGATCACGAAACCGGCCTTGGCGAGTTCGTCGCGGTAGGCGTTGTTGACCTCGTAGCGGTGACGGTGGCGCTCGTTGACCTCGGTGGCACCGTAGGCCTCCGCGGCCAGGGACCCTTCGGCGAGCTTCGCCGGGTAGGTGCCCAGGCGCATCGTGCCGCCCATGTCGCCGCGCCCGGCCACGATGTCGGTCTGGTCGGCCATCGTGGAGATGACCAGGTGCTCGGCGTCCTTGTCGAACTCCTCGGAGTCGGCGCCGACGAGACCGGAGATCTCCCGCAGGCCCTCGATCGCCATGCACTGCATGCCCAGACACAGCCCGAGCGTGGGCACCTGCCGCGAGCGGGCCCACCTGAGCGCCTGGATCTTGCCGGGGACGCCCCGGTCGCCGAACCCGCCGGGGATGACCACCGCGTCGACGCCCGCGAGGGACTTCGCGGTGGCCTCGGCGCTGCCGCACTCGTCAGAGATCACCCAGCGGACCTGGACCTTGGCGTAGTTCGAGAACCCGGCCGCGTGCAGGGCCTCGACCACGGACTTGTACGCGTCGGGCAGCTCGACGTACTTGCCCACGATCGCGACCTCGACGGTGGCCTTCGGGTGGTGGACGCGGTCGAGCAGGTCGTCCCACGCGGTCCAGTCGACGTCCTTGAACGGCAGGTCGAGCTTGCGGACCACATAGGCGTCCAAGCCCTCGGTGTGGAGGGTCTTGGGGATCTCGTAGATCGACTTCGAGTCGGGGGCCGAGACCACCGCGGCGTCGTCCACGTCGCAGAACCCCGCGATCTTCGACTTCAGTCCGTCGGGCAGCGGTCGGTCGGAGCGGCACACGATCGCGTCGGGCTGGATGCCGATGCTGCGCAGCTGCGCCACCGAGTGCTGGGTCGGCTTGGTCTTCATCTCCGAGGACGCGGCCAGGTACGGCACGAGCGAGACGTGGAGGAAGAAGCAGTTGTCGCGGCCGATGTCGTGGCGGTACTGGCGGATCGCCTCCAGGAACGGCAGCGACTCGATGTCGCCGACCGTGCCGCCGACCTCGGTGATCACCACGTCGGGGACCCGCCCGGTCTCGGGGTCGGGGTCGGCCATCGCCGCGAGGCGGGCCTTGATCTCGTTGGTGATGTGCGGAATGACCTGGACGGTCGCGCCGAGGTAGTCGCCGCGGCGCTCCTTGGCGATGACGTCGGAGTAGACCTGCCCGGTGGTCACGTTGGCGTGCTTGGACAGGTTCCGGTCGAGGAACCGCTCGTAGTTGCCGATGTCGAGGTCGGTCTCGCCGCCGTCGTCGGTGACGAAGACCTCGCCGTGCTCGTACGGGTTCATCGTGCCGGGGTCGACGTTGAGATAAGGGTCGATCTTCTGCATCACCACGTACAGGCCGCGCGCGGTCAGCAGGTTCCCGAGACTGGCGGCGGTCATGCCCTTGCCGAGGGCAGAGGTGACCCCACCGGTGACGAAGAGGTGCTTCGTGTTGCGAGACTGACCATTAGCAGCGCTGGCCAAAGCGAACTCCCGTGGTAATCGTGTCGATCGAGCGGCTGCTTCCAGCCGCCGGTGGATCGCATCATCCACGGGATTCCACACTAACACTTTCCTCGCCGTTTTCCTCATCGACCCACGACGGTGCGTCGACGATCATGTCCGAGTACTGGCCGTCCTTGACGTGCGCGCGGGCCAGGACCCGGTGACTCATGATGACCGCCAAGGGAACCATGACCGCCAGCGCGGCCCCGAGGCTCATCAGGCCCTTGCCGAGGAGGAGGCCCGCGGCGGCCGAGCCGACGATCGCGGCGGCGAACGCGCCGCGCAGCGGCGGGTAGAGGCCCCAGGCGCGCCGCAGGCCGCCTCCGGGGCGCAGGAGCACCAGCCAGCAGTACGCGCCGGCCATGACGGTGAGGACGCTCAGGGGCGAGGTGAAGATCGCGACGATGTTGGAGCCGAGCCCGGAGGCGATGACGCCGTTGGTGTCGCCGAGGATGTCGCCGAGGAACGCGCCGAGCTGGCCGCGTTCGGCCACCGGGCGCTGGTAGTCGATCCAGGACAGGCCGAGCAGGACCGCGGCGCCGGCGAGGCCGGACCACACGAAGCGGGAGAAGGTGATCCAGCCGCCGGTGGCCAGCGCGGAGGCGAGGCAGATGCCGATGATGATGGCGACCGAGGCGGGCACGGAGTCGCCGAGGAACCCGGCCGAGACCACGAGCACGCCGAGGACGCCGATGCCGGCCATGACCGGGGACTGGTAGCCGCGCGGGAGCCGCCAGGCGGCGACGGCGGCGAGGAGCCACAGGGAGGCGATGAACATGCCGGTGGCGACGGGCCCGAGCTCGTTGGAGGCGGAGTCGGCCACGGTGTAGTCGCCGAGGAGGGTCCCCAGGGGGTCTTCGGTGTGGATGAGCATCGCCAGGACGGTGACGATGATGCCGAACGCGGAGACGCTGACCATGAGGCTCGCGGGGCCGTGGCGTCCGGGCAGGAAGATCGCGACGAACGCGCACACGACGGCGATCCCCAGGGCGGTCAGGGGGCCGACGAGGCCGGGGCTGGAGGCCGACCACCAGCCGAAGAAGTCGGCGAGGAGCGCGGCGCCCACGAAGAGGGCGCAGACGAGGGCCGTGATGATGTTCAGGCGCATCAGCCACAGCGGCGGGGGTTTGACGCCGGGCTGTCCGGCGCTGCGCAGGAGGTGCAGGAGCGGCCAGGCCACGAAGGTGAGGGCGAGGAACAGGAGCACCTGGAGCCACTGAGTGGCGGGGGCGGCGACGGCCGCGGCGATGAGGCGGGTGTCGGTGTCGTCGAAGACCGCTTGGCGTTCTTCGTAGGACAGCGCGTCGTCGGTGACACCGGCGGCGGTGCCGGTGGCCGTGTCGGGCGGGGGCGCGCCGAGGAGGGTCAGGACGGTCGCGGTGAGATCGGTCAGCCGCAGGTAGCCGGGGCGTTCGGCGGGCAGGTCGATGAGGTTGTGGCCGTCCTGGTCCGCGAAGTTGGCGACGGCGGCGAGGAGGCGGTTGGGCTCTTCGACCTGGCCGATGCCGGTGACGATGAGGGCCGAGTTCTCGCCGCGGGCGGCCTGGAGGGACCCGACGGTCTCGTCGAGTCGGTCGAGGGCCGAGGCGCGCAGTTGCGGGTCGATAGGCAGGACGCCGCCGTCGACCACGGTGAGGGGGCATTCGGCGAGGGTCTCGGGGAGGTCGTCGGCGGCCGGGAACGCGGGGCGGTAGTCGCCGACGCGGCCGACCGAGTTGGCGGTGGCGTAGGCCGCGCCGGGGCCGATCGCGGTGGCGCAGGAGGTGCCCGCGGCGAGCATTCCCAGTTCGGCGCCCTGTTCGAGGTTGCGGTTGAGGGCCACGAGGTCGGCCATGTCGTCGACGGTGGCCGAGTCCTCGTCGTCGGTGATCTGGTCGCCGTCGACCTCGCCGCAGTCGGAGGCGTCACCGTAGGGGGCCGCGACGGCGGGCGCTCCGGCGGAGAAGGTGAGCCATCCGTCGAACGTGCATGTGAAGTTGCGGCCGGAGTCGGTGTTGAGCTCGGCGAGCGCGCCGTTGCGGGCCAGTTCGGTGAGGTTGGGGGTGGTCGCGGCGTCGATGTCGGTCCAGGACAGGCCCCCGACGCCGAGGACGACGACCGAGTCGACGGTCCCGGGGACGGTCTCCTCGCGTTCGTCGGGGAGCAGTTGGAACGCGGCGAGCGCGGCCAGGACCGCGACGAGGACCCATGCGGCGATCGGGCCCCGGTTGTCGGCGAGACTGCGGGCGATCGTCTTGCGGGCCTTGCGGGTCAGGCGCCCGGCATCGAGTTGTCGCGACACGGCGGGATTAACGTCCTGTCAGTTCCAGGTAGAGCGCGTCGAGCGCGTCGAGCATCTGGGCCTCGTCGGGCCAGGTGGCGGCCTTGGCGAGTCCCGCTTCGGCGTACGAGGCGAGGCGGTCCGAATCGGTGAGGAGGTCGCGCACGGCCCGGTCGAGGGCGTCCACGTCGCCGACCTCGAACAGGACCGCGGCGTCGCCGACGAGTTCGGGGATGCCGCCGGTGCGGGTGGCGACGAGCGGGACCCCGGCCTGGAGGACCTCCTGGGCGAAGAGCTGGCGGGCCTCCCACTGGCTGGTGACGACCGCGAGGTCGGCGGCGGCGAGGAGGTCGGCCACGTCGGTGCGGTGGCCGAGGAGGCGCACGTCGGCGCCGGAGGCGTCGATGAGGCCTTGGAGGCGCAGGCGCTCGGGTCCGTCCCCGGCGATCGCCACGACCGGCGCGGGGTCGAGGTCCTTCCAGCGGGTCGCGGCCGCGATGAGCGTGTCGTAGTCCTTCTGGACGTGGAGGCGGCCCACCGAGAGCAGGAGCGGGCGGTCGCCGATGCCGAGCTCGGCCCGGATCGACTCGGAGTCGCCCGCGGCCCGGCGGGGCGGGGCGGCGACGGGCGCGAGGCGCGCGTCGCGGGCCCCGAGGTCGACCAGGTGCTCGTGGAGGTCGGAGGAGGCCGCGAGGGCCACGTCCACGCCGCGGGCGAGGCGCTTCTCGATCTCGTCGGAGACGCGGCGCTTGACGCCTGAGGTGATGAGCTGGTTGTGCCAGGTGGTGATGAGCGCGGCCCCGGTCGGGCGGGCCGCGAGCGCGGTGATCCCGGCGGTGAGGCCGTGGGCGTGGACGAGGTCGACGCCCCTTCCGGTGATGCCGCGCAGGGCGCTTCGGGCGGCCCACCAGGCCAGCGGCAGTTCGGGCGAGGGCTTCGCGGTGATCGGGGCAGGCGCGAAGCGGGCCCCTTTGGCGCGGAAGCCGAAGCGCTCTTCGGTCTCGGGCGGGCCGACCACCAGGACGGCGTCGCCGCGCTCGACCAGGCCCGCCGCGACGGAGGCGACGTGGGTGCCGATGCCTCCGGTGGAGGGGCCCAGCACGAGTGCGATGCGCCGGTGCCTCAAGGAACTGCGACTCACTGGTCTGCTCCACTCTGTGTGTCAGGGCTGCCGTCGTCGTCCGACGACCGTATTCTGCCAGCGCGCCGCAGCACGGGGCGCACGACGCCGGACCCGCCGATGAGCGCGCCGAGTCCGAGGTAGATCACCGCGATGGCCGCGCCGACCACGACGCCTTGGAAGAGGGCCTGGTAGATGGTGTCGGCGTGTCCCCAAAGCGCGATGAGTTCGCGTCCGGCGAGGACCGCGCCGATGGACGCGAGGATCGTGGCGAGCGCGGCGCGTGGAACGCCGGAGAGGCTGGCCGCGCCGGTGTGGCGGGCGATCGCGGCGGTGAGGGCGAGACCGATGACGGTCATGCCGATCGACCAGGCGATCGCGAGCGCGAGGGTGCGGTCGGCGAGGGGCATGACTTCGGAGAGGACGATCGCGGCGACCGCGCCCGCCGCCCAGCCGATCGAGGTCGCTCCGGCGGCGTACTTGTTGCGGCCCACGGCGTAGAGGCCGCGAGAGTAGATCGCGAACAGGGAGTAGCCGAAGAGACCGAAGGCGAGTCCGGCGAGCGTGGCTTCGAGCTGGGGCTGCGCGTTCGCGGCGCTGCCGGAGGCGACCGAGGCGAGGACCGTGCCGATGGGTTCGGCGAGTCCGGCGAGCGCGGCGACGCCGAGGCCCGACAGCAGGAGGACCGCGCGGCCGGTCTGGGAGAGGCGGCGCTGGTAGCGGTCGTGCTCGCCGAGGGAGAACGATTCGGCGAGGATCGGGTAGGCGGCGGTCGCGAGGGGTACGGCGAGGATCGCCCAGGGCAGCAGGAAGAACGTCTGGGAGACGGTGAAGACCACGACCGTGCCGTCGTCGCCCGCGTTGTTGGCCAGACGCAGGAGCAGCGCCTGGCAGAGCTGCTGCGCGCCGACGGTGATGGCTCCGGCGATCGCGAGGGACTTGAGGTTGGCGGCGACGTGGGTGTCCAGGCGCCAGGCCGGTCGCAGGCGCAGGCCGAGGCCGCGGAGGGGGAAGATGAGGCATCCGGCGAGGACTGCGACGCCGAGGGTGGTGCCGAGGCCCAGGAGCAGGATGTCCGCCTGCGAGACCTGTTCGGCGGCGCTTTCGCGGCCGGAGAGGACGCCGTAGACGACGTAGATGCCGGCCATGACGACGCTCGACAGGAGCGGGGCGAGCGCGGGCCAGGCGAAGCGCCGGTGTGACTGGAGGACACCGGTGAGCACGATCGCGACGCCGTACAGCGGGAGCTGCGGGGCGAACAGGACGAGCAGTTCGGTGCCGACGTCGATCGTGGTCGGGGTGATCCTGGGGCCGGAGATGAGCAGGCCCACGATCGGTCGCGCGAAGAGGGCGATGGCGAGCCCGACGGGGACCAGGAGCGTCAGTGACCAGGTCAGGAGGGCCGAGGCGATGCGGCTGACCTGCTCGGGCTCGTGCCGGGCGAGCGGGGCGGCCAGGAGCGGGATCACGAGCGCGGCAAGCGCTCCCCCGGCCACGAGCTCGAAGACGATGTTGGGGATGCTGTTGGCCGTCTGGTAGGCGGCGCCCAGGGTGCCGATGCCGATCGCCCACGTGAACACCATCGTGCGGCCGAAACCGGCCAGGCGGGAGGCGACGGTGATCGCACCGATGACCGAGGCGGCACGACCGACTTCGCGTCGGGTCTCGGTCAAGACTTCGTCCGACCCAGCTCGTCCAGCTCGCGCAGTACCGGCGTCTCGGCGATGACCTTGGTGAAGCTGACCTTCTCGGACGCGGCGATGAGGGCCGCGACGCCCGCGAGGGCCACGTGGCGGCCGATCATGCCGGTGCGGGCGATGTAGGAGAGGCCGAGCAGGGCCCCGAGGGCGTTCGCGCCGCCGTCGCCGAGCATGGTCTTGCCTTCGAGGTCCTCGCCCATCGCGGCGCCCGCGGCGGCCGAGACGGCCAGGGCGGTGTTCGCTCCCCCGGCGGCGGTGTGCCTGCGGGACTTCGGCCCCGGCGGGCGCGACAGGGGCGCGGAGGCGATGGTGACGACCTTGAGGGCGCGTCCGGGGCGCAGGTCGAACAGGTTGATCACGTTGGCGGCACCGGCGATCACGCCGCCGCCGACGCCCACGTTCCACACCCGGCGGGCCAGGGAGCGCCGCTCGTCGGTGAGCTCGCCGTTGGCGAGGTCGACCAGGGCCGCCGAGGCGATCCCGGCCGCGGAGATGCCGAAGATCTTGACCAGGCCCGCCGAGACGCGGCCCTTGAGGAGCGCGCCGACGTGGCCTTTGAAGCCCTTGGCCTTCTCGCCTTTGGTGTCGGCCATGTCGTCGTAGAGGCCGACCGCGCCGGAGGTGAGACCGGTGGTGGCGGCCGCGACGGCGTAGGCCGGGGAGTTCGCGCCGAGTACGGAGGCGGCGGTGGCGCCGACCGTGACGCCCGGGCCTTCGGCCAGGCTCACGGTGTCGCCCTTGTGGTTGACCCGTTCCAGATCGGCGGCCCATTTGGAGCGTCGAACGGCCCCGATCGCAGCGATCGTGCCGCCCGCCGCGAGGCCTCCGAGGAACGCCCGCCCGACGGTTCGCGTTAGCTGGCTCATGGGCACGATACTAAGCGGGAGCGGGAAGGAGTCCGGAAACGCCCTCCCCGGTACCGAGGTGGTCCACCTTGCCGGTGGCCATGAAATCGGCGAGCGAGACGACCGCGGCGATCTGCCCCTGCGGGCTGGAGACGTTGTCGACCGTCGAGACGGTGTTGTTGTCTTCGCTGCGCAGCGCGTTGATCGGGTTGCCGTCACCGGTGGAGGTGGTGGCGGCGTAGACCGTGGGCGCGTCGACCGCGAACACGTCGGCGACGGTGACCACGCCCTCGTTGCGGCTCTCGGCGTCGGAGTCGGTCGAGCCGGGCCCGGCGAGGATGAGCACGCCGTCGGCCACGCCGGTCGGCTCGGTCTCGACGGTGAGCAGCGAGGCCGCGTTGAGACCCGAGGTGACGACGGTGATGTCGCCCGCGGGGATCTCGACGGGGACGCCGCCGGCCTTGCCGGTGGTCACGGCGGCGAGGACGTAGCTCATGGACTCGATGTCGTCGTAGGTGACCGGCAGCTGCACGGTCTCGGGGGTGACGGTCTCGGTGAGGTCGCCGAGCTCGTCGCCGCGGTTGGGGTCGAAGAAGTCGTCGAGGATCGAGACGCGCCCCGAGACCGTCGCGCCCGCGTAGCCGAGCATCTCGACCGCGCCGTCCACGACCTGCGTGTCGGCCCCGGGAAGGGCCACCACCAGGATGTTCTTGTCCGCGAGCTTCCCGGCGAGGTAGGACGGGGCGATCTCGGCGGCGAAGGCCTGGTCGTCGTTGAGGTCGGCTTCGAGCTGGCTCAGTTCGGCGCGGTACTGGTCGTTGGAGTCGCGCAGGGACTGGATGTTGCTCTGCATGACCTCCATGGCGGGGCCGTTGAGGGCGGCCGTGCCGAGGATGAGCCCGACGGTGAGGGCGAGGAACACCGCGGTGAGGCTCACCAGGTGGTAGCGGAAGTTGATCACGAGAACAGCCTCTGGATCTGGAAGAACAGGCCGTCCCACCAGTCGGCGATCACGTCGACGAACGAGCGTCCGACGGTGGAGATGGCGACGGCGGTGGCCATGGCGGCGAGGGCGGAGACGATGAGCAGGAGCAGGGCGGAGATGGACATGTCCTGGCGGTAGAGCCGCGAGACGCCCTTGGCGTCCACGAGCTTGCCGCCGACGCGCAGGCGGGTCAGGAACGTGGAGGCCATGCCCCCACGGCCCTTGTCGAGGAACTCGACCATCGTGACGTGGGTGCCGACGGCGCAGATGAGCTCGGCGCCCTTCTCGTCGGCCATGAGCATCGCGATGTCCTCGGAGGTGGCGGCCGCCGGGAAGGGGATGGCCGGGACCCCGAGCTTGTCCATGCGCTCCATGCCGGGGGCGCGCCCGTCTGCGTAGGCGTGGACCACGATCTCGGCGCCGCAGCGCAGCGCGTCGTCGGAGACCGAGTCCATGTCGCCGACGATCATGTCGGGCGTGTACCCGGCTTCGAGCAGCGCGTCCGCGCCGCCGTCGACGCCCACGAGGACCGGCTTGAACTCGCGGATGTAGGGCCGCAGGACGTCGATGTCCTCTTTGTAGTTGTAGCCGCGGATCACGATGAGCGCGTGGCGGCCGTTGAAGGAGGTCTTGACCTCGGGGACGCCGACCCCGTCGAGCAGGAGGTCCCGCTCGCGCTTGAGGTACTCCATCGTGTTGGCCGCGAAGGCCTCCAACTGGACCGACAGGCCCTCTTTGGCGGCCTCCATGTCGGCGGCGACCGAGTCCTCGGTCTGGACCGTGCCCGAGGCGATCAGCTTGTCGCCCAGGTAGATCTCACCGCCGTCGACGGTGACGGTCTTGCCTTCGCGCACGTTGTCGAAGATCTGCTCGCCGACGCCGTCGATGAGTACGATCCCGGCCTTGACCAGGACCTCGGGGCCGAGGTTCGGGTAGCGGCCGGAGATCGACTTGGCGACGTTGACGACCACGGCCACGTCGGTGCCGACGAGAGTGTCGGCCGCGACCCGGTCGAGGTCGACGTGGTCGATGATCGCGACGTCCCCGGGTTCGAGCCGACCGCACAGCCGCTTCGTCCGACGATCGAGACGGGCGGTGCCGACCAGCCGCCCTTCGGCGGAGTCGCCCTCCGGGCTCCGCCCGGGCAAACGCAAGCTAGGTACACGCATCGTGCATCATCATGCCATCCGATCGCACGCGGCGAGACGACGCCGCGCCGCTTCTCCCCCGAATGGGCTCAGACCCTACGACTTCATCTTCGCAGCTTCGGCCAGGAGTTCCTCGGCGTGGGCGACGCCCAGGTGGGAGTCGGGCATGCCCGCGAGCATGCGAGCAAGCTCACGTGCCCTCGCGGCGTCGTCGACCACGCGCACGCCCGAGACCGTGACCGCGCCCGAGGTGTCCTTGGAGACGACCAGATGGCGGTTGGCGAACGCGGCGACCTGCGGCAGGTGGGTGACCACCAGGACCTGGTGGCGGCGCGCGAGCTTGGCGAGGCAGCGGCCGATCTCGATGGCCGCGCCGCCGCCGACCCCGGCGTCGACCTCGTCGAACACCAGGACGGGGGGCCCGCCGATCTCGGCGAACACCACTTCGATGGCGAGCATCACACGCGACAGTTCACCGCCCGAAGCGCCCTTGTGGAGGGCCGCGGGGGCCGAACCGGGGTGCGGGCGCAGGAGGAGCTCGACCTCGTCGGTGCCTTCCTCGGTGGCGCCGGAGGGGACGTCGTCCACGACGAGGTCGACGCCGCCGCGCCCGGCCGGGCGCGGCTCGACCGCGGCGACCACCTCGGCGTGGGGCATCGCCAGGCCCTTGAGCTCGGTGGACACCGACGCGGAGAAGCGCTCGGCCACCGCGCGCCTCGACGCCCGCAGCTGCGAGGCGAGCTCGGCCGCGCGGGCGGTGAGGTCTGCGTGGCGGGCCTCCAGCTCGCTCACGCGCTCGTCGGACACGTCGAGCTCGCCGAGGCGCTTCTGCGCGTTCTCGGCCCACGCCAGGACGCCGGGGAGGTCCTCGGCGTACTTGCGGTACAAGGTCTTCAGGGCGGCCTGACGCTGGTAGATCTCCTCCAGGCGCCTCGGGTCGGCCGCGAGGTCGTCGAGGTAGGCCGAGAGGTCCACGGCCGCTTCGGCGAGCAGCGCGCCGGCCTCGGCGAGGCGCTCGGCGAACTCGGCGAGCTTGGGGTCCGAATGCGCGTCGTGCTCCAGCGCGCGGGCCGCGGTGCCGACCGTGTCGGCCGCGCCCCCGTCGCCGGTGCTGGGGTCGCCGGTGATCGCGCCGTGGGCGGTGGCGGCGGCCAGACGCAGGGCCTCGGAGTTCTCCAGGCGGCGGGCCTCTTCGGCCAGCTCGGCGTCCTCGCCGTCTTGGGGATCGACCGCGGAGATCTCTTCGAGCCCGAGGCGGAGCATGTCCGCTTCGCGGGCCATCTCGCGGGCGCTGCCGCGCAGGCGCGCGAGTTCGGTTGCGCACGAACCGAGTTCGGCGAAGACGGCGCGGTAGGCGTCGAGGAGCTTGCCGTGATCGGCCCCGGCGAAGCGGTCGAGCGCGGCGCGCTGCTCGGCCGGTTGCAGCAGGCGCATCTGGTCGGACTGGCCGTGGACCGAGATGGCGAGCTCGCCGAGCTCGGACAGGACGCCCACGGGCGCCGAGCGCCCGCCGACCCAGGCCTTCGAGCGGCCTTCCGACGAGACCGAGCGGGCGAGCAGCAGCTCCCCGTCCTCCAAGTCGGCTCCGGCCTCGATGGCGCGTTCACGCAGTTCGAGCGCGGCCTCGCCCACACTGAGGCGGCCCTCCACGAGGGCGCGGTCCGCACCGAGGGGGGCACGGGAGGCACGACCGCCGAACAGCAACCCCAGACCGGCCACGACCATGGTCTTACCGGCGCCGGTCTCACCGGTGATGCAGGTCAGGCCGGGGTCGAGCGGCAAGGTGGCGTCAGCGATCACGCCCAGGTTCTGGATGCGAAGCTCCTCCAACACGCTTCAGAGCCTATCCCCTGCCGCCGACACTCGCCGGTGCGGAACCGATCAGATCCGGCCGTGACGCCAACCGTCAACGGGCAGAGAGAGTTTCGACACCAGACGCGAGGCGAACGACTGACTCGACATGCGCACCAGGCGCACCGGACGCTCCGAACGCCGGATCGTAACGGTGTCGCCGGCGGTGAGGCGGGTGATCTCCTTGCCGTCGGCGATGAGCGCGCCTTCGGTGCCGACCGATTCGACCCCGATGCGGATCTCCGAAGAGGAGTGGACGACCATCGGCTTCGCGAACAGCGCGTGGGCGTTCATGGGGACGACCACCAGGGCGTCCACATCAGGCCAGACCACCGGGCCGCCCGCCGACATCGCGTGCGCGGTGGAGCCGGTCGGGGACGCGACCACCACGCCGTCGGAGCCGTAGCGGGAGATGCGGGTGCCGTCGATCTCGATGAAGACCTCCAGCATCCGCGCCGGTTCGGCCTTCTCCACCGCGATGTCGTTGAAGGCCCACGAGCGGTGCCGCTCGCCGTCGGTGCCGGTGGCCTCCACCGAGAGCGCGGTGCGCTCCTCGACGGTGTAGTCGCCCGCGAGCAGGCGCGAGACCACGGTCTCCAGTTCGCCGGTCTCGGCCTCGGCGAGGAAGCCGACCTTGCCGAAGTTGACGCCCAGGAGCGGCACGTCGGCTTCGGCGGCCATCTTGGCCGAGCGGAGCACCGTGCCGTCGCCGCCGAGGGCCAGGACCAGGTCGGCGGTGGCGCTGGTGGTCTCGTCGACCACCAGGAGCGCGTCGGGGCGCAGCAGGGAGCGGATCTCGCCGCTGAGGATGCGCACGAGGACGCCCGCTTCGCGGAGCGCGGCGGCGAGCTTCTCGGCGAGTTCGGCCACATCGTCGCGGAGCGGGTGCGTCACGATCACGACGCGTTCCGGCTTCTGCTGCGGGCTCACTCGCTCTCCTTCGGCCACGGTGACAGGGCCTCGAACTGTACCCCTCCGCCGTTCAGCGCTCGCAGGCTTCGTCCACCGCCGCACGGGAGATCGGTGTCACGTCACCGGTCTCCATCCGGCAGAAGAACTCGACGTTGCCCTTCGGGCCGGGCAGGGGGCTGGCGGTGACGGCGGTCGTGGTCCAGCCCAGGCGTCCGGCGGCCTCGACCACGTTCCAGACCGCGTCGGCGCGGCGGGCCGGGTCGGTGACGACCCCGCCGGGGCCGACCTGGCCCTTGCCGACCTCGAACTGGGGCTTGACCATCGGGAGCATCACGCCGCCGGGCCGGGTGCAGGCGGCCAGCGCGGGCAGGACGAGTTCGAGGGAGATGAAGGAGAGGTCGCCGACGGTGAGGTCGACTTGGCCTCCGAGCTGCTCGGGGGTGAGGTGGCGGACGTTGGTGCGGTCGTGGACGACGACGCGGTCGTCGGTCTGGAGTTTCCAGGCGAGCTGGCCGTAGCCGACGTCGACGGCGAGGACCTGGGCCGCGCCGCGGCGCAGCAGGACGTCGGTGAAGCCGCCGGTGGAGGCTCCGGCGTCGAGGACGCGCAGGCCCCCGGGGTCGATGCCGAACGCGTCGAGGGCGCCGATGAGCTTGTGGGCGCCGCGGGAGACATAGTCGTCGACGTCGCCGACGAGGCGGATCGAGTCGTCGCCGGTGACGCTGGTGGCGGCCTTGGTGGCGGGGATGCCGCGGAGGTGGATGCGTCCGGCGGCGATGAGTTCGCGGGCGTGCTCGCGGGAGCGGGCGATCTTGCGGCGCACGAGTTCGGCGTCGAGTCGGTAGCGCGTCGGCATGGCGCGGGCTTTCTACTCAGGCGTCGTCGACGTTGCTGAGGATCTCGGACAGGCGCTGCTGGACGCCTTCGAAGATGTGCACGTGGTCGGTGACGGGCAGGTCGGAGAGCGATTCGAGGGCGCCGAGGGCGGCCTCGATGTCGGCTTCGACGTCGTCGGTGTCGGTGGTGGGCCGCAGGCGGGCCGCGAGGGCTCCTGGGTTGGGCTGGTCGGTCATGCGTCCTCTTCGTCGCTGCTGGCTGTCCTGGTCGACTGCGGGGCGGCGGCGCGGGCCTCGGCTTCGGCGAGGCGGATGCGCAGTTCGCGGATCTGGTCCTCGGAGTGTTCGAGCCGGAGGTTGAGGTCGTCGAGGTCGGCCTGGGTGGCGAGGCCGGCGCGGGCGAGCCCGGTCTCGAACTCGGCGCGGATGAGGCGGCCGATGTCGGTGACGGTGCGCGAGCCGTGGCCGCGGAGGCCTTCGGTGCCGGTGCGGAGGTCCTCGCGGACCTTCCCGGCGAATTCGCGGGCGCGGCGGGCGGGGTCGCCGGCGAGGTCGCGGAACGACGCGAAGTAGGCGCGTGCGCTGTCGGTCATGGCGGTCCCACTCCTTCCGAGAGGTGCCTGTTTCGAGGGACGGTGTCTCTTGACGTCAACGGTACTGCCAAGCTACCGGTGACCGGTCGCGCCCATCGGGACTTACCGGCCGGTAACATACTGTCGGGCGCACCGCCGCGCCCAGCCGATCGAACAGGAGGGCCCATATGGCTACCGTCGACGAATGCCGGACCGCTTTGGAGCAGTTCGCCGAGAATCTGGCCTCGAATCCGAAGTCGGTGAAGAAGCTCACCGGGTTCCAGCGCACGCTCGCGGCCGACATCACCGACCTGAACGTGTCCTTCAACGGGCAGTTCGACAAGGGCAAGCTGATCGACATCGTGGACGGGGACAACCCGGACGCCCAGATCCGCATGATCGTGGCCGGGGACGACCTCGTGAAGCTCGTCGCGGGCGAGCTCGACTTCATGAAGGCCTTCACCTCCGGGCAGGTCAAGATCAAGGCGAACATGATGGACCTGATGAAACTCCGCGGGGTGCTCTAGCGCTTCGCGACGCGAGCGGACATCGGTTCGGGCTGCGTCCCTTGGGTATGGAGCCGCTCGTTGGGTGCGCGGGCGCGGGCCGTTGGGCCCGCCCCGCGCGGAATCGCCAAGTGGCCGGGAAGTGAACGGGTTCTGGACGAGCGAATGCGTCCCGGTCGGGCGCAACAGCATTCGGGCCACGTTGTAATCTTCTGCCCATCTGGGAAGCGCTGACGAATGCTTCCAGCTCAGAGAACTATCGGGAGGACCTTATGGCCACTGTTGACGAAGTCCGCAACGTGTTGGAGAAGCTGGCCGGCAAGGTCGCCAAGAAGTCCGGCGACTTCGACCTCGCAGACGACTTCGAACGCACGCTGGCTGTTGAGATCACCGACCTGGGCCAGGCGTTCAACGCCAAGCTCTCCGGTGGCAAGCTGACCGACCTGCTCGACGGCGACGCCGCCGACGCCGAGGTCCGCATCCTGGTCGCCTCCGACGACCTGATCGCCCTGTCGAAGAAGGAACTCAAGCCCGCCAAGGCGTTCCTGACCGGCAAGATCAAGGTCAAGGCCTCCGTGAAGGACCTCGCGAAGCTGCGCAAGGCCCTCAAGGTCGACTGAATCTTCGGCCGCACGCCCGTCGCGGCCGATGGGAGCAAACGAGCCCGGACTGCGGCAGTCCGGGCTTTTCGTTTGCGCTGGAGTGAAAGCGGGTCAGTCGGCGAGCAGTCGCTTCGCGGCGTCGCCGTCCGGGACGGGGGCCAGCGTCGCGTCGCGGCCGGTCGTGTCGGCTGCGGCCCAACTGAGTTCGCACAGCGCGCGCCAGGCGTCGAGGTCGTCGCCGTCGCCGCCGAGGCGGATCTCGTCGCCTTCCAAGGTGGCCGTCCAGCCGCCGCACTCGACGTAGTCGACCGCGTCGTTCCAGGAGAGCTCAGGATGCGGTTCGGTCAGGGCCGCAAGGCTCCAGCCGAGGTGCGTCGGGCGCTGCTCGGGCGGGAGCGCGAGGGCCTGGCGCGGCGAGACCACTCCGGTGAACACGAGCAGCGAGTCGAGCCCGACCTTGTTCGCGCCCTCGATGTCGGAGTCGGGACGGTCGCCGACCATGATCGCCCGGCCGCCGCTCTTGCGCGCCAACGCGGCCCGGTAGATCGGCGGCTGCGGCTTCCCGGCCACCAGGTGCGGGCCGTGGCCGAGCGCGGTCGCGACCGCGCCGACCATCGCGCCCGTGCCGGGCAGCGGACCGTCCGGAGTGGGCAGTGTGGCGTCCACATTGGTGGAGGCCCAGACCGCGCCGGTGCGCACCGCGATCGTGACGTCGGCGAGGTCGCGCCACGTGGTGGCGTAGGTGAGGCCGAACGCCACGCCTTGGGCCGCAACCGGATCGGTGGTGGCCACGAGGCCCTGGGCCTCGACGGCGTCGCGCAGCGCGTCGGAACCGGCCACCAGCACCGCGGCGCCTTGGTCGAGGCGCTCGCGCAGGCCTTCCGCGACCACTTGCGCCGAGGTCAGGACCTCGCTCGCCTGGGCGGGGATGTCCATGCCGCGCAACGCGTCGGCCACGGTCTCGGGGCTGCGGGACGCGTTGTTCGTGACGAACACCGGATCGCAGTCGAGCCCCGGAAGGGCCGCGATGGTCGCGGCCGCTTCCGGGATCGGCTCGTGGAGCAGGTAGACGACTCCGTCGAGGTCCAGCAGCGCCAGGTCATAGGCGCGGGCGAGAGCCTCAGGGGCGCCTTTCAGTCGGGTCATCGGACTCCTCAGCGTCAGGGTTCGCTTCGTCCTTCGATGAGGACACGTCGTTCACGGGCGCAGTCTTGGCGGCCGCAGTCGCATCCCGCTCGTCGTCGTTGACGGGGGCTTCGGACTCGTCGTCCTCTTCGTCGTCGGTGTCGAGGTCGTCCTCGTCATCGTCGAAGTCGTCTTCGTCGGAGTCGTCGTTCTCTTCGAACTCGTCGTCGTCCTCGAAGTCGTCCTCGTCGTCCAGGTCTTCGTCGTCGTCATCGTCGTCTTCGCGGTCGTCTTCATCCGCGTAGTCGTCGTCTTCGTCGTCGAAGTCCTCGTCCGAGTCCTCGTCATCCTCTTCGTCGTCTTCGAAGTCGTCGTCCTCGTCGAACTCCTCGATGGCGATGCCTTCGAGTTCGAGGAGGCGCTCGGCCGCGCCGGTCTCGCCTGCCTCGTCGGCGGCGACGGCCTTCGAGAGCCATTCGCGCGCTTCGTCTTCGAGGCCGTCGGCCAGGAGGCCCTCGGCGTAGGCGTAGCGGAGGCGGGCGACCCAGGGCTCGGACTTCGGCGAGTTGAGCGCGCCGACCTTGAGCATCGCGGTGGCGGCCTCGCCCATGCCCATGTCGCGGCGGGCGCCGGAGGCGACGATGAGCAGCTCGACGCGCACCTCGGGGTCGACGCTCTCGTCGCTGCCATACTCACGGTAGATGTCGATCGCGCGCTCGGGGTGCCCGAGGGCGCGCTCGCAGTCGGCGATGAGGGCCACGTGGTCGTGCGTGCCGCCGAGCCGCTGCGCGGCCCGGAGCTCGTTCACGGCCAGCTGCCACTCCTCGGCGCCGTACGCGGCCACACCGGTGACCTCGCGGACCACGGCCACGCGGGAGGCCTTGCGGCGCGCGTAGCGGGCCTGTTCGAGGGCGCCTTCGACGTCGTCCTCGGCGAGCAGCGCGGCGGCGGCGATGAGGCGGTTGCCCACGGCCTCGGCGAGCTGCTTGTTCAGGCTGCGCAGCCCGGCCTTGGTCTCCTTGTCGAGCTGGTCGAAGCCGTACTCGACGCCTTCGGGCAGGTCCGGGGCCGCGTCGGTCTCGCCGAGGCGGATCGGGCCCTCGTGGCCGGCCTCGCGCTCTTCGAGCGGACGCAGGTTGTCCTTGCCGCGGCGTTCCCGGCCGTCACGGCCGAGGCGGTCGTCGCCGCGGTCGTCACGACGCGGACCGCGGTCATCGCGGCGGGGGCCCCGGTCGTCGCGGTTATAGCCACCGCGACCTCGGTCATCGCCATCGCGACGCGGGCGGTCGTAGCCGCCGCGGTCGTTGTCCCGGCGGGGCCGGTCTTCGCGGTTCTCGAAACGGCGGGGCCGGTCGTCATCGCGGCGCGGACCGCGATCGCGGTCCTCGAAGCGGCGCGGGCCACGGTCGTCGCCGTCGCGACGGGGGCGGTCATCGCGGTTGAAGCCGCCGCGATTGCCACGGTCGCCGTCGAAACGACGCGGACCCCGGTCATCGCGGTTGTAACCACCGCGACCTCGGTCGCCGCCATCGCGGTTGTACCCGCCGCGGCCACCTCGGTCGTCACGGTTGCCTTCGAAGCGGCGGGGGCCGCGGTCGTCGCGGTTGTAGCCACCACGGCCCCGGTCGTCGCCGTCACGGCGCGGGCGGTCGTCACGGTTGAAGCCGCCGCGATTGCCCCGGTCACCGTCGAAACGACGCGGACCCCGGTCATCGCGGTTGTACCCGCCTCGGCCGCCGCGGTCGTCGCGGTTGTAGCCGCCGCGACCTCGGTCATCGCCGTCACGGCGCGGGCGGTCGTCGCGGTTGTAACCACCGCGTCCCCGGTCATCGCCACCGCGCCCGCGATCGTCACGGTTGTACCCGCCACGGCCCCGGTCGTCGCCGTCACGGCGCGGGCGGTCGTCACGGTTATAGCCACCACGGCCGCCCCGGTCGTCGCGGTTGTACCCGCCGCGACCGCGGTCGTCACGGTTATATCCGCCGCGACCTCGATCGTCGCCGTCACGGCGCGGGCGGTCATCGCGGTTGTAACCACCGCGCCCACGGTCGTCACGGTTGTACCCGCCACGGCCGCGATCGTCGCGGTTGTAGCCGCCTCGGTCGTCGCGGTTGCCCTCGTAGCGGCGCGGCCGGTCGTCCCGGTCGTCGCCTCGCCTCGGGCGATCGTCGCGGCCCTCGCTGCGACCGTAGCCGCCTCGGTCCGAACGGTCGCCGTAGCCGCCGCCCTCGCGACGGCCGTAGCCGCCTCGTCGGTCTTCTCCACCCTTGCGGGCGCGGCCGTCTTCAGCCACGAGCTTCTCCCCCTCTGTTCACCGCGACAAAACCAATCAAGTGTAGGCCTCAGCCGATGAGCTCGACCCCGGCGACGGTCTTCTTGCCGCGCCGGATCACTCCGTATTTGCCGTGAAGCAGGTCAGAGGGGTTGATAACGGCCGCCGCGTCGGTCACGCGGACGTTGTTCAAGTACGCGCCGCCCTCCTTGGCGGCGCGGCGGGCCTCGCCGAGGCTCGCGACCACACCGGACTCCTTCATGGCCTCGGCCACGGTCACCTCGGGCTTGTGGAGCCCGGCCAGACCGGCCTCCACGAGCGCGGCGCGCAGCGTGGGCTCGGGCAGGTCGGCGAGCTCGCCGCGGCCGAACAGCGCCTGCGACGCGGCGATCACGTGCCCGGTCTCCTCCTCACCGTGAAGGAGCGAGGTGAGCTCCTCGGCGAGGGCCTTCTGCGCCAGGCGCGCGGCGGGCTTCTCGGCGGTGGCCCGCTCCAGCTCCTCGATCTCCTCGTGGGACTTGAACGAGAAGTACTTGAGGTAGCGCACCACGTCGGCGTCCCCGGCGTTGACCCAGAACTGGTAGAACGCGTACGGGCTGGTCAGCTCCGGGTCGAGCCAGACCGCGCCGCCCTCGGTCTTGCCGAACTTGGTGCCGTCGGCCTTGGTCACCAGCGGGGTCACGAACGCGTGCACGTGCTCGGCCGCGCGGCGGCGGATGTAGTCCACCCCGGCGGTGATGTTGCCCCACTGGTCCGACCCTCCGAACTGGAGGGTGCAGCCGTGGCGGCGGTGCAGCTCGAAGTAGTCGTGCGACTGGAGCAGCTGGTAGGAGAACTCGGTGAAGGAGATCCCGGAGTCCAAGCGGGCCTTGACGACCTCGCGGGCGAGCATCTTCGAGATCGGGAAGTGCTTGCCCACGTCGCGCAGGAAGTCGACCACCCCGAGCTCGGAGGTCCAGTCGAGGTTGTTCACCGGCACCGCGCCGTTGTCGCCGTCGTAGGTGACGAACGGGGCGACCTGCGCGCGGATCTTCTCGACCCACCCGGCCACGACCTCGGGCGGGTTGATGCTGCGCTCCCCGGCCTCCTTCGGGTCGCCGATCTGGCCGGTCGCGCCCCCGACGAGCAGCAGCGGCCGCAGCCCGGCGCGCTGGAGGCGGCGGGCGGTGAGCACCTGCATCAGGTGGCCCACGTGCAGGCTCACCGCCGTGGGGTCGAAGCCCACATAGAACGTGACCTGCCCGGCGTCGACGTGCTCACGGAGCGCGTCGATGCCGGTCGAGTCCTGGATGAGGCCGCGCCATGCGAAATCGTCGAGAATATGCACCCTGTCATTGTGCCTTAGGAGGCGAAACGCTTTTCGGCACGCGCGGACGGCGTGGCCCCGGTCAAGCCTCCGTGAGGGTGCCCGTGCCGCCCAGTGCCAGCGCGGCCTCGACCTGGACGCGGAACTCCTCGGCCGCGGCGGTCTTGGCGGCCTGCTTGGTGGAGCCGCGGCCTTCGGCGGTGAGGGCCTCGCCGGTCTGGCGCACGCGGGCCCCAGGGCGGCAGGTGAAGACGCGCTCGTGGGAGGGGCCGTCGACCTGGAACTCCCATTTCAGGCCCGTCAGGACGCCGCGGGCGGCGTAGATCTGGACGGCCTCGACCGGGTTGACGGCCGCGTCCACCAGGAGCTTGCGGGGGCCTTCGACGCGGGGCGTGGCGGGCACGTCGGCGGAGGGGTCGGGCAGGCCCGCGAGGCGGGCCACGAGGGCGAGGGCGGCCTGGTTGCGGGCGTCTTTCTTGTTGCGTTGCAGGCGTTTGGGGGATTCGACGGTCTCGTCGGCGTAGGTGATGGCGACCTTCGCGGAGAAGAGGGGGCCTTCGTAGGCGGGTTCGGGTTCGACGGTCCAGTGGACGTTGGTCTCGTTGCTGACCGGGCCGCCGAGGCGGTCTTGGAGGTAGACGTTGACGATCGACTGGGCCTGCTGGGGTTCGCGGGCGAGGCGGCGGTTCATGCGTTCGCGCAGCGGCTGGAGGTCGCCTTGGCCGTAGAGGTAGACGGTGGCGAACTCGCGGAGGAGGAGTTCGCGGGAGTGGAAGCGCCGTTCGGTCTCGGCGGCGAGCCCTGGGGGGAGGTCGGCGCGGTCGACGGCGAACTGGAGGACGCGGGCGAACTGCTTGTAGGGCAGTTCGGAGAAGTCTCCTGTGGCGGCCTGCTTGGCGGTCTCCTCGGCGGCGCGGCGTTTGAAGTACTCGGCCTTGGCGTGGCGTTCGGCTTCGACGGTGTCGTTGACGTGGGCGGCGATGCCTTCGAGGTCGTCGAAGGAGTACGGGCTGGGGTGGCCGAGGGCCGCGGCGAGGAGGATGCGCTGGGTGACCAGGTCGGGGTAGCGGCGGATGGGGCTGGTGGCGTGGGTGTAGACGGGCAGTTGGAGGCCGTGGTGGCCGTGGACGGTGGGTCCGTATACGGCGGCGCGGGCGACCATGCGCATGCGGGAGCGGAGCATCTCGAAGGCCGCGCCGTCTCCGGCGGCGGCGATGGAGTCGAGTTCGCCGCGCAGTTCGGCGGGGTCGCCGGCGACGGCGGCGAGGCGGTGGTTGCGGAAGAGGATCGGGAGGTCCTCGCGCACGGCCCAGGCCGCGATCTGCGCGTTGGCGGCGATCATGAACTCCTGCACGATGATGTAGCCGGAGTTGCGCATCGAGGTGTCGAGGCGGACGAGCTGGCCTTCCTCGTTGGTGGCGAAGCCCGAGAGGAGGTCGTAGAAGGCGAGGGCACCGGCGTTGCGGCGCGCGGCGAGCATGGTCTGGGCGAAGCGCAGGGCCAGCGCGAGGGTGCCGTGGAGGGGGTGTGCGGGGTCGCCTGAGGCGGTGGCGGCTTCGGCGTGGGTGAGGATCCAGGAGGTGGTGAGGCGGCCGGGACCGAGGTCGAGGGAGCGGACGTTCCCGGCGGCGTCGATGTTGAGGTGGACGGCGAAGGTGGCGTTGTCGCGTCCGGGGGTGAGCGTGGCTTCGTCCACGAGCGGGGCGGGGAGCATGTGCCGGGTGTGCTCGGCTCGGTACTGGGTGTGGACGCGGCGGTGGGCCTCGGTGTCGGCGCGGCCACCGGTGGTGACGTGGTCGGCGACGCGGGCGATGTGGATCCAGACGTCGAAGCCGTCGCCGTCGGGCTCGATCCAGATGGCGTCGTCGCGGTCCACGGTGGTCGCGGCGTCGATCATGATGCCGGTCTCGGCGGGGTGGTGCACGGGCAACTGCGCTCCTTCGAGGTCCAGCCGCCATGGTAACCGCCCGCACACCCGCTGCGCGCGAACGCATGGGGCCCGGGTGTCCGCGATGTGAACACCCGGGCCCTCATTCGTCAGGGTCGCAGGTCCCAGGTCTGGAGTCGGCCGCACATGCCCCAGCGGGGGACGGCGTCCCCGGCGTCGGACACGTGGGCGTCGCACAGATGGGTCGCGTCGGCGTTCGCGAGGGCGTCGAGGTGCGCTCCGGTGGCGTCGGCTTGGGCCTTGGGTCCGTCGGCCCAGAGCTTCCGCCAGGCTTCGGTGCGGCCTGCGACGAGGCGGGCGGCCTTGTCCCACAGCGGTCGCATCGCGCTCGGGCCTTCGGTCTCGACGCGTTCGCGCAGGGCGAGGTAGCCCTCGACGGCGAGGTCGCGGCGGGTGCGGGCGGCGTCGCCGCGCTGGTCCTCGGTGAGGTCCGGTGCGGCGGGTGCGCCCGCGGCGGCGGCGTAGGCCTCGGGGTCGTCGAGGATCGCCTCAGGGAAGGTGATCACGGCGTCCCCGGCTTCGGGGATGCCCGCGTTCTGCATGACCACGACGAGCTGGAGGTCCCCCGAGCCGTTGACGAGGCGGTGGACGGTCCCGGGGGTGAACCATAGGACGGTGCCGCGCGCGAGGTCGTGGCGCTGGTAGCCGTCGGCCGAGAGGGTCTCGACCGCGCCGGTGCCTCCTACGACCACATAGCCTTCGGTGGAGGCGGTGTGGAGGTGCGGGGAGCCTCCGGCCTGGCCGTCGGCGGTGGGCCAGTCGTAGACCGAGAGCAGGGAGACGGCGGTGCCGCCGGGGAATCCGCTCACGCGCCCGCCAGTTTGTCCAGCTCGGTGGCGGCGAGCGCGGCGGTCTTGGCGGCGCCTTCGATGCCGGTGTCGCCGTTGATGATCGCGACGGCGTGGCGCAGGGTCACGGTGTCGCCGGGGGCCATCGGCAGTTCGGTGTCGAAGAACGGCGCGGGGCAGACCGCGGCGAACGGGGTGGAGCGCACGAACCATTTGACGGGCGCGCCGGGGTTGGCCGGGTGGTCGGTGAAGACCAGGGTGGAGGCGGCGTCGACCGAGTCGTGGGTGCCGCGGAAGGCCATCCAGTCGCCGCGGACGCCCATGAGCTCGTCGCCGCCTTCGCCGTCGGCGGTGTAGACGCGCCCTTCGGTGAAGGAGCGGGGTCCGCGCCAGAAGAAGCCGCCGTAGCCGGCGTTCTCGCGGCCTTCGGTGGTGGGGCTGCCCATGACCACGGTGTCGCCGGAGTCGTTGGTGAACGCGGTGGAGAAGGAGAGCACCCAGGTGTCGTCGGCCAGGACGGTCACGGCGAAGGCGCGGGTCTCGGAGAAGAAGTGGCGGCCGTCCTCGGTGATCCAGTCGAGGCGTTCGGTGGCGCGCACGCCGTCCTCATCGGCGGTGAGCTCGGTGAACTCGCGGTGGACCATCGCGCCGTCGTTCTTCTCGTCGACGTAGCCGAGGTCGCGGCGGTAGGTGCGTCCGCCCCAGAAGTTCTCGGGTCCGGCGTTGGGGAGCGAGAGGGCGATGCCCTTGTGCCACACGTGGTCGTGGGGCCGGTAGAGGCTCACCTGGTTGCCCGCGAGGTCGCGCAGCGGCTCGAAGTAGGGCCGGGGGGACTCGAACTGGTCGTTGTCGGGACGGTAGACGTACCGCAGGATCTGGAGGTCGCCCTTGGTGATCGAGAGGGCGGTGCCGTCGTCGGCGAGTTGCAGCGTCATCGGTGTTCTCTCCACTCGGGTAGTCGGTGAGGTCGTCACTTGAGGTCGGGCCACGGGGTGCCGGAGCCGTTCATGCGCTGGTAGAACGGTGAGGTCGGGTCGATCTCGCCGGCGCGGACGCGGGTGCCGGTGAACGCGGAGGCGTAGATCGCGGCTAGCAGTTCGAGGGTGCGGCGGGATTCGGCGAGCGGGACGGGCGGCTCGGCTCCGCCGTCGAGGGCGTCGGCGATGCGGGCGAACTGGGCGCCGTGGCCGGAGGCGCGGCCGCGGGGCTCGGCGGCCCAGGCCCGGTCGACCTCTTCGGCGGCCGACTCGATCGGGTGCACGGTCCAGTTGTCGTCGCCGTAGCCGTAGAGGTGGTCCAGTTCCACGGTGGCCGTGTCGAAGTCGAGGCGGATCTGGGAGACCTCGCGCGGGGAGAGCAGCGAGTTGGTGATGACGACGGACGCGCCGGACTCGAGGGTGACGATCGCGTGCGAGACGTCCTCGGTGTTGGTGGTGCGGCGGTGGCGGTGCGCGGTGGCGACCACTTCGGCCCAGGGGCCCACGATCGACAGGAGCGTGTCGATCTGGTGGATGCCGTGGCCCATGGTGGGGCCGCCGCCTTCGGATTCCCAGCGGCCGCGCCAGTCGACCGCGAAGTACTCCTCGGGCCGGAACCAGAGGGTGTCGCATTTGGCCACGGCGAGGCGGCCGAGGACGCCGGAGGCCATCATGTTGCGCACGCGTTCGGCCGCGGAGCCGAAGCGGTGCTGCGAGATGACCGCGAAGTCGCCCTTCGAGGCCGCCGAGGCGGCGGCGATGCGGTCGAACTCCTCCAGGCTGAGGGCCGGAGGCTTCTCGCACACGACGCCGACGCCCGCTTCGAGGGCCGCGATGGCGCCGGGGGCGTGGAGCACGGGCGGGGTGCACAGGTCGACCAGGTCGAGCTCCTCGTTCGCGAGGAGGTCTTCGATCGAGGTGTAGCCGCGGGCGACGCCGAACTTGTCCTTGAACGATTCGAGCCGCGAGGCGTCGGGGTCGACCGCCGCCACCAGCTCGATCCGGTCGGGGACGTGCTTGCGCAGCTCGTCCGCGTGGAGGTGGGCGATGCCGCCGGTGCCGACGATGGCGAGGCGGTGGGTGGAGGACACGGTGGACTCCTTCGGAGCGGAGGATTTGTAAGCGGTTTCCAGCGTCTCGGGCCATACTAACCGACCCGCTAGCCGAGTGTGATCTGCGTCCGAGTCGTCAGCGCACGGGTGCCCGGTTCGAGGCAGCGCGGCTCGGTGACCTGCACCGTCACCGCCGATTCGGTGTCGGCGGCCGAGCGGGCGAGTCGCAGTTCGAGCGCGCCGGACTCCACGACCCAGCTCCCGTCCGCGCCGACGAACGCGGCCATGCAGGCCGGCATCGCGAAGCGGACCTCGCCGCTTCGGCCCGGTTCGAGCCAGAGGCGCGCGAAGCCGACCAGGCGCTGCACGGGCCGGACCGTGGTCGCCACAGGATCGTGCAGGTAGAGCTGCACGACCTCGGTCCCGGGGCGGTCCCCGGCGTTGGTGATTCGGACGGCGACCTCGACGGTGCCTTCGGGGCCCACTTCGGGGCCCGAGACGAGCTCGGCCGGGGCCCAGTCGAAGCGGGTGTAGGAGCGGCCGTGGCCGAACGCGTACGCGGCGGTCGGGTCGACCGTGGAGACCGAGGAGCGGCGGGCCAGTGAGGGTGCGAGGTAGGTCGCGGGAGGTGAATCGGGGCGGGCCGGGACGCTCGCGGGCAGGCGGCCTTCGGGTTCGGACGCTCCGGTGAGGACCGCGCTGATCGCGCTCGCGCCCTCCTGTCCGGGCAGGAAGGCCTGCACGATGGCAGCGGCCCGCTCGGGGGCGGTGCCGAGGGCGTAGGGGCGGCCCGAGATCACCACGACCACGACCGGGGTGCCGGAGTCGAGGACCGCTTCGAGGAGCTCGGGCTGGCGGCCCGGCAGGGCGTGGCTGGGGGCGTCGCAGCCTTCGCCGGAGGTGCCGCGCCCGAACAGGCCCGAGCGGTCGCCGACGGCGATGATCGCGAGGTCGGCGGCGGCGGCGGCGTTCGCGGCCTGGGCGATCTCGGCGTCGGTCGCTTCGAGGACGGTGCCTCCGGCGACGTGCTCGATGAGGGAGCCCGCGAGGTCGGCTTTGAGGCGTTCGGCGAGGGTCGCGATGGACACGCCCATGTCGACGTGCGGGTAGGGGTCGTCGGCGTCGATCGCGTCGGCGTCGTTGCGGCCGTGGTGGTTGGGGAACGCGTAGCAGCCGAGCATGACGGCCTTGTCGTCGGCGACGGGCCCGACGAGCGCGACCTTGGCGGGGGCGGCGAGCGGGAGCGTGCCGTCGTTGGCGAGCAGCACGATGGACTTGCGGGCGATCTCGGCGGCCAGAGCGCGGTTCTCGGGCGGGTCGAGGTCGACCTCGGTCGGGGCTTCGGGGAGCTCGTCGAGCAGGCCCAGGCCGATCTTCTGGGTCAGGACGCGTTCGACGGCGCGGTCGATCACGTCCTCCTCGATCTGCCCGGCGGCCACGGCGGACAGCAGCGGGGCGCCGTAGCAGTCCATGTTGGGCAGTTCGACGTCCACGCCTCCGGCGAGGGCGAGCACGGCGGCGTCGGAGCGGTCGGCGGCGATGCCGTGGAGGGAGTTGAGGAAGTTGACGCCGAAGTAGTCGGCCACCACGGTGCCCTCGAAGCCCCACTCGTCGCGCAGGACGCCTTGGAGGAGGCGGGGGTCGGCGTGGGCGGGGACGCCGTCGTGGGCCGCGTAGGAGGCCATGACCGATTGGGCGCGGCCGATGCGCACCGCCATCTCGAAGGGGGTCAGGTAGGTCTCGGCGAACTGGCGCGGTCCCATGTAGACGGGCCCGAAGTTGCGGGCGGCGTGGGAGGCGGAGTACCCGGCGAAGTGCTTGAGGGTGGCCACGATCCCTGCGTCCTGGAGGCCCGCGACGTAGGCGGTGGCGAGCGAGCCGTTGAGATAGGGGTCCTCCCCCATGGTCTCTTCGGTTCGGCCCCAGCGGGAGTCGGCCACGACGTCGAGGACCGGGGCGAGGCCCTGGTGGACGCCCACGCCGCGCATGGAGGCGCCGATGCGGCGGGCCATCTCGCCGATGAGGTCGGGGTCGAAGGTCGCGCCCCAGGCGAGGGCGGTGGGGAAGATCGTGGCGCCGTGGGCCATGAAGCCGGTCAGGCACTCCTCGTGGGCGAGCGCGGCGATGCCGAAGCGGCTGGAGGAGCGGATGCGGCGCTGGAGCGCGGCGAGGCGGGCGGCCCCTTCGGCGGCGTCCACGCGGGCCGAGCCGAACGGGCGGGTGAGCTGGCCGAGACCGTGGGCGGCGGCCTCGATGCCGGTGGCGCTGCCGGCCTGTTCGCTCTGATGGGGGGCCATGTCCCCGGCGTCGGCGTCGACCCCGAGCCACAGGCTCGACAGCTGCGCGCACTTCTCTTCGAGGGTCATCCGCTTGACCAGACCGGCGGCGCGCTCGGCTGCCTCCGCGGGGGTGTCGGTGTGCATGCTGCTCCACTCAAGCGGCCCGCCGGAGCAGAAGCGGGCCGATAGTTTCCGAGAATTATCTGATCGTTTTCGATACAGGTTTGCACACCATAACATTGATGACCGTCCACATCTAGCGTCAATTTTTCGGTGGGATGCGTTTGCCAAGGTGATGGAAGAAGGCGGGTTCTTCGAAACTTTCGGACGGAATCCGGGAGCCCGGACCGGCGGCTATAGGATGTCCGCACTACCGTTGGGTAGTGCACCCCTGCGACCGAGGCTCGCGGTGCGACGGACCGAAGCAGCAGGAGGACCCTTGAGCGAAGCCGAACACGGGCGCATCACGATCCGCGCCATCGCCGACGAGGCGGGCGTCAGCGTGCCCACGGTCTCGCGGGTCATCAACGGCCGCTCGGACGTCGCCCCCGAGACCCGCAAGCGCGTCGAGGAGCTGCTCAACGAGCGCGGGTACCAGCGGCGCCGCTCCACCCGCACGACCAGCCGCGCGCGCCTGGTCGACCTGGTGTTCAACGAGCTCGACAGCCCGTGGGCCGTCGAGATCATCCGCGGGGTCGAGGACGCGGCCCACGCGGCGGGCGTCGGCACGGTCGTCTCGGCGGTCCACCGCCGCCGGGCCTCCACCGAGCAGTGGCTCGACAACCTGCGTACCAGGGCCTCCGACGGCGTGATCCTGGTGATCTCGCAGCTCGCGTCGCCGATCCTGGAGCAGCTGCGGCACCTCGGGGTGCCGCTGGTCGTGCTCGACCCCTCGGGCGGGCCGACGATGGACGCCCCGGCGATCGGGGCCACGAACTGGGCCGGGGGCCTCGCGGCCACCGAGCACCTGATCTCGCTGGGACACCGGCGGATCGGGTTCATCCACGGCCCCAAGCAGGTGCTGTGCTCGCGGGCGCGCTTCGACGGTTACCGGGCCGCACTGGAGTCGGCCGGTCTCGCCTTCGACTCCGGCCTGGTCTTCGACGGGGACTTCTACCACCAGTCGGGCTTCGACGCCGCCGCGGCGCTCATGGCGCTGCCCGAGCCGCCCACCGCGATCTTCGCGTCCTCGGACCAGATGGCCTTCGGCGCGTACGAGGCGATCCGCCAAGCGGGCCTGCGCATCCCCGAGCACGTGAGCGTCGTCGGCTTCGACGACCTCCCCGAGTCGCGCTGGACCTCGCCGCCGCTGACGACGGTGCGCCAACCACTCGCCGAGATGGGAGCCCTCGCGGCCCGCACGGTCCTGGAGATGGCCTCGGGCAACGAGATCGACTCGCCGCGCCTGGAACTGGCAACGGAACTGGTGGTCCGGGAGTCCACAGCGGCCTACGACCCGAAGTGAAGCGAGCCTGATTCACTGTCGGACCCTCGACGTAGTTTGGTTGACGAGGGGGCCTTTGTTTGGGACATTTCGTAAATGTCGGACATGCGAAGAAAGAACCTCGCGTCTGACACGCCCGAAGGCCCCCGCGAGCCCCGCGTCGCGCCCTCAGGCGTTCGGGGCCACCTCGGTGCCCGCTCCCCGCTTGCGGGGCTTGACGGTCTCCCTGACCGCCTCCGGAGCCGAATCGAGGCCGAGTGGGACCAGGCCGCAGTCGGCGATGAGGGCGAGGTCGTCCTTGGCGGCCTGGCCCTCGCTGGTCAGGTAGTCCCCCAGGAAGATCGAGTTGACGATCTGGAGCGCGATCGCCTGCGCCTGCCGCAGGTGGACCTCGCGGCCGGCGGCGAGGCGGACCTCCGCGGCCGGGTTGGCGAGGCGGACCATCGCCAGGATGCGCAGGCACCGCTGCGGCGTCAGGTCCCAGCGGCCTTCGAGCGGCGTGCCGTCGAAGGGCAGCAGGAAGTTCACCGGGATCGAGTCCACCCCGAGGTCCCGCAGGCCCAGGGCCACCGAGACCAGGTCCGCGTCGGCCTCGCCCATCCCCGCGATCAGGCCCGAGCACGGCGACAGGCCCGCCCCCTGCGCGGCGTTGACGGTGTCGACGCGGTCGGCGAACGTGTGCGTCGAGCAGATCTCCGCGTACGTGTCCTCAGAGGTGTTCAGGTTGTGGTTGTACGCGTCGGCGCCGAGCTCGGCCAGCCGGTCGGCCTGGCCGCCCTTGAGCAGCCCCAGGCACGCGCAGACCTCGACCCCGGGCGCGGCGTTCTTGACCGCGGCGATGGTCTTGCCGACCCGCTCCACGTCCATGTCGGTCGGACCGCGGCCGGAGGAGACCAGACACACCCGCGAGGCCCCGCCCGCGACCCCGGCGGCGGCCTGCTCGGCGGCCTGCTCGGGGGTCAGCCACGTGTACTTGAGCACGTCGGCCTTCGAGCCCAGGCGCTGCGAGCAGTAGCCGCAGTCCTCGGGGCACAGCCCGCTCTTGAGGTTCACGAGGTAGTTGAGCTTCACGGTGTTCCCGAAGTGCCGGAAGCGAAGCCGCGCGGCCGCGGCCACCACGTCCATCAGCTCGGCGTCGGTACTGGCCAGGACCGCTTCGAGGTCGGCTGCGGCCGGTGCGGACCCGGCGTCGGCGGCGTCGGAGAGTCGGCCGAGGGCCTCGTTCACAGCTGGCATGGCGCGATCTTGCCACAGGGGCCACAGGAGCGTTTTTTCGGCCGGTTCGGCATTCACTGACCGGTATCGCCTTCCGAAGTCATACTCGGGCCGGAGCGTCGCGAACCGCCTACACTTGCTACAGTGGGTGGTCGGTGCTGCGATGAACGCGGCGGGCTGGTGGAGATCCCCCCTGCGCGCGTTGCGAATGACGAACCGCCCGAACCATCCGGAGAGAATCAACCGTGCCGATCGCACCTGGACAGCCGGCGTTGATCGCCGTCGCCGTCGCGACCCTCTGGGCCCAGCCCTCCGCCCCGGGCCCCGAGGACCGCCTCGCGCTGGGCTCCCCCTCCGCCATCCGCGAATGGGTCGCCCGGCTCACCAACGACACCCGCGCGAACGGCCTCAAAGGACGCGTGCGGACCCAATGCCTCCTCGGCACCCGCGTCGAGGTCGACAAGATCGAAGACGGCTGGGCCGAGGTCCGCTGCCCCGCGCAGCAGACCGGGGGCTGGCTGCCGGTCGACCAGCTCGCGCACCCGGCCGAGAGCGACAACAGCGGCGCCGAGCACCTGGTGAGCGCCACGGCGACGGCCGTGCGCGACGAACCCGGCGGCGACGTGTCGATCCCGGGGGTCACGCTCGGCACGCGCCTGCGCGTGGTCGGCAAGCCCTACCGGGGCTGGGTCCCCGTGGCCCTGCCCGGGCCGCGCCAGCCCGGCTGGGTCCCCCAGCGCGACCTGGCAGCCGAGCCCGCCACCGAACCGGGCACCCCGTCCACGGCGCTCATCGCCGCCGGACTCGACGCGGTCAAGCTCGCCCACCAGCTCCTGGAGATCCCGTACCTGCACGGCGGCGTCAGCGCCTACGGGCTCGACGCGGCCGGGCTGATCTGGATCGTCTACCGCCAGTTGGGGATCGACGTGCCGCGCTTCGGCGACGCGCTCGTCGAGGCGGGCGAGGCCGTCGAGTTCGACCAGCTGCACCCGGGCGACCTGGTGTTCCTCGACCACGGCGGCGACCCGCGCACGCCCGCGATCCTGGCCGAACGCAGCCAGAGCGACCTGCCCGAGGTGATCCTGTCCTCGGCGGTGTACGGCAAGGTCGTGGTCGAGCCGATCAAGGACTCCGAACTGGCCAGGATCAAGACCTGCCGGAGGATCACCCTCAAGGCCTAGCGACGCGAAGACGGCCCGCCCCTCACCAGGGGCGGGCCGTTTCTCGTGGTCTAGAGCTTGTCGGCTCCGGTGCTGGCCGGGACGTGCTGCTCCTTCTCGGCCTCGGCGAAGAGCTCGCGCCAGGTCTTGCCGTCGCGGCGCAGGAGGATCCCGTTGGTGACGATCACCGCGGTGAGCACGCCGGCGATGACGCCCAGCGAGAGCGGCGTGGGGATCTCGGGGATCGACTCGATGTGCTCGCCGCCGTTGATGAACGGCAGCTGGTTCTCGTGCAGGCCGTGCAGCACGAGCTTGACCCCGATCCAGCCGAGGATCGCGGCCAGGCCCAGCGAGAGGAACCGCAGCGACTTCAGCAGGGCCGCCAGCAGGAAGTACAGCTGCCGCAGGCCCATCAGGGCGAAGATCGTGGCGGTGAAGACCAGGTACGGCTCCTGCGTCAGGCCGAAGATCGCCGGGATCGAGTCCAGTGCGAACAGGATGTCGGTCGAGCCGATCGCGAGCATCGCCAGCAGCAGCGGGGTCACGAACTTGACGCCGTCGATGCGGGTGGTCAGGCGTCCGCCGTCGTAGTCGGGGGCCACACGCAGCCTCGACTCGGCGAAGCGCATGAAGCCGTTCTGCGGCACCTCCTCGCCCGGGCCGCCCTTCTCACGCAGCTGGCCCCACGCGGTCCAGATGAGGATCGCGCCGAAGATGAGGAAGACCCAGCTGAAGCGCTCGATGAGCACCGAGCCGACCGCGATGAACCCGCCGCGCAGCACGATCGACAGCACGATGCCGACCAGCAGCACCCGCGACTGGAGCTTGTCGGGGACGCGGAACGCCTGGATGATCAGGAGGAACACGAAGAGGTTGTCCACCGAGAGCGCCAGCTCGGTGAGGTAGCCGGCGTAGAACTGCCCGCCGAACGTGGGCCCTTCGGTGACGAAGATGAGCGCGCCGAACGCCAATGCCGCGCCGACGTAGACGCCGGCCCAGGTGGCCGACTCCTTGGTGGAGAGTTTGTGGGGGTTGCGGACCGCCATGATGAGGTCGAACACGACCACGGAGGCGAGTCCCGCCATGGTCAGCACCCAAGCCCAGGCCGGGAGTTCCAATGTGTTGCCTTCCTTGCTTCGAAGGGTCACATGGTCTCTCCCGATCCTCTCGGACCAGCGTCACCGGGGACCGATCACGGTTCCGTGCATTGACGACGACGCTAACAGCGCTGGACGCTGCGGGATACTCCCCATCTACCTGATTCTGAACAGACCGTCTAATTCTGCCTGCCAGAATCCGACTTGTCATCCGTCTGATATGTGACATCACTCTCGAGGTCACGGCAGGTGCATCGAGGCCGTCTTCCATTGTGACAGGCTCGCCGCATGGTTCTCGAAGTCGCTGAAATCAAGATCACCCCCGGGCAGGAAGAGGCCTTCAAGGAGGCGTACCGCTCCGCCCGCGAGTTCGTGCGGGTCTCCCCCGGGCTGCGTTCGATGCGCATGACCCAGGGCGTGGAGAACCCGAGCCGCTTCGTGCTCGTGATCGAATGGGACTCCGTCGAGGCCCACGAGCAGGGCTTCCGCGAGACCGACCGGTTCCCCAAGTGGCGCGAGGCGATCGGCCCGCACTTCAGCGAGCCCCCGTTCGTGGAGCACTTCGAGGACGTGGACTAGCGCGGCCCCGGTACCGCCGAGCCTGGGCCGCGGTGAACCCCTACGTGACCTGGTCGATGTCGCGCAACTCGCGCTTGAGGTCGGCGATCTCGTCGCGGTAGGCCGCGGCCAGTTCGAAGCGGAGTTCCCTTGCGGCGGCGAGCATCTGCTCGTTGCGGTCGTCGATTTGCTGGAGGATCTCGGAGCGGACCTTGCCCGCGCCCTTGGCGTCCTTGGACTTGCCGCGCGCCGGTCGCTCGGATTCCACGAGCTTCGCGGTCTCGGCCGCCGAGTCGTACAGGTCCTCCATGATGTCGCCGATGCGCTTGCGCAGCGGCTGCGGGTCGATGCCGTTGGCCTGGTTGTAGGCCACCTGCTTCTCGCGGCGGCGGTCGGTCTCGTCCAGCGCGGCCTTCATCGAGTCGGTGACGTTGTCGGCGTACATGAGCACCGTGCCCGACACGTTGCGGGCCGCGCGGCCGATCGTCTGGATCAGCGAGGTCGCCGAGCGCAGGAAGCCCTCCTTGTCGGCGTCGAGGATCGCCACGAGCGAGACCTCGGGCAGGTCGAGGCCCTCGCGGAGCAGGTTGATGCCCACGAGCACGTCGTAGTCGCCGCGGCGCAGTTCGCCGAGCAGCTCCACGCGGCGCAGCGTCTCGACCTCGGAGTGCAGGTAGCGGACCCGGATGCCGTTGTCGAGGAAGTAGTCGGTGAGGTCCTCGGCCATCTTCTTGGTGAGGGTGGTGACCAGGACCCGCTCGTCCTTGGCGGCCCGCTCGCGGATCTCGTGCATGAGGTCGTCGATCTGGCCCTTGGTGGGCCGGATCTCCACGTGCGGGTCGACCAGGCCGGTGGGGCGGATGACCTGCTCGACGAACTGGCCGCCGGACTGCGCGAGCTCCCACTTGCCGGGCGTGGCCGAGAGGTACACGGTCTGGCCCACCCTCTCGCGGAACTCGTCGAAGCGCAGCGGCCGGTTGTCCTGGGCGCTGGGCAGGCGGAACCCGTGGTCGACCAGGTTGCGCTTGCGCGAGGCGTCGCCCTCGGACATCGCCCCGATCTGCGGCACGGTCTGGTGCGACTCGTCGAGGATCGTGACGAAGTCGGAGGGGAAGTAGTCCAGCAGCGTGTGCGGCGGAGTGCCCGGGGCGCGGCCGTCGATGTGGCGCGAGTAGTTCTCGATGCCGTTGCAGGTGCCGGTCTGCTTCATGTTCTCCAGGTCGAACACGGTGCGCATGCGCAGGCGCTGGGCCTCCAGGAGCTTCCCCTGGGACTCCAGCTCGGCGAGGCGCTCCTCCAGCTCGGCCTCGATGGTGGCGATCGCGCGGGTCATGCGCTCGTTGCCGGTGGCGTAGTGCGAGCCGGGGAAGATGAGCACCCGGTCGACCTCGCGGATCACGTCGCCGGTGATCGGGTGCAGGTAGTAGAGCCGGTCGATCTCGTCGCCGAACATCTCGATGCGGATCGCCAGCTCCTCGTAGGCCGGGATGATCTCGATCGTGTCGCCGCGGACCCGGAAGGTGCCGCGGGTGAAGGCGATGTCGTTGCGGCTGTACTGGACGTCCACGAGGCGGCGCAGCAGCTTGTCGCGGTCCCACTCCTGGCCCACGGCGACCTCGGTGGCCTGCTCGAGGTATTCGGCGGGCGTGGCGAGCCCGTAGATGGCCGAGACGGTGGCGACCACGACCACGTCGCGGCGGGTGAGCAGCGAGTACGTGGCGCGGTGGCGCAGCCGCTCGACCTCCTCGTTGATCGAGGCGTCCTTCTCGATGTACGTATCGGTCTGGGCCACGTAGGCCTCGGGCTGGTAGTAGTCGTAGTAGGAGACGTAGTACTCGACCGCGTTGTTGGGCAGCAGCTCGCGGAACTCCTTGGCCAGCTGCGCCGCGAGGGTCTTGTTGTGGGCCATCACCAGCGCGGGGCGCTGGAGCTGCTCGATGAGCCACGCGGAGGTGGCGGACTTGCCGGTGCCGGTGGCGCCGAGCAGCACCACGTCGCGCTCGTCACGGCCGATGCGCTCGGTCAGGTCCTTGATCGCCGTGGGCTGGTCGCCCGACGGCCGGTACTCGCTGACGACCTCAAAGCGCCCCTCGGCGCGGGGAATATCGAATGCCACGGCCCTACCGTAGCTCTGGGGTACGACATGGCCCGGCGGCGGCGGTGACTTTTCGGGCGCCGACTCGTTTGACCCTCGTGAGCTCCACTACCTCAATCTCCGGGAAATCGGCCCTCATGTGGGTCATGGCCATCATCGTCGCGATCGCCCTGGCCGGGTGGTTCGCGGTCTCGTGCGGCGCGGACCGCCCCGGGGCCGAGCGACCCGTCAGCGAGGAGGAGGCCGCGCTGCTGGCCGGGATGCGCCACCGCAACGCCGGCGCCGACCCGGTCGCGCTGCGCATGAGCCTGCCGGTCGACGGCGAGCAGGTCACCGTCGACGCCTACCTCGACTGGCGGGCCCCGATGCTGTACGCGCGGGTGCCCGACGGCGAGGGGCACCGCCTGGTCCAGGCCATACCGGGCCTGGTGGCCTCGCACGCCGACGACGAGCTGGCGTTCGGCGACGTCACGGTCCCCGAAGGGGACTGGACCACGCGGCAGATGCTCTCGGGCGCGGCCACCCCGCTGGACACCGCGTTCGACATCCTCGCGTCCTCGCTGTTCACCCTGACGGCGGACACCGCCGACGACCCGGCGGTGCTGGCCGAGAAGGCCACGTGGCGCGAGGAGGGGGTCATCGACGGCGAGCCGGTGGACTCGTTCCGGGCCCCGATCATGGTCGAGGCCGAGGGTCAGACCGGTCCGACCCCGGAGGCGCTGTATTCGCTGGACGAGCAGGGTGACCTGCGGCGGTTCCAGGTCAACACGGGTGCGGAGAGCCTGTCGGCGGCGGACTTCCTGCGCGAGGCGAAGTTCGACGCTACCGAGCTGGTGCCGATCGACGTGCTCGGCGGGCCCGCGATCGACCCGGTGCCGGTGGACGAGGACCTGGCCGGGACGTTGGCGCAGGTGCGGGCCGAGAACTGGTCGCAGACCGCCGAGGTCGAGCTGGCGGTGCCCGGTGAGGACGGCGGGGTGGCCACGGCGTTCGGGTCGGTCGACTGGCGCACGATGACGGCGTACCTGCACGTCACGGACGCGGCCGGGCAGCGGCTGCTGCTGGCGCGGCCGGGCGGGTTCGCGGTGCGCGAGGCCGATTCGGACGAGTTGCCCGAGGTGCCGCCCACGGAGGGCTGGGAAACGCACGCGCTCACCGACGAGGACGCCTCGGAGAGCTTCGGGTCGGTCGAGACGCTCGCGTACCGGCTGCTGGAGATGAGCGCCGAGGAGGCCGACGACGAGGCGGCGATCCTGGAGCAGGGCACGCTGCTGCGCGTGGACGGGAACGACGAGGAGCCGGTGTACGTGGTCGAGTACCCGGTGGCCGGTGACGCCGACGCCGCGGCGGGCGAGTCCGCGTACCGGTACCACGTGGGCGGTGACCGGCTGCGCGAAGTGGAGATGATGACGTACTTCGGGGTCGCCAGCGCCGAGGTCGACTACGAGGACTTCGCGATGGTCGCGATCCCGTGGGAGGTCGGCGAGAAGATCGGCTGACAGAGACGGTGCGGGGCCCGGCCGATTCGGCCGGGCCCCGCCCGTCTCTGTCAGCAGACCGGCGCGTGCCAGTTCGTCTCGGCGGCCCAGCGGTTCGCGCGGGGCCAGCCCTCGTGGTCGAACCAGGGCTCCTTGCGTTCGGCGTAGTCGGTCGCCGAGTCGGCCTTCGCGGCGAGCACGCCCTTGGCCTGGGCGTAGTCGGCGCGGGCGGCCGCATCGGCGCGCAGCCAGTCGCGGAACATCAGCGCGAACCGCTGTCCGGGGCTGTCGATCGAGCGGAAGTGGATCTGGGCGATGTTGCCGGGGTCGGCGTAGCCATAGAAGCGCTTCTCCCAGTCGTCCACGTTCGGGTACTCGGGTTTGGGCGAGTCGAACAGGATGCGCCCGAAGAACCCGGCGTCGCCGAGCGCCTCGGCGAACGCGTCCACGATGTGCAGGGACACCACGGTGACCTGGATGTCGATGACGTCCTTCGCGGGGAGCCCGGCCACGGCCGTGGAGCCGACGTGGTCGATGCGGACGGCGCTGGGGCCCATGACGCGGCGCAGGCGCGCGGCCAGGTGCTCGAAGCGGTGCGGCCAGGCCGGGTCGGACTCGACGAACTGGAGTTTCTCGGGCCGGATCTCGGCCCGCTCCAGGCGCAGGTTCTCGGCGAACGGGAGGATGCGTTCCTTCCACAGCATCGCCACGTGGCGTTCGAGTTCGTGGAGGTCGTCCCGGTTGTCGAGGACGAGGTCGCAGACCTCGCGCCGCTCGGCGTCGGAGGCCTGGGCGTCGATGCGGCGCAGGGCGTCCTCGCGGGACAGGCCGCGCGCGGCGAGCCGTTCGAGCCGCAGCTCGCGCGGGGCCTCGACGGCGATGTTGAGATGGAATCCGGGCGCCTGGCCGGTCTCGGCCAGGAGCGGGATGTCTTGGACGACTATGGCGTCCTCGGGCAGGTTCTCGGTGATCTCTCGGGCACGGGCTCGGACGCGCGGGTGCACGATCGCCTCCAGTTCGGCCCGCGCGGGGGCCGAGTCGAAGACGAGCGATGCGAGCGCGGCGCGGTCGAGCGAGCCGTCTGCGGTGAGCACTACGGGACCGAAGCGGGAGACCACCGCGGCGAGGCCCTCGGTATCAGGGGCCACCACCTCGCGGGACAGGGCGTCAGCGTCGATGACGCTCGCCCCGAGCTCTGACAGCTTCGCTGCGACCGTGCTCTTACCGGCTCCGATGCCACCGGTCAATGCGACTTTAAGCACAGATAAAACACTACCCGCCCCAGGCGAACGGCCTGGGACGGGCAGTGGTCTGTCAGTTTAAAGAGTGACAGGTTTAGTTTCCGGCGAGCTTCTCGCGCAGAGCCGCGAGCGCCTCGTCAGTGGCCAGCGTGCCCTGGGGCTCGGCCGGCGCGGACTTCTTCGACTCGGAGGTCGTCTTCTTGGCCCCGCCCTTGTCGCCCTTGGGGGCGGCTTCGCCCTCGGCGGGCTTGGCGGGAGCCTCGGTGATGACGCGCTCGGCGATCTGCTTGCCGTGCTCCTCCCAGCGGGTGCGGGCCTCGGCGTACTGCCGCTCCCACTCCTCGCGGGCCTCGTCGAAGCCCTCCATCCACTCGCCGGTCTCGGAGTCGAAACCGTCCGGGTAGATGTAGTTGCCCTGGTCGTCGTACTGCGCGGCCATGCCGTACAGCGTCGGGTCGAACTGCTCCTCGTTCTCGACGAAGGCCTCGTTGGCCTGCTTGAGCGAGAGCGAGATCCGGCGGCGGTCCAGGTCGATGTCGATGACCTTGACCATGGCGTCGGAGCCGACCTTGACGACCTGCTCGGGCACCTCCACGTGGCGCTCGGCCAGCTCAGAGATGTGCACCAGGCCCTCGATGCCGTCCTCGACGCGCACGAACGCGCCGAAGGGGACGAGCTTGGTGACCTTGCCCGGCACGATCTGACCGATCGCGTGGGTGCGGGCGAACTGGCGCCACGGGTCTTCCTGGGTCGCCTTCAGCGACAGGGAGACGCGCTCGCGGTCCAGGTCCACCTCGAGGACCTCGACCTCGACCGGCTGACCGACCTCGACGACCTCGGACGGGTGGTCGATGTGCTTCCAAGACAGCTCGGAGACGTGGACCAGGCCGTCGACCCCACCGAGGTCGACGAACGCGCCGAAGTTGACGATCGAGGAGACCGTGCCCTTGCGGACCTGGCCCTTCGCCAGCTGGTGCAGGAACTCGGTGCGGACCTCGGACTGGGTCTGCTCCAGCCAGGCGCGACGCGACAGGACCACGTTGTTGCGGTTCTTGTCGAGCTCGATGATCTTGGCTTCGAGCTCACGGCCCACGTACGGCTGGAGGTCGCGCACACGACGCATCTCGACCAGCGACGCGGGCAGGAAGCCGCGCAGGCCGATGTCGAGGATGAGACCGCCCTTGACCACTTCGATGACCGAGCCGCGGACGACGCCGTCCTCTTCCTTGATCTTCTCGATGGTGCCCCAGGCGCGCTCGTACTGGGCGCGCTTCTTCGAGAGGATCAGACGGCCTTCCTTGTCCTCCTTCTGGAGGACGAGGGCCTCGACGTGGTCGCCCACAGAGACGACGTCTTCGGGATCCACGTCGTGCTTGATCGACAGCTCGCGCGAGGGGATGACGCCCTCGGTCTTGTAGCCGATGTCGAGCAGGACTTCATCCCGATCGACCTTGACGACGGTACCTTCGACGATATCGCCGTCATTGAAGTATTTGATGGTCGCGTCGATCGCGGCGAGGAGTTCCTCGTCCGAAAAAGTCTCTTCGACCGTGCTGTTCTCAGCGTTGCTCGAGGTGGCCTCGATGCTGCTCGTCATGTGGGCTGGTGCTCCGGATACGTAAGAATCGTGGGCTCGCACCCGCGCCCTCGCAAGACGCGAATACTCGCAGTTCGTTCCCGGGCCGCCTTCGCCGCTGGCATGCGTCCTGCTCCATTCTGAGGACGCGGACATGCCCAGGCCAGTCCAGATTACCGTGCGCGATAATCCCGCGCCAGTCCGGGCCGGACCTCGTGTCCACCGACACCGGACGAGGGGGCGGCCGCCGGGCCCGCGCCGCGGGGGGCGGGCCCGGAGGTGAGATCGCGCACGGTCAGTGCGCGGCCGCTTCCCAGGAGTCGCCGAACCCGGCCGAGACGGTGAGCGGCACGTCGAGCCGCGCGGCGCCCGACATCTGCTCGCGCACGAGCGCTTCGAGCCGGTCGGCCTCGCCGGGCGCGACCTCGCAGACGAGTTCGTCGTGGACCTGGAGCAGGACCCGCGAGGCGAGCCCGGACTCGCGCAGGGCGCGGTCGACGCCGAGCATCGCGGTCTTCATGATGTCGGCGGCGCTGCCCTGGATGGGGGCGTTGAGCGCGGCCCGCTCGGCCATCTCGCGGCGCTGGCGGTTGTCGGAGGTGAGGTCGGGGAAGTACCGGCGGCGGCCCATGATGGTCTCGGTGTAGCCGGTCTTGCGGGCCTCCTCGACCACCCGGTGCAGGTAGTCGCGGACCTTCCCGAAGCGGTCGAAGTAGTCGTTCGAGAGCTGCTGGGCCTCTTCGGTGGAGATCGCCAGCTGCTGGCTGAGCCCGTAGGTGGACAGGCCGTAGGCCAGGCCGTAGGACATGGCCTTGATCTTGCGGCGGTGCTCGGCGGTGACCTCGCCGGGGGCCACGGAGAAGACCTTCGCGGCCACGGCCCGGTGGATGTCCTCGCCTTGGACGAACGCGTCGATCAGGCCCTCGTCGCCGGTCAGGCTGGCCATGATGCGCATCTCGATCTGGCTGTAGTCGATCGTCATGAGCGACTCGTAGCCCTCGGAGACGACGAACCCGGCGCGGATGTCGCGCCCGGCCTCGGAGCGGACCGGGATGTTCTGGAGGTTCGGGTCCGAGGACGAGAGGCGGCCGGTGGCGGCCACGGTCTGGTGGAACGTGGTGTGGATGCGCCCGTCGGTCTGGATCGTGGCCCGCAGCGTGGCCACGATCTGCTTGAGCTTCTCCACGTCGCGGAAGCGCAGCAGTTGCTCCAGCAGCGGGTGCCCGGTCTTGGCGAACAGCTGCCCGAGCGCCTCGGCGTTCGTGGTATACCCGGTCTTGGTGCGCTTGGTCTTGGGCATCCCCAGCTCGTCGAAGAGGATCTCCTGGAGCTGCTTGGGCGAGCCGACGTTGAACGGGCGGCCCACGATCTCGTGGGCGCGGTCGGTGGCCTCCTTGGACTGCGCGGCGAACGAGGCCTCGATGTCGGCGAAGTGCCCTTCATCGGCGGCGATCCCCAGGATCTCCATGCGGGCCAGGACCCCGACCAGCGGGTACTCCATCTCGTCGGCCAGGCGCAGCTGCTCGCGCTGCTTCAGGCGATGGGCCTGCTCGACGGCGAGCTCCCCGATGGCCGCGGCGGCGGCCGCGTCGGACTCCAGGCGCGAGGAGCGGTCGGACATGGCCGCGTCCAGGCCCACCAGAGCGCCGTCGTCGGCGGGCGACTCAGGGGTGTCGAGCTCGCGGCCCAGGAACTGCATCGCGAGGTCGCCGAGCGCGTACGAGCGCTGCTCGGGCTTGAGGAGGTAGGCCGCGATCACCGTGTCGGCCTTGAGGCCGGCGACCTCGGGCCAGCCCGCGGCGTCGGCGCCCCACAGGAACGCCTTCGCGTCGTGCACGATCTTGCCGCGGGCGGGGTCGGCGAGCCAGTCGGCCCAGGCCCGCTCGTCCACGGCGTCGAGCTGCGCGGGCTCGAACCAGAGCGCCTCGCCGCCTTCGGCGAGCGCGATCGAGTCGAAGGAGCCCGCGCCGGAGAGGAAGGTGCCCGAGAACGCGAGCGCCACGTCACCGGTGTGGGCGTCGAGCCAGGCGGCCAGGCCGCCTGGGACGAGCGCGGCGGCTTCGACGTTGGCGACCTCGGCGGCGGGAGCGGCCACCGCGCCGACGGCCTTCTGGGCGAGGCCTGCGTTGAGGCGCTCGCCGAGGGCGCGGAACTGGAGGGCGTCGAAGAGGCGGTTGGTCTCGGCGACCGACCAGCCCTCCCAGGCGAGGTCGGGCACGTCGCGGTCGAGTTCGAGGTCGCGCACGAGGTTGTTGAGGCGGTGGTTGCGCAGCACGTCGTCGAGGTGGTCGCGCAGGCTCTGCCCGGCCTTGCCGGTGAGCTCGTCGGCCTTGGCGACCAGGCCGTCGATCGAGCCGTACTTGGCGATCCACTTGGCGGCGGTCTTGGGGCCCACGCCGGGGACGCCGGGGAGGTTATCGGCCTTCTCCCCCACCAGCGCGGCGAGGTCCCGGTAGCGCTCGGGGGTGACGCCGTACTTCTCCTCCACGGCGGCCGGGTTGTAGCGGGCGAGTTCGGTGACGCCCTTGACCGGGTAGAGGAGGGTCACCGAGTCGTTGACGAGCTGGATCGCGTCCCGGTCCCCCGAGGAGATGAGGGTCGCGAGCCCGGCGGCCTCGGCCCGGGTGGCGAGGGTGGCGATGATGTCGTCGGCCTCGTAGTTCTCCTTGGTGAGCCAAGGGATCCCGAACGCGTCGAGGAGTTCCTGGATGATCGGGATCTGGCCCTTGAACTCCTCGGGGGTCTCGCCGCGGCCGTCCTTGTAGGCGGCGTACTCCTCGGTGCGGAAGGAGCGGCGGGAGACGTCGAAGGCGACCGCGACGTGCGAGGGCTCCTCGGCCTTGAGCAGGTTGATGAGCATCGACGCGAAGCCGTAGACGGCGTTCGTGACTTGGCCGTCGTCGGTGGCGAACTTCTCGGCGGGAAGCGCGAAGAAGGCGCGGAAGGCCATGGAATGGCCGTCGATCAGGAGCAGGCGCGATTCGGAAGCGGTCACGCCCCCGAGCCTATCGAGTGCGTGTGACAAACCCGGGGACGGCGTGGCCCGGGGACGCGGAACGGCCCGCGGCCTGGGGGCCGCGGGCCGTTCGAGTACCGGGTTCGCCTATTCGGCTTCCTGGGCTTCCTTCTGCTCCGCTTCGGCGATGACGCGCTCGGCGACGGCGCGCATTGAGAGGCGGTGGTCCATCGCGGCGCGCTGGATCCAGCGGAACGCGTCCGGCTCGGGCATCCCGTACTGGGTCATGAGCAGGCCCTTGGCGCGGTCCACGAGCTTGCGGACCTCGAGCCGCTCGGTGAGGTTCGCGACCTCGTTCTCCAGGGCGGTCATCTCGGCGAAGCGCGTGAGCGAGAGCTCGATGGCGGGCACGAGGTCGGACTTCTGGAAGGGCTTGACGAGGTACGCCATGGCCCCGGCCGACTGGGCCCTGGCGATGAGGTCGCGCTGGCTGAAGGCGGTGAGGATCACGACCGGCGCGATGCGCGCGGACACGATCTTCTCGGCTGCCTGGAGTCCGTCCATGATCGGCATCTGGATATCGCAGATCACCAGGTCGGGCTGGTGCTCTTGGGCGAGGCGGACGGCGGCTTCGCCGTCGGCGGCCTCGGCTACGACCTCATAGCCTTCCTCGGTGAGCATCTCGGCCAGGTCGAGGCGGATGAGCCCCTCGTCTTCGGCGATGAGCACGCGCTTGCGCGGCTCCTCGGCGGCCTTGCTCGTCATGCGGTCCGTACCTTTCATACGCGTCTGGACGGTAGGTAGGGCGTGCGGCGAAACAGGCACACCAGGACGCTAGCTTAGCCGCAGCCGACTGCGTCCGCACCTGCCTATGCCGAGCGTTTCGGACGGCAGGGCCCAAACATCGGCCGCCTCGCCCCAGGGGTACCATATGCACCGACCAGGCCCCAGCGGCCCGGCCACGGCCCGGTATTCCAACTGGCAGAGAAGACGGATTCAAAACCCGTACAGTGTGGGTTCGAATCCCACCCGGGCTACGTCACCAACCCGCACAGCGTCTGGCGCCTGTGCGGGTTTTGATGTTCTCGGGTGCTATGCGCTCGTTGGGGATTCGCCGACGATTCGGGAGGAAGCCATGGCCTTCGACCTTGCGTCCCAGGAGGTTCCGAGCGGTCTGGCCGGGGACGGCTTCGTGCTTCGCCCGATCACGGCCGCCGATGCCGAGATGGACTACGCGGCGGTGATGGAGAGTCGGGAGTACCTGCTCGGCTGGGAGCAGACGGGCTGGCCGGCGGAGGACTTCACGGTCGCCGCCAACCGGGAGGACCTGGTCATGCTGGAGGAGCGCCATGCCGAGGGCCGGGCGTTCACCTATACCGTGACCGACCCGGCCGGGACCGAGTGCCTCGGCTGCGTCTACTTCATGCCGACCGACACTCGCGCGTTCAAGGCCGCGACCATCACTCCGGCAGGCGGGCACCGCTGGGACGACTACCAGGCGGCGATCTACTACTGGGTCCGCAGGCCCCTGCTCGGCACGGCCTTCGACCGGGGCCTGCTCGACACGCTCGGGGAGTGGCTGGCCCGGGACTGGCGGCTCGACGGGCACCTGTTCATGACCAGCGAACTGTTCACACAGCAGGTCGCGCTCATCGCTCGAACCGACCTCGAACTGCGCTTCACGGTCGAGGAGCCCGGAAAGCCGGGCCGCTACCTCGCCTACGGGTAGGCCCTGGACGTCTCCGCATCGGATCGGCTGTCGGCGCGGCTACCTCGCGGGCACTTCATCAGCGGGCCAGAGCAGCGCCTGCGCCACAATGACGCGGGCGCCGTTGAACGTGACCGAGGGGCCTTCATGCAGCCGGTAGCCGAGGTCCAGCGCCTCGCTCACGCGTCGGCAGAACGCCTCGTCGTCCGGTCCGGTCAAGACTCGGTAGCGGGGCAGTCCGTCTGGCGGGGTGCTCATCGTGGTCCTTTCTGGGTCAGCTCGGAGTTGTCGCCTTGTGTGGGAACGGTAGTGGGCGGTCTGGGGCGTTCGGCTCTGAGGACCACTGCGACGGCGAGGAGGACGGCGGCGCCTCCGGCGACGATCGGGACGGTGACGGCCTCGTCGAGGATGAGCCAGCCCAGGAGGACCGCGACCAGGGGGTTGACGTAGGCGTAGGTCGCGACCAGGGAGACCGGAGCGGAGTGGAGGAGCCACACGTACGCGGAGAAGGCCACTACGGAGCCGAAGACCACGAGGTAGGTCCAGGCGATCCAGGAGCTCGCGGCGTAGGTCGAGGGTTCGATGCGCTCCCCGGCGAGCAGGCCCGTGGCGGTGAGGAGCGCTCCGCCGGTGAGCATCTGGTAGACCGCGGTCACGAACGGGTCGCGGGGCAGGCGGAGGCGGGACTGGAACCAGGAGCCGAACGCCCAGGAGACGGAGGAGAACGCGACCAGGGCGATGGTCCAGAACGGGAAGTCGCCGGTGAGGCCGTTGGAGGCCAGGAGCCCGGCGAGGCCGAGGAAGCCGACGGCGGCCCCGGCGACGGCGGCGCGGGAGGGGCGTTCGCCCGAGAGCCTGCGGTAGAGCAGGACCCACAGCGGGACGGCCGCCACGAGCAGGGCCGTCAGGCCTGAAGGGGCTCCGCCGCTCTCGGCGGCGGTGACCGCGCCCTGGCCGAGGACCGGCAGGAGAAGGCCCAGGAGCGCGCTGGACCAGAACTGGACGCGGTCGACCTTGAGGCGCCGCCACCCGCCGCGCAGCGAGAGGATCGCGCCGAGGAGGATCCCGGCAGCGAGGAACCGCGTCCCGGCGGCCACGAGTGGCGGCATGTCCTCGACCATGACCCCGATCCCGAGATAGGTCGAACCCCACACGAGGTACACCACGCCGAGCGCGATTCCGATGAGCAGCATGGGATCACGCTAGCTCGCGAAACGCCCCGACCGCCCGCCTCAGGGACCGGCGTCGAAGCCGCGGGAGACGTCGGGGACGAACCGCTTGAGGGCGCGGGGGCCGACGTCGACGGTGAGGCGGTAGACCACGTTGCCCGAGACGACCACCATGTCGGCCATGCCGCCGAGGTCGAAGGTGCCCGAGACCGGGACGTAGACGCGGGTGTCCGGGGCCGGGAACTGCGACCAGACGACGGCTGCCGAGCGCGGCACCAGCGGTTCGCGGTGCGCGGCAAGGGCGCCTCGGGGAAGGTTCAGGGCCGTGCGGGTGCCGTCGGCCGCGATGTAGAGCGCGCGGCGGCCCTGGACGCGGACGTGGCGGGCGACGTCGCGGAAGCGATTGCCCGGGGTGCGGTCGTCGGGTGCGCGGCCGATGGCCCACAGGTCGTCGGGAGCCCGGCCGTCGGGGAGGTAGATGTCGGTGAGTCGCGCGCCGACTTCGGCGGCGAGGGCCCCGGCGACGGCGGAGCGCAGGTCGGGGTGGAGGAAGGCGCCGGTCATGCCTCGATTGTGTCCGATCCGGCGCCGCTCCCCCGAAGTCAGGCCTCTGACTTCTGGCCGTACTTCTTGTAGAACTTGGCGACGCGGCCTTCGTCGTCGAGAACGCGGCTCTTGCCGGTCCAGAACGGGTGCGAGGCCGAAGAGATCTGCACGTCGATCACCGGATAGGCGCGCCCGTCCTCCCATTCCACGGTCTCAGCCGACGTGGCCGTGGACCGGGTCAGGAACGAGAAATCCGCCCCCCGGTCGCGGAAGACCACGTAGTCGTACTTCGGATGGATGCCCTGCTTCATTTCGGATTCCCTTCGTTGACTTCGAAACAACCGGCGAACGGGTCCTCGTACTCGCGCCACCGCGCGCGGCCCTGCGCGGCCTCGGCGTCGGTGAGGAGGCAGGCGTCGAGGAGGGCCGTGAGCTCGTCGGCCGCGAAGTGCAGGCCCACGAACGCGAGCTGGATCTCCCGGTCGCCGTAGTCGGGGTCCCAGTGCAGGTCGGCGTTGACGCGGCGTTCGGGGCTGGAGTCGTCCCACTCCTCGTCGGGGGTGGCCGCGAGCCAGCGCCCGAGTTCGCCCATGGAGACGCCGCCGCCGCTCGACTCCCAGGCCACGATCGCGTCGGGTTGGGAGGCGAGCCAGAGGTGGCCGCGGCCGCGGAGGGTGCGTTCGGTGATGGTCGAGAGCGCGCGGTGGAAGCGGCCGGGGTGGAAGGGGCGGCGGGCGCGGTAGAGGGCGGCGACGACGCCGCAGTCCGGTTCGGGCTCATGGCATCCGACGGCGTAGCCCTCCAGGCCGCGGCCGTAGGGCTCGGGCCCGTCGGGGTCGAAGCGGCCGCTGCGGCGCAGGCGGGTGGAGAGCCACGCGGGTTCGGCCTCGTCGACCACGAGGTGGCGGGCCCAGGGGTTGAGCCGCTGGAGCAGGACCGCGAGGCGGGCGTGTTCGAAGTCGGGGTCCAGGCCCGGGGCCCAGAGGAGGACGGTGTCGGCGTATTCGATCTGGCGGGCGGCGGTGTCGGCCACGGAGCGGGCGTCGTCGTCGGCGGCGTGGAGGTCGCGGTCGGCGAGGTCCTGGTCGGAGTCGAGGGTGGCCAGCAGGCTCGCCGGGTCGCAGACGGCGACGACGGAGTCGATGCGGACTGCGTCGGTGACGGGCGCGCCGTCGTGGTGGGTCCACGAGCAGGCCGCGGCCACGGTCTCCGGTTCCATGTTGGGCGGGAGGACCAGCACGAGGTCGCTCGCCGGCCTGGTGCGGGCGAGGCGCACGAGTGCCGGGATGAGGTCTTCGCGGACGGTGCAGGAGAGGCAGCCGTGCTCGAGGGCGGTGCGCTCGTCCTCGATGAGGCCGCTGCCGTCGCGCACGGTGCGGCGGACGGTGCCCTCGTCGGCGAGGGCGCCGAGGTCGTAGCCGACGACCAGGAGCGTCGGGTCGGCGCTGGTGAGCAGGTCGGCGGCCGCGTCGGTCGCGTCGGGTGCGAAGCCGGTCATGAGGGTCAGCGCGGGGCGCAGGTCGGCCTGCGGCGGCGCGGCTCCGGGCTGGGCGAGTCGGGACATGGGACCTCCGTTCTTATTGAAAACGATTGTCATTATAATATGAGACTCGAAAGGAGGGCGACAGTGCCCAGAACATGCGATGTGACCGGGGCCGGACCCGGATTCGGCAACAACGTGCCGTGGTCGAAAAAGAAGACCCGCAGGCGGTGGAACGTGAACTTGCAGACGAAGCGGTATTTCCTGGCGAGCGAAGGGCGGCATGTGCGGCTCCGGTTGTCGACCAAGGGGATCAAGATCGTGGACCGCGACGGGGTCGAAGCCGTGGTGGCGCGGATGCGAGCGAGGGGAAGGAAGGTCTGATGGCCTCGAAGAGCACCGACGTTCGGCCGGTGGTGAAGCTGCGGTCGACCGCGGGGACCGGCTACACGTACGTCACCAGGAAGAACCGCAGGAACCACCCCGACCGGATGGTCCTGCGCAAATACGACCCGATCGCGCGGCGGCACGTCGAGTTCAGAGAGGAGCGGTAATGGCCAAGAAGAGCGCGATCGCCAAGCAGCGCAAGCGAAAGGCATTGGCCGACCGTTACCGGGAGCGGCGGGCGGAGCTCAAGCGCCTCATCGCCGCCCCCGGAACCGATCCGCAGGCGCGGGCCGCGGCCGTGGTGCGGCTCCAGCGGCTACCACGGGACTCGTCGGCGGCCCGGCTGCGGAACCGCGACGCCGTGGACGGCCGCCCGAGAGGTTTCAACCGGAAGTTCGGGCTCTCGCGGGTGCGGCTCCGGGAGATGGCGCACCGCGGGGAACTGCCCGGGGTGCGCAAGGCCTCCTGGTAGGTCAGTCGCCGACCTCGGCGAGAAGCCGCGCGTCCTTGACAAGGCTGACGGCCCCTTCGGGAGCCGCGGCAGTGGAGATCCGGAAGCCCTCGCTCTCATAGAGAGCGATGTTCTGGAGGCTCTTCGCGCCGGTGAACAAGAGGATGCGGCCACAGCCGGGCTCGGCGGCCGCTTCGGCGGCGCGGAGCAGCCACCGGCCCAGGCCCCTGCCGCGCTGGTCGGGGACCACGGCGAGGCGGCCGATGTCCCAGGCGTCCTCGACGCGGCGGGTCCGCACCATGCCGAGCAGGCGGCCGTCGAGCCACAGGCCGGTGGTGTGCCACGCCGCGAGCCACTCGCGGACCTCGTCCACCGACTCGTGCAGCGCCGGGATGTCCAAGGAACCGTTGACGATCGCCTCTTCGACCCAGCAGCCGCGCTGGAGGACGGTCACCTCCGGGGCGTCGTCAGGGGTCAGGGTCCGGATGTAGGAGCCCGGAATCGGGCCGGGCCCGCTGCCGGGCCGGGCACGTTCGCGCATGGGACGCAACGCGTTCGCGACCCGGACCAACTCATCGAGCACCGCTATGGCCGCCGCGTCGCGGGCCGGGTCCGGGCGCAGGTGCCCCTCCTCGACCGCGTCGCCTATGCGGATGGCGACGGTGGCCCCGAGGGGCACCATGCGCAGGGTGGTCACGACCTGCTTGGCGTGCTGCACCGCGCGGGTGCCAGCCGAGGTGTTGCCGTAGCTGACGAAGCCGATCGGCTTCCAGGCCCACTCGGCGCTGAGGTAGTCGAGCGCGTTCTTCAAGGTCGCGGGCATGCCGTAGTTGTACTCGGGCGTGAGGGCGATGAACCCGTCCGCCGCGTCCACGATGGTGCTCCAGCGACGGGTGTGCTCGTGGCGGTAGAGCCCTGAGGAGGGATGCTCCTCCTCGTCCAGGAACGGCAGGTTCAGGTCGCCGAGGGCGAGCGGGACGAGTTCGACGTCGAGCTCCGCTGCGCGCGCTGCGACCGCGTCGGTCAACCAGCGGGACACGGCGGGACCGAGCGCGCCGGGGCGGGTGCTGGCGGTCAAGACGATGACGCGAAGTTTTTTCGTTGACATGGAAACGAATGCTACATGCTACGTTGATTACATGTCAACGACTCCCTCGCCGAGGGCCGTCCGCTGGTTGAACCCCGACGAAGAGCGCGCCTGGCGGGCCTTCCGCCGCATCATGGTCGCCGTCCAGACCGGCACCGCGCGCGACCTCGCCGCGATCGGGCTCTCCGAAGCCGACTACGAAGTCCTCAGCACCCTCTCCGAACGCCCCGGCCGCACCAGCACCCTCGGCGAGCAGGCCGACAAGATGGCCTGGTCCAAAAGCCGCCTCTCCCGCCACGCCACCCGCATGGAATCCCGAGGCCTCCTCCACCGAGCCCCCGACCCCACCGACGGCAGAGGCTGCCTGCTCACCCTCACCGACAAGGGAATGAAAACCCTCGAATCCGCGGCCCCGACCCACCTCGAATCGGTGCGAGACCACTTCATCGACCGTCTGGCCCCCGAAGACCTCGCAGCCCTCGAAGCAATTGCGACCCGATTGGGCATCGAAACCGACTGACAGGGATGCTCACGCGCCTACGGGTCCCAGGCCGGGGTCAGCCGCGCACGCCGGGGGCTTGAAGTCGACCTCTGGCGGCAAAGGGTTCCGTTCGCTCACCGCACGGAGCCCGGCTTCGGCCTCGTCGTAGACCATCGCGTCGCACTGCTCGGCGGCGAGGTCGCGTGCGCGCCGGTAATGCGCCGCGGCCGTATCGAAGTCGCGTTCGCGCAGGGCCCGGCGGCCCAGGCGCGACAGGATGCGGGACAGGTCGCTGGTCAGACCGAGGTCTTCGGCGACTCGGAGCGCTTCAGCGTCGAGCGTGGCGCCGTCGCCGCCCCTGGCGTCCGCGGCTCGGCTGAGGAGGTCGAGGGTTTGCAGTGCGCCCCAAGCGTCGCCGAGGTCGTCGAACGCGTCGCGACTGCGCGCGGCCGCGAGCGCGGCCGTTTCGAGGTCGCCCAGGTTCCAGGCGCGGAGGGCGCGCGTGAACTCCAGGGCCGCTTCAAGCCAGGGGTCGCCGTGGGATCGCGGCGGTTCGGCGATCGGGGTTCGGGCGGCGAGGTGGGTGAGCAGCAGGAACCAGTCGGCGCGGGATTCGACCACTGTGGGCATGGGTGCGATCCGCTTGGGGTCCAGGCGCATGCGAAGCGCGGAGGCCCAGGTTTCGGCGCGGGTGCGTTCCGGTGACGGTGCCGCCGTAGCGATCAGCCGCGAGAGTTCGCGTTCGGCTTCAGTGAGGCGGCCGGTGAGGATCCAGAACCAGACGAGCCGGTCGGCGGCCTCCACGCCGCTGTGGTGGCGGAGCGCGGCGCGGAGGTTGTCCGCTTCGGAGCGGAGCACGTCGAGCGCGCGGCGCTGCCCGGAGCCTCGTAGTTCGGGGTCGAGATCGGCTGCCAGGGCGAGGAAATGCGCGGCGTGGCGGTCGGCGGCCTTGGCGGTGCCTCCGGATTCGGCGAGGCGGTCGCGGGCGAACGCGGCCACCGATTCGAGCATTCGGTAGCGCGGCCCGTCGGGGGTGTGGGCGACGGTGAGCAGGGACTGCTCGACCAGGCGGGGCAGTGCGACGAGCACGTCGACACCATCGCCGCCGCAGCAGGCCTCGGCCGCGTCGAGGGTGAGGCCGCCGGGGGCGATGGCCATGCGGGCCAGGAGCAGGCGTTCGGGTTCGGGCAGTTGGTCCCAGCTCCAGGCGATGACCGCTTCGAGTGTGGCGTGGCGTTCGGGAACGCCGCCGGGGGCGGTGCGCAGCAGCCGGAACCGGTCGTCAAGGCGGCGTTCGAGCGCGTCGAGGCCGAAGGCCGGGAGGCGCGCTGCGGCCAGTTCGAGCGCGAGCGGCAGGCCGTCGAGGCGGCGGGCGATCGCCGCGGCGGAGCGCATCTCGTCAGGGGTGTCGCCGATGCGGGCGCCCGCGGCGGCGGCGCGGTCGACGAGCAGTTTCACCGCGCTGTAGCGCTCCAAGTCGAACACCGCGAACGGGGTGCCCGCTGGGGGCGCGGGCAACGAGTCGAGCGCGAGGAGGTGCTCCTCGGGCAGCCGCAGCGCCTCGCGGCTGGTGGCGACCACGCGGAGCCCCTTGGACCAGGACAGGAGCCGCCGGACCAGGGCTCGCGCGGCGGCGGTGAGGTGCTCGCAGTTGTCGAGGACGAGGAGCATGCGGCGTTCCATCAGCCAGGACCCGAGCCGCTCGTCAAGGCGCGCACCGAGATTGCGGCTCGCGCCGGAGGCCGGGTCGTCGCGCACGCCGAGCTGGGCCGCGACTGCGGCGGTGACGGCCGCCGCGTCGGTCCCCGCAGGGAGCCCTGAGAGGTCGACGAACGCCGCGCCGTCGGTCTCGTCGGTGCCGTGTGCGGCCTCCAGGGCCAGGCGGGTCTTGCCGACGCCGCCGGGGCCGGTGACCGTGACGAGTCGGTGGGCGGCCAGGAGCTTCCTGAGCTCGCGGAGCGGTTCGGCGCGGCCTACGAGCTCGGCCACCGGGTCGGGCAGCGGCGCGACCGGAGCGGGCGCGACCGGTTCGGCGGGCCGCAGGAGTTCGACGTGGACGGCCGCGACCTCGGGCCCGGGGTCGGTCCCGAACGCGTCGCGAAGGCGCGCAGCCAGCGCAGCGTGCACTGCCAGGGCCTCGCTCGGGCGACCCGCGCGGGCGAGCGCGCGCATCCACACCGCGTGCAGACTCTCGCGCAGCGGGTGTCGCCAAGCGAGCGCGGCCAGCTCCCCCGCGACGGCCGCGGCGTCGACCTCGACGCGTTCGCGGGCGTGCGTCTCGGTGGCCGCCAGGCGCAGCTCGTCGAGTTCGGCCACCGCAGCGCGGGCGAAGCGGTGGTCGCGGAATTCGCCGTAGGCCTCGCCGCGCCACAGCTCCAGATCTCCGGTGGCGGCGAAGCGTTCGGCGTCCACGAGGTCGGCCGGGACGTCGAGCACGTAGCCCGGGGGCCGCCAGTCGAGCACGGCGCGGGCGTCGAAACCGGCCTCGGTCAGCACTCGGCGCAGTTGCGAGACCTTGGAGCGCAGCACGGTCGGGGCGTTTTGCGGCGCGTCGTCGCCCCACAGGGCCGCGATGAGTCGGTCGGCCGAGACGACCTGCCCGCGGTGTACGAGCAGCACCGCCAGGGCGGCGCGGACCTTGACGCCGGGGACGTCGAGGGCCCGGCCGGTCGCGTCCCACACGGTCACCGGGCCCAGCACTCCGAAACGCATGGGGCAACGCTAGCGACCGATCCGGTGTCGGGCCACCGGCGCGGACCGGAACGCGGCGGCACCCGACCGGAACGATGCCGTAACCCCTCCTCGGCACCGTGGGCGTCGACACCCGGATCGAGGATTGGAACGCCATGAACACCGAAGACATGAAACCGAGGCTGACGGCCCGGCAGTGGACCGTGCTGGGCCTGCTGAGCAGCGTCGCCTTCCTGGTGGTGGTCGACACCGCCACCGTCATCACCGCGTTGCCGTCGATGCGGACCGACCTGGGCTTCAGTCCGGCCGGGCTGCAATGGGTGGTGACCGGATACACGCTCGCCCTGGGAGGGCTGACGATGCTCGGCGGGCGGCTCGCCGACCGGTTCGGACGCCGCCGCGTGTTCCTGACCGGGCTCGGGCTGTTCACCGTGACCTCGTGGCTGTGCGGGATCGCCTGGACCGCCGAGGTCCTGGTGGCCGCGCGGATCGCGCAGGGCGTGGGGGCGGCGCTGGTGATGCCCGCCGCGCTCTCGATCCTCATGGTCAGTTTCGCCGAGGGCCCGGTGCGCAACAAGGCCCTCGGCATGTGGGCCAGCGTGGGCGGGCTCGGCGGGATCGCCGGGTTCGTACTCGGCGGTCCGCTCATCGACGGCCCCGGCTGGGGCTGGATCTTCTTCATCAACATTCCCGTGGGCGTGATCGTGTTCGCGGCGGTGCTGCGGGTGCTCGACCGCGACGGCGCGGCCTCGAGCGGACGCGGCTTCGACGTCGGCGGCGCGGTCACCGCCACTGGCGGGCTCGCGGCGCTCGTGTACGGCATTTCGGCGGTGCCCGAGACCGGCTGGGGCCACCCGACGGTGCTGATCTCGTTGGCGGCGTTCGTGATAGCCGCAGTGGCGTTCGTGCTCATCGAACGGCGCGCGGCCACGCCGCTGGTGCCGCTGCGACTGTTCGCGAACCCAGTGCTGTCGGGCGGGAACCTGGTGCTGCTGCTCATGGGCATGGCCATCAACGGCACCTGGTTCGTGGTGACGCTGTACGTGCAGGGCCTGCTCGGCTACTCCGCGACCGGTTTCGGGCTGCTCATGCTGGCACCGGCGGCGACCAGCGTCATCGGGGCACAGCTCGGTCAGCGCCTGGTGAACCGGTTCTCGCTGGGATCCATGGCGGCGGCCGGGGCCGGGGCGATCGGCGTTGCGGTGGCGCTGCTGCTGCGCGTCACGCCGGACTCGGGTCTGGTGTCGACGGTGCTCGTGCCGGTGCTGGTGATCGGGCTGGCGTTCGGGGTGGGGATCGTGGCGGCTTCGATCGCGGCGCTGGCCGGGGTGCCCGCCGCCGACGCGGGCGCGGCCTCGGGCGTCAAGGAGTCGACGTTCATGATCGGCTCGCCGATCGGGGTGGCGCTGCTGTCGTCGGTGGCGGTGTGGGGCGAGTCGGCCGCGCTCGACGGCGGCGCGGCGGGACCGGACGCGGCGGTGCAGGGCTTCCGGTTGGCGTTCGCGGCGGCGGTGTTGCTGGCGGTGGCGGCGGTCGTGATCGCGTTGACCGCGATGCGGCGCAGGGCGGTCGCGAGCGAAGCGGCTCCGGTCGAGGAGTCCACGGCGGTCGCGTTAGGACTTGGGTCGTGAGCGGCGGTGTCCGGGTCGATGCGTTTCGGCCCGGGGCCGCCGCTTACGCCGTCCATGCGTGGGAGGCGGGTCAGTGGGGGCGGAGGATCGGGGGGTTGAGGTGGGTCGCGGTGCCGCGGTGGAAGAGCCGGGCGGGGCGGCCTGGGTCGCCGTCGGTCAGCGTTTCGGTGGGTTCGACGAAGCCGGTGGCGCCGGTGACCTTGCGGTGGAAGTTGCGGGGGTCGATGCGGGTGCCCCAGACCGCTTCGTAGACGCCGCGGAGGGTGGCGATCGTGAACTCGGGCGGGCAGAACGCGGTGGCCAGGGGGGTGTACTCCAGTTTGGAGCGGGCGCGTTCGACGCCGTCGGCGAGGATGCGGTCGTGGTCGAACGCGAGGCCGCGACGGCCTGCCGGGGCCCACTCGGCGGCGGACGCGTCGGTGCCGGCGACCGGGACGGGCAGGTCGGGCAGGAGCGCGAGGTAGGCCACGGTGACAACGCGGCCGCGCGGATCGCGTTCGGGCGCACCGTAACTGGCGAGCTGTTCGAGATGGCCGCCCGGAGCGTCGAGCCCGGTCTCCTCGGCGAGCTCGCGCCGCGCGGCGGCGGGCAGGTCCTCGTCGGCGTGGACGAAACCGCCGGGCAGGGCCCATTCGCCCAGCTGCGGCTCGATGCCGCGCCGCACCAGGAGCGCGTGCAGCTCACCGTCCCTGACCGTGAGGACCACCAGGTCGACCGTGACCGCGAACACCGGATGAGTCATTATCACCACCTTGACGATAAGGTAGCACGCGGTTTATCGTCAAGATGACGAGAAAAGGAGGCCCCTCATGGCCGATGTGACGAGACTGCTGTTCCTGCGCCACCTTCGCGGCACCCCCACCGTCTGGGTCCACTTCGGAGAGCGCGGCCGCGCCCGCAAGGAGGGCACCGGCCAGTCGTTCTGGTACCGCCCGCTCACCGCCGTGATCTCGGAGGTGCCGATCGACGACCGCGAACTGCCCCTGCTGTTCCACGCCCGCACCGCCGACTTCGCCGACGTCACCGTGCAGGCCACCGTGACCTACCGGATCGCCGACCCCGCGCTGGCCGCCACCAGGCTCGACTTCTCGATCGACCCCTACCGCGGCCAGGCCCGCGCCCGGCCGCTCGACCAGGTCGCGACCCTCCTCACCGAACTCGCGCAGCAGCCCGCGCTCGACCTCCTCGCCGGGATCCCGCTCGCCGACGCCCTCACCTCGGCCGTGCCGAGGCTGCGCGAGGACGTGGCAGCGGCGCTGTCGGAGGACGCCAGGCTCGCCGACATCGGGGTCGCGGTGGTCAGCGCCCGCGTGGTCTCGGTGCGGCCCGAACCCGAGCTCGAACGCTCGCTCCAGACCCCCACTCGCGAAGCGGTGCAGCAGGACGCGGACAAGGCCACGTACGCGCGGCGCGCCCAGGCCGTCGAGCAGGAGCGCGCGATCGCCGAGAACGAGCTCCAGAACAAGATCGAACTCGCCAGGCGCGCACAGCAGCTCGTGGAGCAGAAGGGCGCCAACGACAGGCGCACGGCCGAACTGGCCGCCGCGGCCGGACTCGCTGCCGCGCAAGGCGAGGCGGAGAAGGAGCGCACGCTCGCGGCGGCCCAGGCCGACCGGGTGCGGGCGGTCGGCGCGGCCGAAGGCGAGGCCGAGGCGGCCCGCATGGCGGCCTACCAGACGGTGCCCACGGCGGTGCTCCAGGCGCTGGCGCTGCGCGAACTCGCCGGGCAGCTGCCCGAGATCGGCCAGCTCACGGTCACCCCGGACCTGCTCACCGGCGCGCTGGCCCGGCTCGGCGAAGGACCGCGATGAGCGCGACACTCGCCCCGCGAGTGGTGGTGGTCAGCCGCCGCAGCGAACTCGACGAACTGCTGGTGCGGCACGGGACCCGCCCGGCGGCCGAGCACTTCCTGCGCGAGCGCGGGCGGGACCTGGACGAGGTGTCCGCCCGGCACGAGGCGTTGCAGCAGGCGTTGACCGCGGTGGACGCCGCGGTCCCGGCCGACTGGCGCCGGGGCCGCGTGGACCGGGAGGACCTGCCGAGGTTCCTGTTCGGGCCCGAGGACCTGGTGGTCGCGGTGGGCCAGGACGGGCTCGTGGCGAACCTGGCGAAGTACCTGTCCGGGCAGCCGGTGGTCGGGGTCGACCCCGAGCCGGGCCGAGGGGTCCTGATGCGGTTCGGCGCCAATGGGATCGGCTCGGTGCTCAAGGCCGCGGCCGGTGGGGCCGCTCCGGTGCGGCGGCTCGCGATGGTCACCGCGCGGCTCGACGACGGGCAGGAGCTGGCCGGGCTCAACGAGGTGTACGCGGGTCACGCCACGCACCAGTCGGCGCGGTACCGGCTCTTCGACGCAAGTGGACGCCAGGAGCGGCAGTCCTCGTCGGGGGTGCTCGTGGGCACCGGGACCGGGGCCACCGGGTGGACGGCTTCCATTGCGGCCGATCGGGGTTGGAAAGGCGCGCTGCCGGGGCCGGAGGAGCCCGCGCTGTCGTGGTTCGTGCGGGAGGCGTGGCCCTCGCCTTCGACGGGGGCGACGCTGACGGCGGGCAGACTGGAGGCGGGCCAGGAGCTGCGGATGGTATGCGAGAGCGAGCGGCTGGTGGTCTTCGCCGACGGCGTCGAGGCCGACCGCCTCACCGTCACGTGGGGCCAGCAGGTGGTGTTCGGTCTGGCCCAGCAGCGGCTCCATCTGGTGGTCCCGGGCTGAACTGCGGCGCCGGTGTGCTCATTGTGCCTGGTGTGGCGGGGCGCTGATAGGCTGCTCAGACCCTTGAAGACCCCCTTTTCCGCCCTTTGGAGTCGCCCATGTATCCCCCGCCCGCCGAGACCGAGATCAAGGTCCGCTACAGCACCGGTTACTCGATCACGGTCGTCGTACTCGGCTCGCTGATCCTCGCCACCGTGATCATCGCCCTGCTCGCCGGCACTTCCCTGGTCAACGTGAACCTCTTCCTAGGGCCGCTGTTCCTGCTCATCGGCATCCTCTCGTTCTCCAAGCCGATTTGCAGCTACGAGCCCGCGACCGGCACCTTTCGCATGCACGCCCTGCTCGGGCCGGTGGTGAGGACCTACGGCGCACCGAAGGGCGAGCGCCTGTGGTTCGACGGCAATAAAATCGTGCGCGTCCTGCCCAGCGGGAAGCAGAAGCGAGTGTGGCTCACGGGCTCGAACGCCGGGGACAAGGCCCGGCTGATCCAGGTCGTCACGGCCCAGCAGCAGGCCCCGCAGCAGCCGCGGTAATCGTGGACGAGCGGCACCTGGTGCGGGCCTCGAAGTTCCTGTCCCGCCATCTCAGGCACGACCCGGCCCGGATCGGCATCGAGCTCGACGCCCAGGGCTGGACCGGGGTCGACGAGCTGCTGGCGGCCGCCGCCCGCCACGGCATGGCGATCTCCCGCGAGGAGCTGGACGCGATCGTGGCCGGGAACGACAAGCGGCGGTTCGCGTTGCGCGACGGCCGCATCCGCGCCAACCAGGGCCACTCGGTAAAGGTGGACCTCGATCTCACCCCGTCCGATCCGCCCGCGGTGCTCTACCACGGGACCACGGGGCGCTTCCTCGCCGCGATCCGCGAGGAGGGCCTCAAACCCATGTCCCGCCACGACGTCCACCTCTCCCCCGACCGCGAGACCGCCGTGCGGGTGGGTTCGCGGCGGGGGAAGCCGGTGGTGCTCGCGGTCGACGCGGCCGCGATGGCCGAGCGCGGCCACCGGTTCTTCGTGTCGGAGAACGGGGTCTGGCTCACCGCGCACGTGCCCGCTTGGGCGATCGCCGACGACTGAGCACGCGAGAAGGGCCGCCGTCCGGCATCGGACGGCGGCCCTTCTCTGCTGTCAGGCCACCGGGACCGGCGCCGGTTCGGCCGACTCGGCGCGAGAGCGCATCACCGTCACGGCGATGACCAGCGCCAGCGCCACGAACCCGGCGGCGATGCCGTAGCCGACGCGGAAGCCGCCCGCGAGGGCTTCGGCCTGGGCCGCGCCGCCGTCGAGGAGCGAGGCGGTGCGGGAGGAGACGGCGGTGCTGAGGACGGCGAGGCCGACCGCGCCGCCGACCTGCTGGGCGGTGTTGAACAGGCCGGACGTGACCCCGGCGTCCTCGGGTTTGGAACCGGCCATGCCGAGGGTCATGAGGGCGGGCATGGTGAGGCCGAAGCCGAGCGGGGTGGTGATCATGCCGGGCAGGACGTCGACGAGGTAGGAGCCGTCGGCGCGCATCTGGGCGAAGAGGACGAAGCCGACGACCATGATCGCGAGGCCGGTGATGGCGAGCGCGCGGGGCGCGAAGCGGGCGAGGAGCCGGGGCGCGACCCACATGGAGACGGCGGCGATGACCAGGGGCGCGGGCAGGAACGCGAGGCCTGCGGCCATCGGCGCGAAGTCGAGAACCTGCTGGAGGTAGAGCACCGTGAAGTACATGAATCCGAAGGCCGCGCCGACCATGAGGGCTTGGGCGAGGTTGGCTCCGGCCACGGTGCGGGAAAGCAGGATCCGCAGTGGGACGAGCGGTGCGGCGGCCTTGGCCTGGCGCAGCAGGAATCCGGCGAGGAGCGCGGCGGCGGCGAGGCCGGTGCCGAGGGTGCTCGGGGAGTTCCAGCCGTGGTGCTCGATCTCGATGAGGGTGTAGACGGCGAGCATGATGCCGCCGGTGACCAGGACCGCGCCGAGGATGTCGGCTCCGGCCGCGAGGCCGATGCCGCGGTCGTTCTCCAGCAGTCGCCAGGCGAGGAGGGCCACGGCGAGGCCGATGGGGAGGTTGATGAAGAAAATGGCCTCCCAGCCGACGGCTTCGGTGAGGACGCCGCCGATGACGCTGCCGAGCGCGCCGCCCCCGGCGGAGGCGAAGCCGAACGCGCCGATGCCCTTGGCCTGCTGGTCGGGTTCGGGCAGGAGCATGACGATCATGCCGAGGAGTCCGGCGGAGGCGACGGCGCCGCCGACGCCTTGGACGAAGCGGGCGCCCAGGAGGAGCGCCTGCGTGTCGGCGAAGCCCACGGCGGCTGAGGCGATGGTGAACAGGGCCAGTCCGGCGAGGAAGACCTTCTTGCGGCTGATGAGGTCGCCGAGGCGTCCGGCGAGGAGGAGCAGGCCGCCGAAGGGGATCACGTAGGCGTTGACGGTCCACACGAGCTGGGACTGCGAGAAGCCGAGGTCCTCGCGGATGGCCGGGAGGGCCACGGTGACGATGTTCTGGTCGAGGATGATCATGACCTGGGCGGCGGCCAGGACCGCCACGGCCAGCCAGCGGCGGCGGAGATCGGCTTCGGCGGACATTCGGGGCTCCTTGGATTTCATGGGGAACGATTTGTTCCTGGAGCCATCATGTGTTCCAATGGAGCGATCCGTAAGAAGGCACTTTCCTGTGCCGGGGGTGACATGGATGTTCCTGTCCAGGTCAGCACCGGTGCGGGCCTGGAGTGATTTGAGGCACAGCGATGAGCGACGACTGCGAGCGCCCGTTGTCCGACGTGCAGGCCGAGGCCTGCCCGATCGTGCAGATCATCGACCGCGTGGCCGGGAAGTGGTCGGTGTCGATCCTGGTGGCGGCCATCCGGGAGCCGGTCAGGTACACCGAGCTGGAGCGTTCGATCCCCGGGATCAGCCGCCGGATGCTCACGTTGACGCTGCGGAACCTGGAGCGGGACGGACTGCTGACGCGGAAGGTCTATCCGACGGTGCCGCCGAAGGTCGAGTACAGCGCGACCGAGAGCGCCCGGGAGCTGTACGGGCACTTGACGGGCCTGCTCGACTGGGCCGAGCGGCACCGGCCCGACATCATCGAGGCCCGCCGCAAGTACGACGAGCTCGCGGCCGCGGCTTAGGCGAGTTCGGCCAGGAGCGCGCGGTGGACCGCCGGGCCCGCGGCCAGCAGTGCGATCGCTCCCGAGCTGAAGTCGACGCCGTCGAGGTCGGTGACCAGGGCCCCGGCTTCCCGGGCGATCACGGTGCCGGCGGCGACGTCCCAGAGGTTGATGCGGTCGTGGACCACCGCGTCCACGCGCCCTGAGGCGAGCCAGCACAGGTCGAGCGCGGCGGAGCCGAGCATGCGGATGCGCTGGACCTTGGGCACGATGCGGTGCAGCATCGCGAAGCGCCGCTGGGTGCGCCGCTCCACGTCGGCGCCGAACGGGAAGTCGCCCATCGCGACCACGGCGTCGGCGAGGTCGGTCGGACCGGAGTAGTGGAGCGGCCGCTTGTTGAGGGCCGCGCCGTGGCCGACCGCGGCGCTGAACCTCTCCTCTGCCGCGGGCGCTTGGACCACCCCGACCACCGGCATCCCGTTGCGGGTCAGGCCCAGCGAGATGCAGTGCTGGGGCGAGCCGTGCGCGAAGTTGACGGTGCCGTCGATCGGGTCGAGGACCCATTCGTAGTGCGAGTCCTCGTCGCCGGTCCGGCCGCGCTCCTCCCCCAGGAGCGGCAGGTCCGGGGTCTCTTTGGCGAGGAAGGCGCGCACCGCGTCCTCGACGGCGTAGTCGAGGTCGGTCGCGAAGTCGCGATCGCCCTTGCCGCTGATGGCGCGCTCGGCGCCGAGCCCCTTGCGGATCACCTCGACCGCGGTGGCGACCGCCTGCTCGGCCGTGCCCAGGTATTCCAGCAGCTCGCTCATTATTCGGTTCCTCGTCTCCGTCTGACCCACCCGACAGGACCTCATCCTAAAGGTGTGAAACCAAGCAGCCCTTGGACTCCCAGTGCGATTTTTTCGCCTGGGCGGAGCGGGGCCGGGCCGGTGCGCCCGGTGAGGGATCAGGCCCGCGGGAGCCAGACGCGCATCGCGGCGGGAGCTCTGGTGGCGCGCAAGTGGAACGGCACGAGCGGGATTTCGGCGGGGGTGCCACGGCCCCTTCGCTCGGGTCCGTAGGGCCAGGCGTCGGTTCCCGGGTGAATTCTGGCGGCGACGTGGACGCGACCGCCTCGTTCGACCGGAGGGACGGCGGTGTCGACGGCGAGGTCGTCGAGGCTCGCGCCGGGCAGGTCGATCGATTCGGCGCAGAGCACGATCGGGCCGCGTTCGACGGCGGCGCAGCCGCGGACGGCATCGACGCGACGGTCGGGGTGGGTCCAGCGGGGTTCGATCGGCAGGTCGAGGTGGATCTCGTCGCCGGGGGCGAACGCGGCGGTGACGGTGGCGGTCCCGGGCGCGACGGGCCGGGTGCGGCCGTCGGGGCCGGTCAGGCGCGCGCCGTGGGCCCAGGCCGGGACGCGGAGCGTCACGGTGCGCTCTGGGCCCTCGTTGGCCTCGACGCGGACGGTGATCCGGCCGTCGTCGGGGTAAGAGGTATGGACGTTCAAGGCGAAGCGGGTGCCGTCCACTGTGGTGTCAATGGTGGCCGGGGCGTACTGGTGGAGCTGGATTCCGGTGTCGTCGGCGGTGGCGAGGTAGACCGCGTACTGGGCGAAGGTGCGGGCGAGGTTGGTGGGGCAGCACGAGACGTCGAACCAAGGGGCGCGGCGCCCGCCCGCGTGGACGTGGGCCACGGCCTCGCCCGCGGGCGGGTCGGCGTCGGCGGTGCGCTGGTGGAGTGGGTTGGCGTAGAAGAAGGACTTCCCGTCGGGGGCCGCGGCTCCGGCGATCACGTTCCAGGAGACGCGTTCGATCGCGTCGGCGTACGCGTGGTCGCCGGTCGCCAGGAGCAGCCGCCAGGCGGTCATGACCGCGCCGATCCCGGCGCAGGACTCGGCGTAGGCGCGGTCGGGGCCGAGCGCGAAGTCGCGGCCGAAGGCCTCGTCCTGGTACTGCGAGCCCATGCCGCCGGTGAGGTGGGTGCGGCGCGCGAGCGTGCGGTCCCATTGGCGGCGAACGGCTTCGAGGAGATCGGCGTCGCCGGTGTCGACGGCGACGTCGATCGCGCCCGAGGAGAGGTAGAGGGCCCGTACCGCATGGCCGCGCAGGACCTCGGCCTCGCGGACCGGCACGTCGTCCTGGTAGTACAGCCCGGCCTCGGCGAGCGTGCCCCGCCCGTGGCGCTCGATGAACAGGCGGGCCTGTTCGAGGTAGCGCTCCTCGCCTGTGGCGCGGGCGAACTCGGCCAGCGCGGTCTCGATCTCGGCGTGGCCGCAGATGCGCTCGATGCCGCCGGGGCCGAACACGTCGCACACGTGGTCGGCCACGCGGCGGGCGATGCGGGTGAAGTCGTCCTCGCCTCGGGTGCGCAGGCGCGCGACGGCGGCTTGGAGGAGGTGGCCGTAGCAGTAGAGCTCGTGGCCCCATTCGAGGTCTGCGTAGCGCCCTTCCTGGCCGGGGTTGCCGAAGCGGGTGCTGAGGTAGCCGTCCCGGTGCTGGGCCGCGCCGATCAGCTCGGTGAGGCGGGCGAACTCGGCTTCGAGCTCGGGAGCGCCGGTGCGGCCGATCTCCCAGGCCAGGGCCTCGGCGAGCTTGTAGATCTCGGAGTCGGAGAACTCGCGGCCGGCGCGTTCGAACGGCTTCCCGGTGGCGGCCTTCGCGAAGTTGCCGATCCAGCCGAGCTCGTCGAGCCAGTGGAGACAGTGGAGGATGGTGGCCTCGGCGTTCGCGGCCTGCCGCTCGGCCCAGTGGCCGCCGGTCAGGCGCACCTCTTCGATGCCCAAGGGGCGCAGTCGGCCTGCGGAGGGGATGACGGGCGTCGGGGTGTGCATCTGTGGCTCCAGGGGTGATGGTTACCGATAACCACAACCTACCCGAGCACCAGCGCGAGCGCACCCTCACGACCGCATCGGCATTCGCGCGCAGTTAGAAGAAAATTTTCATGATCAGACCTATTCGTGTAACCCGTTTTCATGGGACCGTCTTGGTTGACGACTGCACAAGCGCCGGCCCCCACCGGCCCCATCACGAAAGCTGGGTCCCCCGTGCGAACCACCCCCTGGCTTCTCACCGCCGCCACCCTGGCCGCAGTGCTCATCGCGCCCGCAGCGGGCGCCCAGGACACCACCGACGACGCCGCCGACGTCCAGCGCGAGACGCGCCACCTCGCGCCCGGCGTCACCCTCGACTCCTACGACCGGTGGGAGGACCAGGGCTGGCTGCGCGCCGACGCGGTCACCGTGGACCTCACCGCCGCCGTGACGCCCCAGTACCTCTCCCCCGGCGCCGTGGCCGCCGCCTCCCCGATCCGCGACCAGGTCGCCGAGCACGAGAACGTCGTGGTCGCGTTCAACGCGGACTTCTTCGACATCAACGACACCGGCGGCCCGATCGGCGCGGCCGTCGCAGGCGGCGAGCTCGTCAAGTCCGCCGACGACGGCTCCGAGAACGTGATCGCCTTCGACGCCGACGGCACCGCCTCGATCCAGACGATCGGGTTCACCGGCACCGCCGTCACCGAGGCGGCGACCTTGGATCTCCACGGCCTCAACACGACCGCGCTCCCGACCGGGGCGATCGGGGTGTACACCGAGGCCTGGGGCGAGGCCAGCCGGGCCCGGACCGCCGACGGATCGACCGCGATCGTGGAGGTCACGATCGCCGACGGCGTCGTCACCGAGGTCACCGACGCGCCGACCGAAGGCGCGATCGCGCCCGGTGAGCTCACGCTCGTGGGCCGCGAGGCCGGAGCGGTCGCGCTCGCAGCGCTCGAAGTCGGCGACGGTGTCGCGGTCGAGTACGCGCCGGTCGTCGAGGGCGAGGTGCCCCAGACCGCCGTCTCGGGACGGCAGATCCTCGTCGAAGACGGCGAACTCGTCCCCAACGCAGACCAGACCCGCCACCCGCGCACCGCCGTCGGCGTCTCCGAGGACGGCACGACGCTGTACGTGATCACCGTGGACGGCCGCCAGGCCGCCAGCGGCGGGTACACGCTCGACGAGCTCGGGACCGAGCTGCTCGCGCTCGGCGCGCACAGCGCCCTCAACCTCGACGGCGGCGGCTCCTCGACGCTGCTGACCCGCAGTCCGGGGACCGAGGACCTGATCGCGGTCAACAGCCCTTCGGACGGCGTCGAACGCGCCGTGGGCAACGGCATCGCGCTCACCGTTCCGGCCGGTGACGGCGAAGTCGAGGGCTTCAATGTCGCTCCCGCGGCGCCGTTCGTGCCCGGGGCGATCGAGGCCGCCGACTACAGCCGGGTCTTCCCCGGGCTGAGCCGCCCGCTCGCGGTCGACGCCTATGACTCGACCTACGGGCCCGCCGAGGCCGCGCCGCGCTGGCGGGTCTCCCCCACCTGGGCCGGCTACGTCGACGATGACGCGGTCTTCCACGCCCGGCACCGCTCGGGCGAGGTCACCGCGACCGCGTATTCCGGTGGGGCCGAAGGGACCGCGGACCTCACCGTACTCGGCGCGCTCGACGCGATCGCGCCCTCCGAGCGGCTCGTCTCGCTCCCCGGAGCCGAGGCGACGCTGCCGTTCCAGCTCATCGGCACCGACGCCGACGGGTTCACCGCGCCGATCGACCCACTGGACGTCAAGGTCGACTACGACCGGGACCTCGTCGCGATCGCCTCGGACGGGCTCGGCGGGTTCACCGCGACCGCGTTGACCGACAGCGGATCGGGCACGATCAGTCTCACCGTGGGGCGGCTCAAGACGAGCCTGGCGGTGACCGTGGGCCTCACCGAGTCCACTGTGGCCGACTTCGCCGACGCGGCCGAGTGGCGGTTCACCGCCGCGCGCGCCACCGGCGCGGTCGCCCCCGCGCCCGGTCACGAAGGCCAGGACGGACTCCTGATGACCTACGACTTCACGCAGGACACGGCCACCCGCGCCGCGTACGCGTGGCCCCCGGCGAACATCGCCGTCGAGGGCCAGCCGCAGGTGTTCGGCATGTGGATCGAGGCCCAGGGCAACGGTGAGTGGCCTTCACTGCAACTCAAGGACGCCAACGGGACCGACGTGGTGCTGCGCGGCGACTACCTGACCGAGCCGGGCTGGCACTGGACCGAGTTCGCGGTCCCGCAAGGCACCGCGTACCCGGTCTCGGTGTACCGCTTCTACGTGGCCGAGACGCAGGCCACTGCGTCCTACCACGGCGAGGTCACCATCAGCGGCCTCGTCGCCCGCACCGCGCCCGATGTGGACCTGCCGCAGGTCCAGGCGCGGCGCGACCCGCTCGTCGCCGCGAACCTCGACGGCGCCGAGTGGTCCTTCGCGGTCATGTCGGACGCGCAGTTCACCGCCGAGAACCCCGACGGTCCGATCGTGGAGGCCGCGCGGCGCACGCTGCGGGAGGTCAAGGCCTCCGACGCCGACTTCCTCATCGTCAACGGCGACCTCGTGGACGAGTGCGAGCCCGACGACCTGGCCCTGGCCGAGCGGGTGCTCGACGAGGAGTTGGGGCAGGACCTCGAATGGTTCTACGTGCCGGGCAACCACGAGGTCATGGGCTGCGACCTGGCCGACTGGTCGGCCGTGTTCGGCCCCGCGTACCAGACCTTCGACCACGAGGGGACCAGGTTCGTCACGCTCGACACCTCGGGCCTGACGATCGGCAAGGGCGGCTGGGACCAGATCGCGATGCTCGACGCCGCTCTCGAAGCGGCGGCCGAGGACCCGGCGATCACCTCGGTGGCGGTCGTGGCCCACGTGCCCACCAACGACTTCAGCCCGCAGCGGGCCAGCCAGCTGGGCGACCGGCTCGAAGCGGCCGTGATCGAACGCTGGCTCGGCGAGTTCGAGTCCGGCAGCGGCAAGGAGGCGGTCTACATCGGCGCCCACGCGGGCTACTTCGCGGCCGACCGGGTCGACGGCGTGTCCTACTGGGTCAACGGCAACTCCGGCAAGTCCCCCTCGAGCACCCCCGCCGAAGGCGGGTTCGCGGGCTGGACCGAGTTCGGGGTGGACGGCGACCAGTGGCTCTCGGCCCTGGTGCACCCGCGGGTCGACGACCTCGATGTGACCGCGCCCGACCTCCGCGTCGGACGCACGGTCACCGCCGAAGCCGAACTGACCCAAGGGGACACGGCGATGCCCGTGGCCTATCCGATGAGCGCGGAGTGGTCGGGTTCGAAGCACCTGTACGTGGGCACGCGCCCGCCCGGACTGCTCGACCTGCTGCGCTGCGCGGCGTGGTTCGACCCGTCCACGAACCAGCTGTTCGCCTGGCGCAAGGGCACTGTGGAGCTGACCGTGGAGGTGAACGGCGTCGCCGCGAGCGACACCGTGGTGATCGGCTGAGGCTACGCGCGTGAGCGTACGGCCGAATACGCGCGCTCGCCGATGCCCGCGCCCGGCCTCCGGGAGCAGTGTGGACGCATGAACGCACTGCTCCCCAAAGTCCTCGCCGCCGCGGCGGCCGGACTCATGCTCCTGGCCGCGGCCCCGGCCCACGCCGAGGATCCGGACCTGGTCCGGACCGGCGCGGGCCTCGTCCGCGGCTCCACCACTGACGGCGTCCGCTCCTTCCAGGGGATCCCGTACGCCGCGCCGCCCACGGGCGACCTGCGCTGGCGCGCGACCGAACCGGCCCTGCCGTGGGAGGGGGTGCGCGAGGCGGTCGAACCGGGCAGCCCCTGCGCGCGGCCCGGCCAGGAGCCGGGCACCGTCGCGGGCAGCGAGGACTGCCTGTTCCTCAACGTCCACGCTCCGGCCGACGCCGCCGAACCCTTGCCGGTCATGGTGTTCCTGCACGGCGGCGGGCTGAGCTCGGGCCAGGGCGCGGACTACGACCCGGTCCGGGTCGTGGGTCACGACGTGGTGGTCGTGACCGTGAACTACCGTCTCGGCGCGCTCGGGTGGCTGGTCCACCCGGACCTGGACGACCCGTACGCGGGCAACTTCGGGCTGGCCGACCAGCAGGCCGCGCTCGCGTGGGTGCGCGAGGAGATCGGCGCGTTCGGCGGCGACGCGGGCAATGTGACGCTGTGGGGCCAGTCGGCGGGCGGGCGCAGCGTCTGCGCGCTGCTCGCCGCTCCCGGTGCGGAAGGGCTGTACGACAAGGCGATCGTGCAGAGCGCGCCGTGCGGGAACGCGGTGGTCGGAGTGGACGAGGCCCAGCGGCACGGGCTCGCGCACGCCGAGTCGCTCGGCTGTACGGACGACGCCGAGGCGTGCCTGCGGTCGGCAGACTTTTCGGACCTGGTGGCGCTGGGCGGCGAGGAAGGCCTGTACCGCCGGGCCGCGGACCTGCCGTGGTCGCCGGTGGCCGGGACCGAAGCGCTGCCGCTGCAACCGCTGACGGCGATGCGGCGCGGACTGGCCGCCGAAGTGCCGCTCCTGCACGGGGGCACGAGCGACGAGATGCGCTCGATGGTGCTCAAGGCCGGTCCGGTCACCGAGGAGCGCTATCCGGAGCTCGTGGGCGAGCTGTTCGGGGAGCGGGCCGTGACTCCGATCATCGAGCGGTATCCGGTGGGCGACTTCGAGGCTCCGGCGGTCGCGCTCGCCACGCTGCTCACCGACTACGGCGGCCAGCTGGGGATCTGCTCGCAGCCGCCCGCGCTCGACGCCGCGTCTCGGCACGCGCCGGTGTACGCCTACGAGTTCGCCGAACCGGCCCCGCCGTTCGGGGACTTCCCGCTGGGCGCGCACCACTCGGCCGACCTGGGGTACTTCTTCGACCTGCCGTTCCCAGGCTGGCAACGGCCCGAGGGAGACCAGGCGGCGCTGTCCGAGGCCATGATCGGGCACTGGACCGCGTTCGCGGCCACGGGCGACCCGGGCTGGGACGAGTGGCGGGGGAAGGTGCTGACACTGTCGGTGGCCGACACCTCGATGGCGAACCTGGCCGCGGGGCACCACTGCGGGTTCTGGCGCGGATTCGCTTGAGCGCGAAGGGAACGCCGCCCGCAATAGCGGGCGGCGTTCAGGCGCGCTTGGGCACGTGGCAGTCGGCCAAATGGTCGTCGACCATGCCGATCGCCTGCATCATCGCGTAGGCCGTGGTGGGGCCGACGAATTTGAAGCCGCGCTGTTTCAGGGCCTTGGCGAGGGCCTTGGACTCGGGGGTCACGGCCGCCACGTCGGCGATGCGCCTGGGCCGCTCGCGAGCCTCGGGCGCGAAGGACCACACCAGGTCGGTGAAACCGCCGTCGAGTTCCCTGGCGGCCTTGGCGTTCGCGATGGTGGCGGCGATCTTGGCGCGGTTGCGCACGATCCCGGCGTCGCCCAGGAGCCGCTCGGCGTCGGCGTCGGTGTACTCGGCGACCTTCGCGATGCGGAACCCGTCGAAGGCCTTGCGGAAGGCCTCCCTCTTGCGCAGGATCACCAGCCAGGACAGGCCCGACTGGAAGGCCTCCAGGCTGACGCGTTCGAACAGGGCGTCGTCGCCGCGGACCGGGCGCCCCCATTCGCCGTCATGGTATTCGCGGTAGACCTCGGGCTCGGCGCCCCACGGGCACCGCGCCAGACCGTCCGATTCCGACGTCACGGCGTCGCTCACAGCCACCTCCACTTCGAGACCGGACCGAGCGTACGCTCCGGCACCGACAGTCCCGCCGCGAACCGGCATCACTATTGCAAGTAATTTGCAATAAGATGGCGGGGTACCCGAGCGCCCCCGAGGAGCAGCATGTCCGCCGAGTACCCGATCCCCGAACTCGTCATGGCCTGGGGCCGTGGGCGAGCCGTGTCGCGCGCGACGGCCCAGCCAGTCCCGGTCGAAGGCGGCTACGAGGTGGCCGTGGGCCCTCCGAGCGCCGAGATCCGCCGGGTCTTCCACACCTACACGCCGGAGCTGCTCGCCGAGACGGCCGCGGCCTTCGCGGCTCCGGGGCACCAGATCATGATCGCCGGGCCCACCGAGCTGCTGCGCGCCTCGGTGCCCTCGACGTGGACGATGGACGAGGGCGGGCATCTCATGACCACCGGTTTCGCGCCCACCGCGTACGCCGTCCCGGACGGGTACCGGCTCGTGGTCGAGACCGAGGGCGACCTCACCGTCGCCAGGGCCTTCCACTTCAACGGCGACCTGGCGGCGTCGGCGCGGCTCGGGCGCGCGGGCGAGTTCGGGGTGTTCGACAAGGTGGTCACCGCCCCGGCCCACCAGCGCCGCGGCCTCGGCTCGACCTTGATGCGGGCGTTGACCACGAACGCGGCCGCGCAGGGCATGAGCTGGGGTCTCCTGGTCGGCACCGACGAGGGCCGGGCGCTGTACGAGCACCTCGGCTGGACCTTCGTGAGCGACTTCCCCGGGGCGCGCAGCAAGCGCGAATAATCCCTTGCCCGTGAGCCTCGCCACTGCGATGGTGGAGCGCGGACGAGAGGACGGGACATGAACGCAGCGGGCGAGGCATGGCGAGAGGCCAACCGGGCCATGTGGGACGAGCGGGTGCCGATCCACGCGGCGAGCCGGTTCTACGACCAGGACGGGTTCCGGGCCGGGGGCGGCGACGTCAACGCGTTCGAGGCCGAGGAGGTCGGCGACGTGACCGGCAAGAGCCTCGTGCATCTCCAGTGCCACATGGGCCAGGACACGCTGTCGTGGGCGCGCCGCGGCGCGTCGCGGGTGGTCGGCCTCGACTTCTCCGAACCGGCGGTGGAGGTCGCGCGCGGCCTGGCCGAGGAGATCGGCTTCGGTCCCGAGCGGGCTTCGTTCGTGGTCGCCGACGTCTACGACGCCCGCGAGGCGCTGGACGGCGCGGTCTTCGACATCGTCTACACCGGCCTGGGGGCCTTGTGCTGGCTTCCCGACCTGGACCGCTGGGCCGAGGTGGTCGCCTCGCTGGTGGCCCCGGGCGGCTTCCTGTACCTGGCGGAGTTCCATCCGCTGTGCGACGCCCTCGACTGGGACACCGGGACGCGTTTCACGCGCGACTACCTCGCCACCGACCCGATGGTCGACGACGACGGGGGCACCTACACCGACGGCCCCCAGGACACCGTCAACAACCTCAGCTACCAGCGCACCCACCCCATCGGCCAGGTCGTCACCGCGCTCGCCGCGAACGGCCTGCGCGTCGACTTCCTCCACGAAAGGGACTGGACGCTCTTCGGGCACTTCGGGTCCCTCAAGCCGACGGACCGGGGCTACGAGCAGCCCCCGGGCACGCCTCGGGCACCGCTCATGTACTCGCTGAAGGCCTCCAAGTCCTAGCTCCGAGGGTTCTCTGAACTCGTTCCCAGGGCTCGCGGGTGTTTCGGCCGGAGTATTGCCGGACATTCGCAGAGAAGGGGGCGGGCATGGTGCGCTCGTATGAAGGCAGGGCGTTGGATCGCCCTGACGAGGAATTGGTCGACCAGGGACTGGCGTTCGACGTCGGGACGCTGCTGAGCCGCCGGAGGGTGCTGTTCGCAGGCGCCGGGATGGCCGTCGCCGGGTTGGCGGCGTGCGACGAGAGCGCGTCCGGGGAGGACTCGGGCACGCTGGCCGAGATCCCGGAGGAGACCGCCGGGCCGTATCCGGGCGACGGGTCCAACGGGGTGAACGTGCTGGAGGAGAGCGGGGTCGTGCGCAGCGACATCCGGTCGAGCTTCGGCACGGGTTCGGCCACGGCCGAGGGGATCCCGATGACGTTGGAGCTGACCGTGCACGACCTCGCGAACGGGAACGCCCGCTTCGAGGGCGTGGCGGTGTACGTGTGGCACTGCGACAGGGACGGCGAGTACTCGATGTACGCCGAGGGCCTGGAGAACGAGAACTACCTGCGGGGCGTGCAGATCGCCGACGCCGACGGGCTGGTGCGGTTCACGAGTATCTTCCCGGCCTGCTACTCGGGCCGGTGGCCGCACATCCACTTCGAGGTCTACCCGGACGCCGACTCGATCACCGACAGCGCCAACGCGATCGCCACGTCGCAGGTCGCGATCCCCGAGGACGTGTGCGACCAGGCGTACGCCGAGCCCGGCTACGAGGGCTCGGTGTCGACGCTGGCGCAGGTCACGCTGGAGTCGGACAACGTGTTCAGCGACGACGGCGGCGAGTCGCAGCTGGCCACCGTCAGCGGGGACGCGTCGAGCGGGTACACGGTGGCGCTGGCGGTCGGCGTCGACACCGGCACCGAGCCGGGCGGGGGCGGCATGGCCCCTGAAGAGGGCGGCGGCCCCGGCGGCGGGCCGGGCGCGCCCGAGGGCGAGCCCCCGGGCGGTCCCGGCGGGGATTAGTGCAGGACCACCAGGCCGGTCTCGCCGAAGAGCGTGGCGGCCAGGGACGGGCGGTTGCCGGCCTTGACCGGGAGTTTCGCGCCGAAGGCCGCGATCGGGCCTTCGACCGACTCGGGGTGCGGGTGGACCGCTTCGAGGCCCACCAGGGGCACCAGCGGCAGGTTCGCGGACGGGTGCGGGGTGCTCCCCCAGGCGATCAGGAACGGGACGGGGCCGCGGTGGCGGCCTTCCCGGTCGAGGGTGAGGCGCCACGAGAGGGTCGCGCCGTCGGGGGTCTGGCGGCTCATCTCCCACGGCTCGCCCGGGTCGTATCCGGCCTCGCGGGAGGCGGCGACGGCGCCGTCGATGTCCTCGGTGCGGACGGCCCAGGTCACGAGGCGGGCCTCGGTGAGCGTGTCGATGCCGAAGGGCCGCCACCGGTCGGGGGCGGGCTGCTCGGGGTCGGGGCCGACGATCTCCAGGTAGCCGCCTTCGCCGAGGCCGAGCAGGAAGTTCCTGGTGCCCAGGCCTTGGTGGACGCCGCCGGGGACGGGTCGCGTCCCGGTCAGGCGGGCGACTTCGTTCACGGTGGCGGCGAGGTCGGGAGTGGCGAGTACGAGGTGGTCGAGTGAGGACATGAGGGGCAGTGTAGTCAGCCTGTGCCGCAAAGATCCCGGGACAGGTGTCAACGGCTGAGGCGATCGGGGTCGGTGAGGCCCTCGAAGAGGTCGTCGCGGGTGTCGCCGAGGGCCCGTTCGACCTGCTCGACCTGCTCCCGGGCGCACGCGACCTCCCGCTCGTAGGAGAAGCCGAGCGCCTCACCGGCGAAGGCCACGTCGTTCTCGCCGCGGCGCATGAGGTCGCCGATGCCGTTCTCCAAGAGGCCGAACGCGTGCTTGGCGCCGGTCACGGCGCGGTGGTAGAACTCGCCGGGGGTGGCCCCTTCGAGCATGCTGCGGGCGTTGACCTCGATGAGGATCTGCTGGGTGTGCAGCAGCTGCGAGGACACCAGGTTCGAGGTCAGCGGCGCGTTGCCCTCCTCGACCAGCACCGCCGCGAGCAGCACCGCCGACTGGCGGCGGTAGTTCATGGAGCTCACGACCAGGGCCGGGTTGTCGTGGAGGAGCCGCTGGACCTTGAGGAAGAACGGGTTGTCGTTCAGACCCGTCTGGGGGGCGTGGTGCTCCAGCAGGCCCAGGAAGCGGTCGCGAAGGGCCGCATGGGGAGTCTGGCCGACGGGGCGGGTGCGCACGGTCTCGGCGGGGTCGCCGGTGTGGGCCTTCATGCCGCCGATGACGAGGTCTTCCTTGGTCGGGAAGTAGTTGAACACGGTGGCCTTCGAGACCTCGGCCGCGGCGGCGATCTCCGCCACCGAGACGTTCTCGTAGCCGCGCTCGCTGAACATCTCCAATGCGGTGGCCCGCAGGAGTCCCCAGGTGGCGTTCTTCTTGCGCTCACGCAGACCGGCTCGTTGCTCCACACCTTCAGTGTACCAGATCTAAATCTGAGTCCGGAAAAAACTTGTACTCGGTCAAATTCTACTGCTATGCTCGCCGACATGACAGGAAACCCACCCGCTCACCAGGCCCGCAAGGCCGAACCGGACGAGGAGGACGCGCCCGAGGGATCGATCGTGCGCCTCCTCACCGAGTACCTGCGACCCCACAAGCGCCTCATCTGGCTGACCGTGGCCTTCCAGACCGTCCAGACCATGGCGATGCTGTACGTGCCCACGCTCAACGCCGACCTCATCAACCAGGGCGTGGCCCAAGGCGACACCGGATACGTGCTGCGGCACGGCGCCTTCATGCTCGGGGTCACCCTCGTGCAGATCACCGCCGCCGCGCTCGCCGTCTACTTCGGCGCCCGCGCCGCCATGGGCGTCGGCCGCGACCTCCGCGCCGACCTGTTCTCGCAGGTGCAGCGCTTCTCCAGCACCGAGATGGAACGCTTCGGCGCGCCCTCGCTCATCACCCGCACCACCAACGACGTCACCCAGGTCGTCACCCTGCTGGTCCTGGCGCTCACGATGCTCCTGACCGCCCCCATCGCGGCCCTCGGCGGGCTCGCGCTGGCGCTCAGCCTCGACGTGCCGCTGTCGGGAGTGCTCCTGGCCGCGATCCCGGTCGCGGCCGTGATCATCTACGGCATCGTCCGCGCCATGATCCCCGCCAGCCGCATCATGCAGCGGTGCATCGACGGCATCAACCAGGTCATGCGCGAGCACATCACCGGCATCCGGGTCATCCGGGCCTTCGTGCGCGACGACCACGAGCAGCGCCGCTTCGACAGGGCCAACACCGAGCTCACCGACGCCTCGCTGCGGGTCGGGCGCGTGCAGGCGTTCTTCGGGGCCACCGCGATGGTCTGCGGAAACCTCACCTCGATCGCGATCGTGTGGATCGGCGCGGGCCGCATCGCCGACGGCACGCTCCAGATCGGTGACCTCATCGCGTTCCTCACCTACGCCGGACAGATCCTCGGCGCGGTCATGATGTCGATGGGCGTGTTCATGATGGCCCCGCGAGCCAAGGTCGCCGCGGGCCGCATCCGCGAAGTCCTCGACACCCGCCCGAGCATCGCCGACCCGGCCGACCCGGTCACCGAACTCGTCGGCACCGGGCCTGACGGGCGCGTCGAACTCCAGGTCGCCGACCTGAGCTTCCGGTACCCCGGGGCCGAGGAGGCCGTGCTGCGCGGCGTCGACCTCGTGGCCAGGCCCGGCGAGACCACCGCGGTCATCGGCTCCACCGGCTCGGGCAAGACCACCCTGCTGCACCTCATCCCGCGCCTGTTCGACGCCGACGGCGGCAGCGTCCGCGTCGACGGCGTCGACGTGAGGGAGATGGACCGGGCCCTCATCGCCCGCACCATCGGACTGGTCCCCCAGCGGGCCTACCTGTTCTCGGGCACCGTCGGCTCGAACCTGCGCTACGGCGACCCCGACGCGAGTGACGAGACCCTGTGGCGCGCACTCGAAATCGCCCAGGCGGCCGACTTCGTCCGCGCCATGCCAGACGGGCTCGACACCGAGATCGGGCAAGGCGGCACCACCGTCTCCGGCGGCCAGCGCCAGCGCCTCGCGATCGCCAGGACCCTGGTGTCGCGTCCCAAGATCTACCTGTTCGACGACTCGTTCTCAGCGCTGGACACCGCCACCGACGCGGCGCTGCGGGCGGCGCTCGCTACTGAGATCGCCGACGCGGCGCAGGTGATCGTGGCCCAGCGGGTCTCGACCATCCGCGACGCCGACCGGATCGTGGTGCTCGACGCCGGGAGGGTGGTCGGGACCGGCACCCACGAGGAGCTGCTGGCGACCAACCCGGTGTACGAGGAGATCGTGACTTCCCAACTCACCCTTCAGGAGGCGATGTGAGCTTGCGCGGCGGGCCGGGCATGCCGGCCATGACGAAGGCGAACGACTTCAAGGGCACGCTGCGCCGGATCGTGCGGCTGCTGCGGCAGGAGCCGGTGCGGCTGGCGTCGGTGATCGGCTTCGGGGTGCTCATGGTGCTCGGGATGCTGGCGATCCCCACGGTGCTGGGCCGGGCCACCGACCTGGTCATCGAGGGTGCTTCGGCGGGCGGGCTGGACTTCGCGGCGCTGGGGCGGATGCTCGCTCTGGCCGTGGGGGTGGCGCTGGTGACGTTCGCGATCACGGTCCACAACGGGCGCACGATCGCGAAGCTGGCGCAGAGCATGGCGTACGACCTGCGGGCCGAGGCCGACCGGAAGTTGGCGGCGCTGCCGCTGGGCTACTTCGACTCCCGTTCGCGGGGCGAGGTGCTGTCGCGGGTCACCAACGACATCGACAACCTGACGCAGACGGTGGGCCAGGTGACCCAGCGGGTGGTGCAGGGGGTGATGTTCCTGATCGGTGTGCCGATCATGATGCTCACGATCTCGCCGCTGCTGACGCTGGTGGTGCTGGTGCTCATGCCGCTGACGGTGGTGGCGACCCGGTTGATCGGCAAGCGCAGCCAGCCGCGGTTCAAGCAGCAGTGGGCCACCACCGGGAAGCTCAACGGGCACGTCGAGGAGATGATCACCGGACACCAGCTGGTGACGCTGTTCGGGCGCCAGGCGCAGGGCGCGGCCACGTTCAAGGGGCACAACGAGGAGCTGTACGCAAACTCCGTGCGGGCGCAGTGGGTGGCGGGGCTGCTGGGCCCGGCCATGGCGTTCCTCGGTTCGGTCACGTACGTGATGGTGGCGGTCGTGGGCGGGCTCCAGGTCGCGGCGGCGGTGCTCACCTTCGGGCAGATCCAGGCGTTCATCCAGTACACCGGGCAGTTCTCGAACCCGTTGAACATGCTGGCGGCCCTGTTCGGGCAGGTGCAGTCGGCGGTGGCCTCGGGTGAGCGGGTGTTCGAGTTCCTCGACGCCGAGGAGCAGTCGCCCGAGCCGGTCGCGCCCGAGGGCGCGCTGGCGTCGGTCGAGGGCCGGGTGGCGTTCGAGGACGTGTCGTTCCGGTACCTGCCCGACGAGCCGCTGATCGAGCACCTTTGGTTGGAGGCCGAGCCGGGCCGGACGGTGGCGATCGTGGGTCCCACGGGCGCGGGCAAGACCACCCTGGTGAACCTGCTGATGCGCTTCTACGACCTTGACGCGGGGCGGATCACGGTGGACGGGGTCGACGTGTCCACGGTGGAACGCGAGCGGCTGCGCAGGCGCATCGGGATGGTCCTCCAGGACACGTGGCTGTTCGACGGCACGATCGCGGAGAACATCGCGTACGGCAGGCCGGAGGCCACTCGGGAGGAGGTCGTGGCGGCGGCTTCGGCCGCGCACGCCGACCATTTCATCCGCACGCTGCCTGACGGCTACGACACGGTGGTCGGGGCGGAGGAGGGGAGCTTGAGCGCGGGCGAGCGGCAGTTGGTCACGATCGCGCGGGCGTTCCTCATCGACCCGTCGATCCTGATCCTCGACGAGGCCACGAGTTCGGTCGACACCCGCACCGAGATGCTGGTGCAGCAGGGCATGGTGGCGCTGCGGCAGGGGCGTACGAGTTTCGTGATCGCCCACCGGCTCTCCACGATCCGCGACGCCGACCGGATCGTGGTGATGGAGCACGGCCGGGTGGTCGAGCAGGGCCCGCACGAGGAGCTGCTGACCGCGGGGGGCGCGTACGCGCGCCTGTACGAGGCGCAGTTCGCGCTTCCCGCGGTCGAGGAGGAGGACGAGGCCGCGCTGGGCCGGTCCTGACTCGCATGGGAGCTGTTGGAAACCAGGACCCGTGAGCGCTCTGCGTGAGCGCGTGAACGCCCCGGACCGCGTGGTCCGGGGCGTTCGCGTTGTCGCGCTTGCGATTCAGATGGTCGCGGTGTGGCCGTTCTCGATGCGCTGGTAGCGGTCGCCGAGGATCTGGCCGAGGAAGCGGTCGGTGATGGTGATGCCTTCGGGGCTGAGGATGGCGTCGTGGATGGGGTGGACGGTCTCGGCGTCGACGGCGCGGGCGTAGTCGATGGCCTCGGCGAGTTTCAGCCACGGCGCGGCGATCGGCAGGAGCAGGGTGCGCACGGGCGTGTCGGGGACGGTGAGCGAGTCGCCTGGGTGGAACACGCCGTCCACGAGGTAGCCGGTGTTGGCGATGGTCGGCAGGTCGGGGTGGATCACGGCGTGGTGGCGGCCGATGGCCTTCACCTCGGTGCCCGCGGCGGGGACGGTGTCGCCGCCGGAGACGGCCGTGAACGGGAGGTCGCCGAGGACGGCGGTGATCGCTTCGGGTCCGTAGATGCGGGCCTCGGGGCGTTCTTCGAGGAGGAGCCGCAGTTCGGGGTCGTTGCAGTGGTCGGGGTGCTGGTGGGTGACGAACACGGCGTCGGCGCCGTCGAGCGCGGCCGGGTCGGAGAACACGCCCGGGTCGATGACGATGGCTCCTTGGTCGGTCTCGATGCGGACGCAGGCGTGGCCGTACTTGGTCAGTCGCATCTGCTCACCGTAGAACGGGTAGCGGGCTCGCGAGCGTTTCGGGGGAAATCGGCTCAGAGCGCGGTGAAGGTCCCTTGGGCGAGGCTGAGGGCGACGGCCGCGGCGCACACGGCGAGCGCGGCGGCGACGACGGCCCAGTCGGCGGGGTGCATGCGCTGCTCGCGGGCGTGGGTGCGCGGGATCTCGGAGTCGAATCCGCGGGCGTCCATGGCTGCCGCGAGGCGCCCGGCGCGGCGGATCGCGCCGACGAGCAGCGTGAACATGGTCGAGGTGAACAGGCGCAGGCGCCGCAGCGGATTGGCGCCGCCTTCGAGCCCGCGGGCGCGGCGGGCGGTGGTGATCTGCCGCCATTCGGCGGCGAGGATCGGCAGCAGCCGCAGCGCGGCGAGGGCGCCGATGGTGAAGCGGGCGGGGGCTTTGAGCTGCTGGGTGAGGGCGTCGGCGAGGTCGGTCGGATCGGTGGTGGCGAAGACGAGGACCCCGGCGGTGGCGGCGACGCACACGCGCAACCCGATCGCGGTCGCGTCGAGCAGCGCACCGGTACTGATCTCGACGGGCCCGAGCGAGAAGAGGAGGCGCCCGGTCTGTTCGGCGGCGAACACGGCATTGACGATGACGACGGTCCCGGCGGCGAACCAGAGCAACCGAAGCCGCCGAACCAGCGGCCCGGGCCGGATGCCGGTGAACGGCAGCACCAGGAGGAGTGCGGCTAGGAGCAGCAGCGGGGTGAGCCAGTCGGAGGCGATGAGCGCGGTGGTCGACAGGGCGACGACGGCGCCAAGCTTCGCGACGGGATTGACGCGGGCGATCGGCGCCTCGGGCGCGCACACGGGAGCGATGGTCAGCATGGGGCCCCCGGGCCGGCAGGGGTGAAGCGCGGGCGAGGCGACCTGGCCAGTGCGGACGTTGGGCCTGCGCTGGTCCGGTCGCGCGGTGTTCGGTCGGAGGTGAGTTCACGGGTGGCCAGCGATCCGGGTCGGCCGTGTCGAGGTCGGTGCGTCATCGACGGACCTCCTTCGACACTCTGCCCTGATCGAGGACGAGTTCGCGGGTGGCCAGTGCTGCCGCGAAGTCGCGGTCGTGGGTGACCGCGAGGAGGGCGGTGCCCTCGTCGCGGATGTCGGCGGTGAGGTCGACGAGTTCGCCCCAGGTGCGGCGGTCTTGGCCGAAGGTGGGTTCGTCCAGCAGGAGCACGCCCGGGGCGGCCGCGAGGGCTCCGGCGACCGAGAGCCTGCGGGCCTCGCCGCCGGAGAGCGTGTGGGGGTTCGCGAGGGCCAAGGGTGCCAATCGGAGTCGTTCGAGGAGTTCGTCCACTCGGGCCTCGATGCGGGCCTTGGGCCACCCGGCCTGACGGGGGCCGAAGGCGAGTTCGTCGCTCACGGTGGCGGTCACGAACTGGTGCTCGGGGTCTTGGAAGACCGTGCCGACGCGCGCGGCGAGGCGGCGCGCGGGGAGCTTGTGGAGCGGGCGCGATTCGCCGGGGACCGCGGCCCGGCCGCGGGTGGGTCGTTCGAGGCCGCCCGCCAGGAGCGCGAGCGTGGACTTCCCCGAGCCGTTGGGGCCGGTGACGGCGAGCAGTTCGCCTTGGCGCAGTTCGAAGGAGACGCCGTCGAGCGCGGGCCGGTCGGCTCCGGGGTGGACCAGTGCCAGGTCGTGGGCGCTGAGGGCGAGGTCGCCCGCCGCGCGGGCGGGCCGGGTCGGCAGCGGTGCGCCCGGGACCCAGACGCCTTGGGCCGCAAGGGTCTCGCCGTGCTCGGCGAGGACTTTCGCGGCGGGCCCGTCGGCCAGGAGCGCGCCGCCGGGGCCGAGGGCGATCACGCGGTCGACGAGGTTGAGGATGTCGGCCACGCGGTGCTCGACGACGATCATGGTGGCTTCGGTGTCGGCCAGCGCCGACCGGAGCGCGTCGCGGATGTGCTGCGCGCCTTCGGGGTCGAGGTTCGCGGTGGGTTCGTCGAGGAGGATCAGGTCGGGCCTGCGGGCCAGCACCCCCGCGAGGGCGAGGCGCTGCTGCTCGCCGCCGGAGAGGGCGTGCGTGTCGCGTTCGGGCCCGTAGGGGAAGCGGACCGAGTCGAGGGCGCGGTGCACGGCGGGCCAGATTCGACCGGCCGGGACGGCCTGGTTCTCCAGGCCGAAGGCCACGTCGTCGCCGCTGCGGGCCATGACGAGCTGCGTCTCGGGGTCTTGGAACAGGATGCCGACGCGTTCGCGCTGGTCGGCGGCGGGCTTGCCGTCGAGGAGGACTTCGCCGTCCTGTTCACCGGAGTCGCCGGTGAGGAGCCCGGCGAGCGCGGCGAGCAGGGTGGACTTGCCCGACCCCGAGGGGCCGAGCAGGAGCACCCGCTCGCCGGGCTCGACGCGCAGGTCGACGTCCGAGACGGCCTTGGCCCTTCGCCCGGCGTGGCGCCAGGCGAAGCCGCGGAACTCGACCGGGATCATCGGTCAGATCCGGGCCCGTTCGCGCCCGGCGGGGAACCGGTCGAGGACCCCGGTGGGGGCCATGGCCTTGACGAGGGCCTTGGAGCCGAGACCGGCGACGAGCGCGCCGGAGAGGAGGGCGAGCACGAAGTAGGGGACCTTGAACTCCCACAGCCCGGTGTCGGGGTAGGAGTTGCGCAAGTCGAAGAGCGCGAGGGCGACGGCCGAGAGCGCGCCGCCGAGGAGCGCGACCGCGGTGTTCCAGCGGCGGTAGCGGGTGGCGGCGAACGCGAGTTCGCCGCCGAGGCCCTGGAGGAGGCCCTGGTAGATCACGGCGACGCCCCAGTACGCGCCGAGGAGCGCCGAGACGGTGGCGGCGAGGCCTTCGGTGAAGAGTCCGGCTCCGGCGCGGCGGACGATGAGCGGGGCGAGCACGGCGGGGATGAGCCACACGCCGTTGAGGACCGACTTCAGGGGCGGGTAGAACAGGAGGGCCGGTTCGAGTCCGGCCCAGACGAACCCCCAGGCCCAGAACACGACGCCGAAGGCGACGGCGAGGACGGCGCAGGTGAGGATGTCGACGGTGCGCCAGCGGCCGGGGGCGGCGAGGGCGGTGCTGTCGGGCATGGGCATGCCTTTCGTGGAAAAAGGGACACGACGCGACAGCGGTCGACGAACGACTTCCTACGCCGGTATTACCCGGATCAGGTGTGAGGGTCTGCGGTCGGTTCCGCACTCTCAGCCAATCGGCTCCCCTGTCAGCTTCGACGTTAACACCACGCGGTGCGCCGGTAGCGTGTGCGCGGCCTCGCGGTGACGGCCCGCGCGGCGGGCCGTAGATTGCCGGGATGACCACTGAAGCGGATTGGGATCTGGTGCGGCGGGTCGTGGCGGCGCTGCCGGAGGGGACCTGGACCTCGTACGGGGACCTGGCGGAGCTGATCGGGACGGGACCGCGGCAGGTGGGCGCGTTCATGAAGGACGGCGATGTGCAGCGGGCCTATCGGGTGCTCACCGCGGGCGGCACGGTCTCTGAGGGTTTCCGCTGGTCGGACGGGCGCAGCGGACGGGACGTGCCGGAGCTTTTGCGTGAGGACGGCGTGACGGTGTCCGCGAAGGGCCGCGCGGACCGGTCGCAGCGGATGTCGGTGTACGACTTGAAGCTCTTGGCGAACGAGCTCGAACAGGACGAGGCCTGACCGGTCTCAGTGCAGGTCGGCGTCCGGGGCGGTGTGCTTCCAGGACGTGAACTCGACCGCCAGCCCGGGCCGCGACGGCGCGCAGCAGTACGGGCCGGCCTGGACCTCGGCCTCGGGGTCGAGCGGCGCGAGGCGCACCAGCCGCCACGGCTCCTCCCCCGCGCGGGCGCGGACTGCGACCGCGTCCCTCAGGCGCGTGGCCCGGACGGTGACTTCGAGTCCGGCCCACTCGGGGACCGGCGCGGTGGACCAGTCGGACTTCACGTCGGTGACCACGGCCCCGATCTGGAGCGCGCCGTCGGCGTACTCGACGCCGGTCTTGATCCAATGCTCGGCGTCGGCGCGGATCATGATCCCGGCCTGGTCGAACTGCCGGTCGTACCCGGCGATGAAGCTCACCTCGACCGCGCGCGTGCCGTCCCAGGCCTCCAGGAGCGCGTGCTCGTCGTCGTGGACGAACCCGTAGCCGGTGTGCCGCCACGCGTCCGAGCCTTCGACGGCGGTGACCAGGAGGTGCCCGTCGTCGGTCTCTTCGGCCGAGACCGGCAGCGCCGTCCACGCGCCGGACTTCCACGGAATGTCGATCGGTGCCTCGATGTCCATCGGCCCGAGCCTAGTCGGACTCGCTGCCGCCGTTCAAGGGCTTGACGCACCCATGGGGTAGAAACGGGGCATGGCAGGAATCGGCACGGACACGCTCAGGGACGAGGCGGAGGCGCTGCTGCGCGCCCTCGCCGGGGAACACGCCAGACTGCGCGAGGACCAGTGGCGCGCGATCGAGGCGCTGTGCTCGGGCGGCGAGGACGGCAGGCGGGTGCTCCTGGTGCAGCGCACCGGGTTCGGCAAGTCCGCGGTGTACTTCACCGCGACCTCGCTACTGCGCCGCCGCGGCGCCGGGCCCACCGTGATCGTCTCGCCGCTGCTCGCTCTGATGCGCAACCAGATCGAGGCGGCCCAGCGCGCCGGGGTGCGCGCCCGCACGATCAACTCGGCCAACCCCGAGGACTGGGACCAGATCGCCGAGGCCATCGCCGAGGACGCGGTGGACGTGCTGCTCATCAGCCCCGAGCGGCTCAACAACCCCGCGTTCCGCGACTACCAGCTCCCCAAGCTTGCCGCCGGGTGCGGGATGCTCGTGGTCGACGAGGCCCACTGCATCTCCGACTGGGGCCACGACTTCCGGCCCGACTACCGGCGCATCGCCACCTTCATCGAGGACCTCCCTCGCAGCGTCCCGGTGCTGGCCACCACCGCCACCGCGAACGAGCGGGTCTCCGGCGACATCGCCGAGCAGCTCGACCGGCCCGGCGAGTCCACGCTCGTGCTGCGCGGCAGCCTCGACCGCGAGTCGCTGCGGCTCTCGGTGGTCGACCTGCCCGACAACGCCCACCGGCTGGCCTGGCTCGACGAGCAGCTGCCGCGCATGACCGGGTCGGGCATCGTCTACACGCTCACCGTGGCCGCCGCCGAAGAGGTCAGCGACTACCTGGCCGGCAGGGGCCACGCCGTCGCGTCCTACACCGGCCGCACCGACAACGCCGAGCGCCTCGCACGCGAGGAGGAGCTGCTCGACAACCGCCTCAAGGCCCTCGTCGCCACCAGCGCGCTCGGCATGGGCTTCGACAAGCCCGACCTGGGGTTCGTGGTCCACCTCGGCGCGCCCTCGTCGCCGGTCGCGTACTACCAGCAGATCGGCCGCGCCGGGCGCGCGACCGACCGCGCCGAGGTGGTGCTGCTGCCCGGCAGCGAGGACCGGGCGATCTGGGACTACTTCGGGTCGCTGTCCTTCCCCGCCGAGGACGCGGTGCGCCGCACCCTGGACGTGCTCGGGGCCGAAGGCCGGGCGCTGTCGACGGCCGCGCTGGAGCCGCTGGTCGACCTGCGCCGCACCAGGCTCGACATGATGCTGAAGGTCCTCGACGTGGACGGCGCGGTCCGCCGCGTCAAAGGCGGCTGGGAGTCCACCGGCGCGGCCTGGCACTACGACGCCGAACGGTACGCGAAGGTGGCGGCCGCCAGGAGGCACGAGCAGCAGCGGATGCTCGCCTACGAGGCCACCGACCGGTGCCGCCTGGAGTTCCTGCGCACCGAACTGGACGACGCCGAGGCGGCCGCGTGCGGGCGCTGCGACAACTGCACCGGCACCCGCACCGAGGCCGGGGTCGGGGCCGAAGCGGCGGAGGGCGCGGCCGCGGCACTGTCGAAACCGGGCGTGGCCGTCGAGGTCAAGCGCATGTGGCCCACCGGGATGCAGGCCGTGGGCATCGACCTGAAGGGGAAGATCCCAGCCGACGCGAGCGCCGAGCCGGGCCGGGCCCTCGCGCGGCTGTCCGACATCGGCTGGGGCGGCCCGCTGCGGGCGCTGCTGGCCGACGGGATCGACCGCGAGGTACCCGAGGACGTGTTCGGCGCGGTGGTCAAGGTCCTCGCGTCCTGGGACTGGACCGAGCGGCCCGCGGCGGTGGTGTCGATGGGGTCGCTCTCGCGCCCGCGCCTGGTCGACGGCCTGGCCGAGCGAATCGCGCGACTCGGGCGAATGGAGTACCTGGGGGCGCTGGGCCGCTCCCCAGAGGCGGTGTCCGGTGCCCACCGGGCGAACAGCGCGCAGCGGTTGCGGCAGGTGCTCGACGCGTTCACCGTGGACTTCCCGGTGCCCGCGTCGAGTGTGCTGCTGGTGGACGACGTGCGCGACAGCGGATGGTCGATGACGGTGGCGGCCATGCGGTTGCGCCGCGCGGGCGCCTCGGCGGTGTACCCGCTGGCGCTGGCGTTGCAGGCGTGACACGGCCCGGGCACTCGGTGCCCGGGCCGCACGTGTCACAGTGCCGCGAGCAGAGCCGGGAAGTAGCCCTGGGAGTGGCCGGTGACGTTGGGGTGGTACGGGATCTCCAGCACGGTGAAGCCGTGCAGCCACGGCTGCGGGGAGCAGATCTCGTGGCCGGAGAACTCGTCCCGCACGTCCACATAGGTGAACCCGTGCGCTCCCGCGGCGTTGGCGATGACCGCCGAGAGCAGGTCCGCGCCGTTGTTCATGCGCTGCTGCTCGGCGATGCTGATCAGACCGAGGGCGTCGCAGTGGTTGGTGGCGGCGAACAGGCGCGGGTAGCCGGTCACGTAGACCTCGGCATTGGGCGCCCGCTCGGCGATCTCGGCGTAGACCGCGTCGAGCTTGGCGGGCAGTTCCTGGGTGGCCTTGCGCTCGGCCTCGTCGATCGCCGGGTTGCAGTTTTTGAACGGCGTGATGCAGGCGATCACCGCACTGGTCCAGCCGACGTCGTTGCCGCCGATGCCGATCGTGACCAGGTCGGTGTCCTCGTCGAGGGCGTCGAGCTGGTCGGCGAGGACGTCGGCGGTGGTCGCCCCGCCGCACGCGGCGAAGGTGAGGTCGGCGTCGAGTTCGGCCGCGAGCAGCCACGGATGGGAGTTCTTGGACCGCTGGCACAGCAGGTCCATGTACGGCCCGGCGCCTGAGCCGGAACTGTACGAGTCGCCCAGGGCGACATAGTCGATGGTCTCGGGTTCGGCTTGGGCGGCGGTGGGGACGAGGAGGAGGGCGGCGAGGCCTGCTACGGCGGCGGCCAGCATTCGGGTGGGTCGGCGCATGGGGGGAGTTCCTTCGCGAGTCGACGTTGACTTGCCCAATATTGTGACTCGCCGGTAACTTGCGGGGAACCCTCAAACGGTAACAAATCTATAATTTTACATATCTCATTCTAAATTGATCTTGTCGCGGCCCCTGAGCGCTCCACTCCCCCGGCGCGGCACTAGAACTCGGCGGCGATCACCGGGAGGTAGCCGCTCGCGTGCCCGAGCGCGTTCGGGTGGTAGGACTCGACCGCCGGATAGCGCAGTCCGTGCACATAGGGCACGTCGTCGCAGATCGCATGACCCGCGAACGCGTCCCGCACGTCCACATAGGTGAACCCGTGCGCTGCGGCGGCCGCGTCGACGGTCTCGGCGAGGAGGTCGGCCGCCGCGTTCATGCGGCGCTGCTCGGCGACCGTGATCTGCCCGAACGCGTCGCACGTCCCCGATTCGTCGAACAGGCGCGGGTAACCGAGCACGAACACCTCGGCGTTCGGGGCGTGCCGCCGGATCGCGCCGTAGACGCCGTCGAGCAGGCCCGGCAGCTCGTCGCGGACGCGCGTTTCAGCGGCCTCGATGTCACCTTGGCAGTCCACCAAGGGCGTGATGCAGGCCCGGATCGCCTCGGCCCATCCGATGTCGTTGCCGCCGATGGTGACCGTGACCAGATTGGTGCCCGCGTCGAGGCCGCCGAGCTGCTCGGCGAGCAGGTCTTCGACCGTCGCGCCCGAGCAGGCCGCGAAGACGAGCTCCGCGCCGAGCCCGCTGGCGAGGAGCTTCGGGTAGGCCAGGTTCGAACGCAGGCAGTCGTCATCGGCGTAGCTGCCCGCGCCGGTGCCCGAGGAGTACGAGTCGCCCAGCGCGGCGTACTCGATCGAGGCGGGCGCGGCGTGGGCGAGGGCGGGGAGGGCGAGGACCGCGGTGGCGGCCAGGGCGGCCGCGGCGAGGCGGGCAGGGATCATGCGGGCTCCGTTCCGAGTCGGTACGAGGAGGAACTTTAAGGCCCGGACGGACAGTCGAGAGGAGAAAACGGATGAAAACGTGCACGGCCGCCGTTTCGACCCGCCGCGGGAAACCGGTGCCGCGGTGCGCACGCTCGCTTAAGCTCGATCCATGGGTGAGACCGCGCCGCGCCGCCAGACCATGTCCGACCAGGCCCTGATCGAGGGCACCGGAGCGGACTGGAAGACCTGGCTCGAACTGCTCGACGAGCGCGGGGCCGCCGAGCTCGACCACGCCGCGATCGCGCGACTATTGATGCGGGACTTCGACATCGACGGCTGGTGGGCCCAGTCCATCACTGTCGGGTACGAGCAGGAGCGGGGGCTGCGCGAGCCCGGGCAGCGCTCGGACGGGACGTACAGCGCCAGCGCGTCCAAGACCGTGGACGTGCCGATCGGGAGGGCGTTCGAGCGGTTGGCCGACGCCGAAGCGCAGGCCGGTTGGCTCGGCGACGTGGAACTGTCGCAGCGCAGCGCCTCGCCGCCGAAGTCGGTGCGGTTCGACGCCTCGGACGGGACCCGGGTCAACGCGTTCCTCAGCGCCAAGGGCGAGGCGAAGACGGCCGTGCAGGTCCAGGTGGAGAAGCTGGGATCGGCCGAGGAGGCCGCGGCGGCCAAGGCGGCGTGGAAGACGCGCCTCGGCCGCTACGCGGAATCCTTCTAGCGCTTCGTAGCCGGTGCGGCCACGTCGGTGGCCTCGACCGGCGGCAGGGTCTTGGCGCGGCCCCGGGAGCGGGAGATCGCCACCCCGATGAGCGCGATCGCGCCCCCGGCGATGGTCAGCCAGGTCGGGACCTCGCTGAGGAACAGCCAGGACATGCCCACCACGATCGCGGGCACCACGTAGGTGGTGGCGCCGAGCTTGCCCGCGGTGGTGTACCGGAGGGCGTAACCCCAGGTGAGGAACGCGAGCGCGGTCGGGACGAGGCCGAGGTAGAGCACGTGGAGCGTCGCCGAGGTCGGCGCTTCCTCCAACTGGCGCAGCAGGAGCGGCGCGAACGGGAGGCAGAGCACGGCCGCGATGGCGTTCCCGAACGCGGTGAACTGGAGCGAGGAGCAGTGCTTGAGCGTGGGCTTCTGCACCACCACGCTGATGGCGTAGGTGATGGCCGAGACCAGGCACAGCAGAACGCCCACGACCGAGGACGCGCCGTGCTGGGACATCGACAGGCTGACGACGGCCACGCCCGCGAACGAGACGGCGATGCCGAGGAACAGGCGGGGCGGGAAGCCCTCCTTGAGGAGCCAGCCGCCCAGGAGCGCGATGAGGATCGGGCCGATGTTGACGATGAGCGCCGCGGTCCCGGCGTCGACGAGCTGCTCGCCCCAGTTGAGGGCCACCATGTAGACGCCGAACCACAGGATCCCTGAGGTGACGATGCCGGGCCAGGCGCGGCGGTCGGGCAGGCCTTCGCGGCGCACGGCCCAGACCGCGAGCAGCACGACGGCGGCGACCGCGGCGCGGCCGAGGGTGAGCGGGCCCGGGTCCAGGTGCCTGCCGACGTCGCGGATCGACACGAACGCGGAGGCCCAGCACAGGACGGTCACCCCCACGGCCAGCGCGGCGCGGGTGTTGAAACGGTCGCTCATGGGCAACTGCTCCTCGGGGAGGTTCGGCGCGGCGGGTGGGCGTTGGCGCCGTCGGTGATCGGCGGTCGGGAGCCGACCGGAGGGCGCGGTTGGCGCCGTGGGCAAAACTAGCACCGGGGTGCGATATCGGTTATCCGTTGATCGACTGGGAACCCGTCGTGGATCGGGGGCGTCGAAGGGACATGATGGGACACATGACATGGATTCGGCTGGTTCCGGTCGCGGCGCTGTTGGCGCTGGCGGGCTGCGGGGCCGGCGACGCGGGCGGCGGGCCCGATGTGGGCGACGCTGCCGACACGGGCGAGGACGTGGTCTACCAGGGCGCGGTCACCGTGCTCCAGGACCAGGAGCGGGACGCCGCCGAGCTGTGCGGCGCGGTGGCGGAGTCGTATCCGCCGCAGTGCGGGGGCCTGCCGGTGAGCGGCTGGGACTGGGACGCGGTCGATCACGAGGAGGCCTCGGGGGTCCGCTGGGGCATGTACGTCGTGACCGGCACGTTCGACGGGAAGTCGCTGGTGCTCACCGAGGAGCCGGTGCCGACCGCCGAGATCGACATGTCCGAGCACCCCGAGTGGCAGTACAGCGAGCCCGAGCTCGGCGACCCGGCCGAGGACTTGAGCGTCACGGAATTGCAGGCGATGGCCGACGAGATGGCGGCCGAGTTCCCGGCGATCGTGTTCAGCGGCTGGGCCGACGAGCAGCACGGCGTGGCGATCGTGGACACGGTGCTGGTGACCCCGGAGCTGGAGGCGTTCGCTGCCGAGCGCTACCCGGAGGACACGGTGGCGTTCTCGGCGATGCTCAACCCGGTCGAGGAGTGACGACGCGAGCGGGCCGGACCGCTTAAGCGGTCCGGCCCGGAGCTTGGTGCGCCTGGCGCGGTCAGCGTCGGTTGCCCTCGTCACGGCCCTTGCCGGTGAGCTGGTCCTTCGCGTCGCTGAGCTTGTCGCTCGCGGATTCCTTCACGTCGTGCCACTTCTCCTTCGCGCTGCCCTTGGCCTGGTCGGCGCGGCCCTCGTTCGCGAGGCTCTCGTTGTCGGTGGCGTCGCCGAACTTCTCCTTGGCCTGGCCCTTGAGCTGCTCGGCCTTGTCCTTCGCTTTGTCGAAAGCGCCCATCTGATCTCTTCCCTTCGAATGATCACTGCGGGGATACCCGCCTCGGACACCTTCACACTTCGCAGGCGGCCTCGCTCCGAGAACGTGAAGACCGTGCGCAAGCGGAGGCGATCCACTAAGGTGCGCGCGAACGCGGTGGCGCCATGTCGGACCCCCGAGGCAGAATGCCGGAGTGAACGCATCTTCCCCGTTTCTGATCCGGACGATCCTGCCCGCCGAGCACGCCGCGCTCGGCGATCTCACCGTCGAGGCCTACCACCGCGGCGGGATGCTGCTGGGCGGCCTCGACGACCCGTACGCGCCGAGGCTCCGCGACGTGGCGCACCGCGCCGCGTCCGCGCACGTGCTGGTCGCCGTCGAGGCCGGGCCGGGCACGGCGGTGCTGGGCGGGGTCACGCTCGCGTTCGCGGGCAGCGCGATGGCCGAGCTGGCCGGGCCCGGCGAGTCCGAGATCCGGATGCTCGCGGTGGCCCCGGACGCGCAGGGGCGAGGGGTCGGCATGGCGCTGGTCGCGGAGTGCGTCGAGCGCTCGCGGGCCCAGGGAGTCAAGCGGATGGTGCTGTGCTCGCAACGGGAGATGCGCGGCGCGCACCGGATCTACGGGCGCTTCGGCTTCCAACGCGCGCCCGAGCTGGACTGGGAGCCGGTACCCGAGGTGCCGCTGTGGGGGTTCGAGCTCGACCTGGGTTAGAGGTGGTTGCGGAAGGCGCGCTTGTAGTCGCCGAGGACTTGGTCCACTTCGGTCTCGGTGAGGCCGTAGCGGGTCAGGTCGTGGTCGCGCGCGCCGCGGTGCTCCACGAGGGACGTGTTCAGGGCGGTCTGCTCGGCCTCGCCCCAGGGCGCGCCGAGGTCCTCGAAGATCTCGGGGAGCCGTTCGTGGACCTGGTCGGTGAGGTCCCTGTAGCGCACGTCGGTCACCGCGTAGGCGGGCAGGCGCTCGCGGGCGGCCCGGGCGCGGTCGATGCCGGTGGCCAGGAGCCCGAGCCACATGCGGCCGATGGCGTGCGGGTCGACCTCGCTGGAGTTCACCGCGTTCGCGGTCTCGCTCATCGAGCACAGCGAGGCGAGGGCCGTGGCCGGGTCGCGGTGGGTCCACACGATCTGCGCGTCGGGGAAGACCTTGGTGAGAGAGGCGAGGTTCCACAGGTGGGCCGGGGCCCGCAGGACCCAGCGGCGCCGCGGGCGGCCGTGCTGGAGGACTTGCAGGGTCTGCTTGAGATAGCGGTAGTCGGGGGTGAAGTCGCGTTCGAGCATCCACTGGACGTAGCCGGGGAGCTGGGCGCGCACGAGGTGCCCGATGCCGTGCGGGAGCACGAACACGCACGAGTCGGGCTTGTCGGGGTGCATGTCGTAGACCGAGGCGAACGTGGGCACGGCCTTGCGCAGGGCCTCGACGGCCCGTTCGGTGCGGCGGCGGTGGTCGGCGCCTTCGAGGTCGGGGTGCATGAGCTCGGTGAGCAGCGGGCCGCGGTGGGCTTCGGGGACGGCCAGGAGCCGCTGGAGCATGGCGGTGCCGGTGCGGGGCGCGCCGGTGACCACGATGGGCCGGTCGACGCGCTCGTCGGCGAGCTCGGGCATGAGCACGTGGAGCTTGCGCACCCGGAGGCGGTTCTCCAGGCGGTCGGTGACCTCTTGCACGGCGGCGATCCAGCCGGTGGGCGTGAGTCCCTCGATGTCGGCGTAGCCGCTGAGCAGGACCCGCATGTCCTCCACGAAGGCCTCGTCGCCGTTGGCGGTGGAGCCGGTGCGGTGCTCGGCCTCGCGCACGGCCCTCTCCAGGAGCCGGTCCACTTTCTTGCGCCGGCCGGCGATCGCCGGGGTGAGGACGGTGTTGACCGCTCGGAGCCACGGGGCGACGCGTTCCATTGGGCTTGCTCCTTTTGCGCCGCTTACGGATCGGGGTGAGCCTACAGTCGCGTGCGAGTGCGGGCCCACCCCGGGGGACGGCTTGCTTTGCGTTACCGCACGGTGGCCGGTTCGAGCGCCAGCGCGGCCGCGAGCTGCGGGGCGAGCTCGGACACGAACCGGGCCGAGAGGTGGTTCGTGTCGCGGTAGACCATCAGGTTGCCGACCACGACCGGGCACGTGCCCTCGTCGAGGTCGCACATCCACGGGATCGGGTCCAGCACGGTCGCACCGGCGTCGTCGACCGCCTCGACGGTGGCCTCACGCCGATCGGGGTCCACGATGGACTCCTCGAGGTCGCCGACGCACACGCTGGCGTTGTCGGGGTTCTCGGCCAGGCAGCTCGGCGGGTCCTCTTCGAGTTCGACGGAGTCGGCCATGTAGTAGACCTCGTCCGAGACCTCCTGGAGGGCCTCGACGCTGTCGACCCAGCCGTCGACCCAGGCCTTCTCGGGATCGTCGGCGACGATCTCCTTGCGGTCGAACGCGGTCGCCAGGACCGCGTCGGGCTGGACCTCCTCCAGCAGGTCGAACACGCCGTCCTTCCACTCGGGACATTCGGTGTACTCGCGCCCCAGCTTCTTGTCGTACTCGGTGATGTCGGGGACCGAGCAGTTCGCCTTGACCATGACCAGCAGACGCCAGCCCGAGGCCTCGGCAACCTGGTTGAGGGCCGGGAACCATTGCGCGGCATGGGAGTCGCCGAACAGCACGATGGTCTTCTCGCCGTCGGGGTCGCCGAACCAGCACTCGGACTTGACCTCGACCGAGTCGCGGTCGGTCTGGCACTCGCCGTCGCCCGCGATCGAGGGCGTGTCGTCCCGGGCCTCCTCCAGCGACGGGGTCAGGTTCGAGGGCACGATGTCGACGTCGGAGGACTCGCCGATGAGGTCCCACACGGTGATGTCGTCGCCGGTGACCTCGGCGGCCTCCTCGTTGGACACGGTCGGCATCGGCTGGAGCGAGGCGAGGATCGACAGCGACAGGGCGGCCGTGATGAGCCCGCCGCCCATCGCCAGGGCCCGAGAAGGGACCTGGACGAGGGGCTTGCGGGTCCGGATCGGCTGCTCCACGAGGTGGAACGTGGCCACCGAGAGCACGAACGCGGCGGCCATGAGCAGCAGGTAGTGGCGCAGGCGCGGCTCGTCGACGCCGAGCATCGCCGGGCCGATCATGACCAGCGGCCAGTGCCACAGGTAGAGCCCGTAGGAGATCTTCCCGAGGTACTGGGCCGGGGCGATCCGCAGGAGCGCGGTGGCCCCGAAGCGGTGCGGGGCGCAGCCCGCGGCGATGACGAGCGCGGTGCCCGCCACCGGAAGGACCGCGGCGGTGCCGGGGAACGTGGTGTGCTCGCCGATGACCACGACCGAGGCCGCGATGAGACCCAGGCCGATCCACGAGAGCGGCGCGGCGGCCCAGGCCGGGAGGCGCCGCAGGCGCGCGGCGGCCACGGCCACGCCCGCACCGGCCGCGAGCTCCCAAGCGCGCGTGTGGATGCCGAAGTAGGACCAGACCGGGTCCGATCCCGAGCGAGTCGCGCTCCAGTAGAACGACACTGCCGCCACGGCGGCCAGCACGAGCGCCACGGTCATGGTGCGGCGGCGGCGCAGGTGCTCCGCGGAGGCGAACCTACCGCCCCAGATGCGGCGGGCCAGCAGCGCGATCCCGAGCAAGAGCAGCGGCCAGAGCAGGTAGAACTGCTCCTCGACCGCGAGCGACCAGAAGTGCTGGAGCGGTGAGGGCGCGACGTCGGCGTTGAGGTAGTCGGTGCCGTCGCGGGCGAGGCGGATGTTCACCACGTTCAGCGCCGCGGCGGCCGCGTCGGTCGCGATGTCGGGCAGCCGCGTGCGCGGCAGCCAGATCCACGCGGCGGCCAGCGTGGCAGCGAGGACCACGACTGCGGCCGGGAGCAGGCGCACCGCGCGCCGCGCGTAGAACCCCGTGATCGAGACGGTGCCGGTGCGGTCGATCTCGCGCAGCAGCAGCGAGGTGATGAGGAAGCCGGAGATGACGAAGAAGACGTCGACGCCGACGAAGCCGCCCTCTGAGTAGAAGAAGCCGATGTGGGCCGCGATCACCGCGCCCACGGCCAGGGCCCGCAGGCCCTCGATGTCGGGCCGCCAGTGGCCGGGGCGCTCGGCGGCCGGTCGCTCTGCGTTGGGAGCGGCGCTCGTCGTCGCCGCCGTCGCGTTGGTCAGACGCATGAAGTGGGTCTCCGCAATGGTTCACCGGGCAGGGACTCGCCAGTCGGGCAGGACTGGCCTTACCGAAAAAGATGGGGACGGTACCGGGCGAACGCCGACCATAGCATTCATGTGTTTCCGGTACCGACCCCCTTGAAACCGGTGAAATCGGTCTCGATCGGTTCCTCACCGCCCGTGACGGGTGTCCCGCATCACGGGATGCCCGGGGCCTCCGGGGTGGGCCGGATCAGGCCCTCCTGGGTGGCCGAGGCGATGTGCTGACCGGACTCGTCGAAGAACCGGCCCTGCGCCAGGCCTCGGCCGTCGGCGGCGGTAGGCGAGAGCGAGTCGTAGAGGATCCAGTCGTCGAAGCGGAACGGCCGGTGGAACCACAGCGCGTGGTCCAGGCTCGTGCCGAGGTACCCGCCGTTGCCCCAGACCGCGCCGTGGCGGCTGAGCACCGAGTCCAGCAGCGTCAGGTCCGAGGCGTAGGTCAGGACGCACACGTGGATGAGCGGGTCGTCGGGGAGCTTCCCGTCGGCCTTCATCCACACCCGCTGGTGCTCCAGCGCCGGGCGCTCGCCCGAGGCCGAGAAGCCCGAGCCGCCGATGTAGCGCACGTCGATCGGGCGCGGCACCCGCGCCCACATGCCCAGCCGGTCCGGGTGCGCCTCCAGCTGCTTGCTCAGCGGCGGGATCGACTCGGGGTCGGGCAGGTCGGCCGGGGCCGCGTCGGCGTGCTCCAGGCCCGGCTCGCCGGTGTGGAACGAGGCCGACATGAAGAAGATCGTCTGCCCGCCCTGGAGGGCCACGACGCGCCGCACCGAGAACGAGCGGCCGTCGCGGATGTCCTCCACCTGGTACAGGATCGGCTTCTTCGAGTCGCCGGGGCGCACGAAGTAGCCGTGCAGGGAGTGGACCCTGCGGTCGGCGGCCACGGTGCGGCCGGCCGCCACGAGGGCCTGCCCGGCGACCTGGCCGCCGAAGACCCGCTGGAGGCCGACCTCGGCACGCGGCCCGCGGAACAGGCCCGTGTCGATCCGCTCCAGGTCCAGGACGCCCAGGAGCGAGTCCACGGCGTCCTGGCCTACGAGGACTTCCGCCATCGGTTAGGAGCCGATCCGGTGGACCCGGACGGTGTTCGTCGAGCCGGGCGTGCCCGCCGGGGTCCCGGCCACGATGACCACGAGGTCGCCGGGGGCGGCCAGGTGGTGGTCCTGCATGGTCTTGTCGACGAGCTTGAACATGTCGTCGGTGTGGTCGACGTGCTCGACGAGGTAGGAGTCGGTGCCCCACGACAGCGCCATCTGGTTGCGGACGCTCTCGATCGGGGTGAGGCCCACGATCGGCTGGTCCGGCTTGAGGCGGGCCAGACGCTTGACGGTGTCGCCGGTCTGGGTGAACGCCACGAGGGCCTTCGCGCCGATCGCGTCGGCGATCTCGGCCGCGGCGTGGGTGACCGCGCCGGACTTGGTGCGCGGGTCGTGGGTGAGCTCCGCGAGCGGGATCGGGCCCTCTTCGGTGGTGGCCACGATCTTGGCCATCGTGCGCACGGTCCCGATCGGGTACTTGCCGACCGAGGTCTCACCGGAGAGCATCACGGCGTCGGTGCCGTCGAGCACGGCGTTGGCCACGTCGGAGACCTCGGCGCGGGTCGGGCGGGCGTTCTCGATCATCGAGTCGAGCATCTGGGTCGCCACGATCACCGGCTTGGCGTTCTCGCGGCACAGGCGCACGATCTCCTTCTGGACGATCGGCACCTCGTCGAGGGGCATCTCCACGCCCAGGTCGCCGCGGGCGACCATGACGCCGTCGAAGGCGCGCACGACCTCTTCGAGGCGCGCGACGGCCTCGGGCTTCTCGACCTTGGCGATGATCGGGCGCCTCACGCCGACCTCGTCCATCACCTTGTGGCCCAGGCGGACGTCGTCGGGGGTGCGCACGAACGACATCGCGATCAGGTCCACGCCCAGGTTCAGCGCGAACTTCATGTCGGAGACGTCCTTCTCCGACAGCGCCGGAACGGAGATGTTCACGTTCGGCAGCGACAGGCCCTTGTTGTTCGAGACCGGGCCGCCCTCGACCACGAGGCACTCGACGTCGGTGTCGTCGGCGCCGAGCACTTCGAGCGCCAGCTTGCCGTCGTCGACCAGGAGGCGGTCGCCCTTGCTGACCTCGGCGGGCAGCTTCTTGTAGGTGCAGGACACGCGGTCGTGGGTGCCCTCGACGTCATCGGAGGTGATCTTGATGCGGTCGCCCGCGTCCCACTGCTCCGAGCCGTTGACGAACGTTCCCAGCCGGATCTTGGGGCCCTGCATGTCGGCGAGGATCGCCACGGGCTTCCCGGCGGCTTCGGCCGCCTCTCGGACCATCTGATAGACGGCCTCGTGGTCGGCTTGGGCGCCATGGCTGAAATTCATGCGGGCAACGTTCATGCCGGCGTCGATAAGGCCGGCCATGCGCTCCGGCGTGGCGGTCGCCGGTCCGATGGTGCAAACAATCTTCGCTCTACGAGTCACCCTGCGAGCTTATATCGGACGCTCACTCGCACTCACGGGGTCACCGCAGTTGAGAGCTGGAATTCACCGCCGCGGAATGGCGAAATGAACGTACGCGGAATTGAGTCCGGTGCAATGTTCACCGGACTCGATTCCGCTATTGCGATTAGGGCGTGTGTGGGAACTCGCGGCGTGTCGGTATCCGAGTCCATTCGTTCGGTCGGGAGGCGGAAGGGCCCCTGCATACCGGTGTTGTATGCAGGGGCCCGACAACGAAGCGAGCGGGCGAATGGGACGGATAACGGCCGTCGGGGGTTCCCACACACGCCCTAACCGGCGAGCGGCTGCGCGGACGCCACTACGGGCGAGGGCAGCGCCGTCTGGCCGCCGAGGAAACGGTGCGCCGCGGCGGCCGCGGCGCGGCCCTCGGCGATCGCCCACACGATGAGCGAGGCCCCGCGGTGGGCGTCCCCGGCCACGAACACGCCCGCGGCATCGGTCTGGAAGTCCTCGCCGCAGTCGATCACGTTGCGCGCGGAGCGCTCGATCCCGAACTGGCGCAGCAGGGGCTGGTCCTCGGTCCCGGCGAAGCCGATCGCCAGGAGCACCAGGTCAGCCGGGACGATCCGCTCGGTGCCGGGCACCGGGACGATGTCGCGCCGCCCCTGGGACTTGTCGACGGTGACCTCGGAGAAGCGCATCTGGCGCACGTGCCCGTGCTCGTCGCCGATGAACTCGGCCGCGGCGCTCGCGTAGTCGCGCTCGCCGCCCTCCTCGTGCGCCGGGTAGTTGCGCACGATCACCGGCCAGGTCGGCCACGGGTCGCGCCCGGCGTCGCGGGTCTCGGGCGGGGTCGGGTACAGGTCGAGCTGGCGCACCGAGGCCGCGCCTTGGCGGTGGGCCACGCCCAAGCAGTCCGCGCCGGTGTCGCCGCCGCCGATGATGACCACGTGCTTGCCCTTGGCGTCGATCGGCGCGAACGGGGCCTTGCCCGCCACGACCTGGTTGGCGCCCACGAGGTGCTCCATGGCCTGGTGGATCCCGGCGAGCTCGCGGCCGCTCTGGCCGGTCTCGCGGCCTTCGAGCGCGCCCACGGCCAGCACGACCGCGTCGTGGCGTTCACGCAGCTCGTCGGCGGTGACGTCGAAGCCCACGTTGACGTTGCAGGCGAACTCCACACCTTCGGCGCGCATCTGCTCGATGCGGCGGTCGATGTGGTGCTTCTCGAGTTTGAAGTCGGGGATGCCGTAGCGCAGCAGGCCGCCGGGGGCGTCGTCGCGCTCGTAGACGGTGACGGCGTGGCCCGCGCGGGCCAGCTGCTGGGCCGCGGCCAGGCCCGCCGGGCCCGAGCCGACGACCGCCACGGACTTGCCCGTGGCGCGCTCGGCCGGGCGCGGGGCCACGTTCGCGTCGTCGAAGGCCCGGTCGATGATCTCGACCTCGATGTTCTTGATCGTGACCGGGTCGTCGCCGATGCCGAGGACGCACGCGGCCTCGCACGGGGCCGGGCACAGCCGCCCGGTGAACTCCGGGAAGTTGTTGGTCGCGTGCAGCTGCTCGATCGCCGCACCCCACCGGCCGGTGCGGGCCAGGTCGTTCCACTCCGGGATCCGGTTCCCGAGCGGACAGCCGTTGTGGCAGAACGGGATGCCGCAGTCCATGCAGCGCGAGGCCTGCGCGGTCACCAGCTCGCCCGAGGTGCGCGTGTAGACCTCGCGGTTGTCGAGGACGCGCAGCGGGATCGGGCGCTTCTTGGGGACTTCGCGGCCGTGCTCGAGGAATCCGCTGGGGTTAGGCATTCGCGGCCTCCTTCTCGGTCAGGACCAGCGTGCGGGTGGCGACCTGGTCCTGGGCTTGCTTGGCGAGGACGGCCTTGTACTCGCGCGGGATGACCTTGGTGAAACCGCTCGCGGCCTTGGGCCATTCGGCGAGCAGGTCCGCGGCGACCGCCGAGCCGGTGGCCCGGCCGTGGCGCAGCAGCAGCGAGTGGACCAGGTCGATGTCGGAGGCCGACAGCGGGTCCAGGTCCGCCAGCGCGGTGTTGGTGCGGGACTCGTCCAGGCGCCACACGTAGGCGACGCCGCCGGACATGCCCGCGGCGAAGTTGCGTCCGGTGGGTCCGAGGACGAGGACGGTGCCGCGGGTCATGTACTCGCAGCCGTGGTCGCCCACGCCTTCGACGACGGCGACGGCGCCGGAGTTGCGGACGGCGAAGCGCTCGCCGACCTTGCCGCGGACGTAGAGTTCGCCCGAGGTCGCGCCGTAGAGGATGGTGTTCCCGGCGATGACGTTCTCTTCGGCCTTGAACGGGGCTCCGGCGTCGGGCATGAGCGCGATGCGCCCGCCCGAGAGGCCCTTGGCGACGTAGTCGTTGGCGTCGCCCACGAGCTTGAAGTTCGCGCCGCGGGTGAGGAACGCGCCGAAGGACTGCCCGGCGTTGCCGCGGAAGGTGACGTCGATCGAGTCGTCGGCGAGGCCGTCGGGGTGGGACCGGCTGACGGCGGCGCTGAGCAGCGCGCCGACGGAGCGGTCGGTGTTGCGGATCTCCAGTTCGGCGCTGACCTTCTCGCCGTGCTCGATCGCGGGTGCGGCGAGGCGGGCGAGGGTCGCGCCGAGGGTGTCCTCGACGCCGTGGTCCTGGACGGTGGCCTGCGTGCGCGGGCCCTCGACGGGGGCGGCGATGACGTTGGTCAGGTCCACGCGGGCGGCCTTGCGGCCGGGGCCGGGGATCTGGCGGAGGCGCTCGACGTCGCCGATGGCCTCGTCGAGGGAGCGGTAGCCGAGCTCGGCGAGGAGTTCGCGGACCTCTTCGGCGATGTAGCGGAAGAAGTTCTCCACGAACTCGGGGGAGCCGGTGTAGCGCTCGCGCAGGAGCGGGTCCTGGGTGGCGACGCCGACCGGGCAGGTGTCGAGGTGGCACACGCGCATCATGACGCAGCCGGCGACGACGAGCGGGGCGGTGGCGAAGCCGTAGCCTTCGGCGCCGAGGAGCGCGGCGACCACGACGTCGCGGCCGGTCTTCATGGCGCCGTCGACTTCGAGGCGGACGCGGTCCCGCAGTCCGTTGCGGATGAGGGTCTGCTGGGCTTCGGCGAGGCCGATCTCCCACGGGGTGCCCGCGTGCTTGATGGAGTTGGCCGGGCTGGCGCCGGTGCCGCCGTCGTAGCCGGAGATGAGGATCGTGTCGGCCTTGGCCTTGGACACGCCGGCGGCGACGGTGCCGACGCCGACTTCGCTGACGAGCTTGACGTGGACCTCGGCGTCGCCGCCTCCGGCGTGCTTGAGGTCGTGGATGAGCTGGGCGAGGTCCTCGATGGAGTAGATGTCGTGGTGCGGGGGCGGGCTGATCAGGCCCACGCCGGGAGTCGAGTTGCGGGTCTTGGCGATCCACGGGTGGACCTTGTTGCCCTGGAGCTGGCCGCCTTCGCCGGGCTTGGCGCCCTGGGCCATCTTGATCTGGATGGCGTCGGCGGTGGCGAGGTATTCGGAGGTGACGCCGAAGCGGCCGGAGGCGACCTGCTTGATCGCCGAGCGGCGCTCGGGGTCGTAGAGGCGGTCGCGGTCCTCGCCGCCTTCGCCGGAGTTGGAGCGTCCGCCGAGGCGGTTCATGGCGATGGCGAGGGTCTCGTGGGACTCGATGGAGAGCGCGCCGTAGGACATCGCGCCGGTGTGGAAGCGCGGGAAGATCGCTTCGGCCGGTTCGACCTCGTCGAGCGGGATCGGCTGGCGGGAGTCGTCGAAGCCGAGCATGCCCCGCAGGAGCCCGGAGTCGGCGGCGAGCGCGTCGACCTTCTGGGTGTAGCGCTTGAAGACGTCGTACTGGCCCGAGCGGGTGGCGTGCTGGAGCAGGAACACCGTCTCGGGGTTGAACAGGTGGACTTCGCCTTCGCGGCGCCACTGGTAGTCGCCGCCGGGCGGCAGGGGTTCGGAGGTCTCGATGCGCCGCTCGTAGGCGGCGCGGTGGCGTTCGGAGACCTCTTTGGCGAGGGTCTGGAGGCCGATGCCGCCGATGGAGGAGTCGGTGCCGGTGAAGTAGCGGTCGACGAAGTCGGCGTCCAGGCCCACGGCCTCGAAGATCTGCGCGCCGGTGTAGGAGGCCACGGTGGAGATGCCGATCTTCGACATGACCTTGAGGACGCCGTTGCACAGGGCGTTGATGTAGTTCTCGACGGCCTGGGCGCTCTCGAGGGCGATGACGTCTTGGGCGCAGAGCTCTTCGATGGAGTCGAAGGCCAGGTAGGGGTTGATGGCGGCGGCGCCGTAGCCCAGGAGCACCGCGGCGTGGTGCACCGAGCGGCAGTCGCCGGTCTCGACCAGGAGCGCGACCTTGGTGCGGGTCTGCTCGCGCACGAGGTGCTGGTGCACGGCGGCGGTGAGCAGGAGCGAGGGGATCGGCGCGAGGTCGGCGGTGGAGTCGCGGTCGGAGAGCACCAGGATGCGCACGCCGTCCTCGATGGCCTCGGAGACGTGGCGGCAGATCTCGACCAGGCGGTCCTTCATGCCGCGGGAGCCGTGGCGGGCCTTGTAGACCCCGGAGACGCGCACGGCCTTGAAGCCGGGCATGTCGCCGTCCTCGTCGATGTGGAGGATCTTGGCGAGCTCTTCGTTGGACAGGACCGGGCGGGCCAGTTCGATCTGGCGGCACGAGTGCGGGCCGGGTTCGAGGAGGTTGCCCTCGGGGCCGACGGTCGCGCCGAGCGCGGTGACGAGCTGCTCGCGGATGGCGTCCAACGGCGGGTTGGTGACCTGCGCGAACAGTTGCGTGAAGTAGTCGAAGAGGAGCTTGGGGCGCTTCGAGAGCCCGGCGATGGGCGTGTCGGAGCCCATGGACACGAGCGGCTCGCCGCCGTTGGTGGCCATCGGCGCGAGGATGAGCCGCAGCTCTTCGTCGGTGTAGCCGAAGGTGAGCTGGCGGCGGCGCACCGAGTCGGGGTCGGGCGCGGCGATCTCGCGCTCGGGGAGCTCTTCGAGGCGGATGAGCCCGGCGTGGAGCCAGTCCCCGTAGGGGTGCTCCTTGGCGAGGGTGTCCTTGACCTCTTCGTCGTCGAGGATGCGGCCGGCTTCGGTGTCGACCAGGAACATGCGGCCCGGCTCCAGGCGGCCCTTCTGGGCGACCTTGGACGGCTCGATGTCGACCACGCCGGTCTCGGAGGCGAGCACGACCAGGTCGTCGGTGGTGCGCCACCAGCGGGCGGGGCGCAGGCCGTTGCGGTCGAGGACCGCGCCGATCTGGACGCCGTCGGTGAAGCAGACGGCGGCCGGGCCGTCCCAGGGCTCCATGATCGAGGCGTGGTAGCGGTAGAAGTCGCGGCGCTTGGGGTCCAGGCCCGCGTTGTGCTCCCAGGCCTCGGGCATCATCATGAGCATCGCGTGCGGCAGGCTGCGCCCGCCCAGGTGCAGCAGCTCGACGACCTCGTCGAAGTTGAGCGAGTCGGAGCCGCCGGGGGTGTTGATCGGGAACAGGCGCCGCAGGCGGCCTGGCAGGTGCTCGGTCGCGAGTTCGGCCTGGCGGGCGGTCATCCAGTTGCGGTTGCCGCGGATGGTGTTGATCTCGCCGTTGTGGGCGACCATCCGGAACGGGTGCGCCAGCGGCCAGGACGGGAACGTGTTGGTCGAGAACCGCGAGTGGACCAGGGCGATGGCGCTGGTCAGGCGCTCGTCGGCGAGCTCGGGGTAGAACTGCGGGACCTGCGCGGGGGTGAGCATGCCCTTGTACACGATCGTGCGGGGCGACAGGCCCACGATGGCGGCGTTGCCGAGCTGCCGTTCGCGAAGTTCGCGTTCGGCCTGCTTGCGGACGGCGAACGCGAGGCGCTCCAGGTCGATGCCCGCGGCGAGGCCGTCCTCGGAGGCGAGGAAGACCTGCGAGACGCGGGGCTTGGAAGCCAGGGCGGCCGCGCCCAGGCCGGAGGGGTCGGTGGGCACGTCGCGCCAGCCGAGCACGCGGCAGCCCTCGGCGACGGCGTACTTGCCGACGATGGCCCGCACGCGGGCGGTCTCGTCGTCGCTCTCGGGGGTGAACACCAGCCCGGCGGCGTAATGGCCGGCCGCGGGCAGGGTGAAGTCGACGGCGTCGCGGTAGAAGGCGTCCGGGATCTGGAGCATGATGCCCGCGCCGTCGCCCGAGTCGGGGTCGGGGGCGGTGGCACCGCGGTGCTCCATGCGAACGAGCGCGGAAAGCCCCTGCTCGATCACGCTGTGGGCGGCACGGCCTTGCATGTCCGCAACGAAGGCGACGCCGCAGGCGTCGTGTTCCCATGCGGGGCGGTAAAGACCGGGTTCGGTGTTCAGGGCAGAACGCAACCGTGGCCTCCTTCGTCGTCGAGCGCTCGCGGCAGGCGTGGGGAGCCGGGAGCACAGCGGTGTTTCGTCCGGGACGACGTCGGCCCGAGAGAATGCAAAGTGTCAGGCGAGTGTAATGCATCGCTCATCTGGCGGACACCATCGTCCTACGATCCGAGCAGGTGGCGAGGTTTTTCTCTCGGGCAGTTCACAGGCCCCGCAACGGGGTCGAAATGACCCGGTAATGGGAGGGCGGGCCGCGCGCGGCAGTGGCGGCGGGTGGTTAGAGTGAACCGATCAATCGCACGGCGCCCATCCCCGTGCTCGTACACCCCCTCCAGAGTACGTTCGCAAGGAGCGATACACCAATGACCTATCCCCCGCCCCCTGGCTACGGACAGCAGCAGCCGCAGCAGCCGGGCTACCCGCCGCCGCAGCAGCCGGGCGGATACGCCCCGCAACCGTCGCAGCCGCAGCAGCCCGGTTACGGCCAGCAGCCGCCGCAGCAACCCGGCTACGGGGCCCCTCAGCAGCCGGGCTTCCCCCCTCCTCCCGGCAACCCTTACGGCGCCCCGCCCCCGATCCCGCCCTCGGGCAACAGCGGCGGCGGCTGGGGCAAGAAGATCGGCGGCATCGCCGTCGTGGTCGTGGTCGCCGTCGGCATCGCGATCTTCCGCTCGGTCCTCAGCGGCTCGGACGACAACGACTCGGGCAGCGACACGACGCTCACCGACGACCAGGTCGAGGCGGCCGAGGCCGCCTCGGTCGGCGACTGCATGTCCGACGCGACCGCCGTCGGATCCGACCTGATCGTCCCCTGCGAGGACCCGGCCGCGTTCTGGACCATCAAGGACGTCGCCTCCGACCCCGGCTTCGAGATCGACATCATGGGCGAGGTCAGCGACCCGGCCGTGCCGATCTCGATCTGCGGCGAGGAGTACAACGCCTCCACCCCCGGCCAGCTGTGGCTGAGCTACCAGTACGTGTACACCGAGACGTACGAAGGCGCCGGCGGCCCCGTCGACTACCTCTACTGCGTCGAGGCCATCGACAAGGAGGACGCCGACGGCAAGCGCCCGGTCTTCCCCAACACCGGTGACTGCACCGACAACTGGTCCACCGGCTACTGGACCATCGACTGCTCGCTCCCGGCCGCGCTCTACGTCGTCGACGACGTCGAGATCTACGACCCGCCGATCGAGGAATCCGCGTTCGACTACACCACCGCCGTCGGCGGATGCCAGAACTCCGGCTACTACGCGCAGGCGCTCTACGGCGGTGACGGCCTCATCTACGCCGGCATGTGCACCAGCGACAACGCCTGACCTGACGAGCCCGAAGGCCGCTCCCGCACCGCGGGGGCGGCCTTCGGCGTTCCTGGAGGGACGGGTGTTCGCAGCGAGGCCATAGAATGGGGCGCACGCGCATGTTCACGCCCCTGCCCGGCCACGCGACGGAGAGCCCCATGACCTACCCTCCCCCGAACCCCTACGACCCCGGAGCGCAGCCCCCGGGCCACGGCCAGACGCCGCAGCACTACACGACCGACGCCGACCCGTACTCGCGCCCCGACCCGTACGGCCCCGGACCCGGATACGGCAACCCGCCGCTCAACGTGCAGCCCGGCAGCGCCCCGCCGGGGACCCCGTACTCCCCCGCGCCGCCCCCGGCCTACCCCGGCCAGCAACCGCCGCCCGGCTACCAGCCGGCCCCGCCCGGTCTCCCCGGCGGCGCGTTCCAGCCCGGCCAGGCCGCGCCCCCGCCGCCGCGCAGCGGCAACAACCTGCCGCTGATCCTGACGCTGGTCGTGGTGGTCATCGCCGTGGCCGCGGGCGGGATCATCCTCGCGATGAACCTCGGCGGCGACGGCGAGCCGTCCGCCGAGAAGACCACCAGCGCCGCCGAGGAGACGACCGAACCGGCCGAGGAGACCACCGAGCCCACGCCCTCCGAAGAGGAGACCACCGGCACGGAGGCCACGTACCGCGTTCCCGCCGAAGGCGAGTGCATCGAGAACGTGACCACCGGGTTCTACGTCGTCGACTGCTCGGCCGCGACCGCCTACTGGTACGTCGTCCACATCGTGCAGGCCCCGGCAGACCCGGACCCGAACGACCCGAACCACGCCGTGGCCGCCAACGACGCGTGCGCGGGCTACGAGTGGAGCCAGTACTACTACACCGACACCGCGATCGCGGCCGGGCGGGACTGGGACCCCGACATCGACTCGATCACCGCGATCTACTGCGTGCGCGAGGTTTAGCCGAGACTGGCACGGCCGGTTACGATCGGCCCATGGGGCTCACCGCGACCGACGTCGACCTGTTCGAGGCCTCCAGGCCCCGCCTGGAGGCCATCGCCTACCGCCTGCTCGGTTCGGCGAGCGAGGCCGAGGACGCGGTGCAGGAGACCTTCCTGCGCTGGCAGAGCACCGACCGCGAACGGCTCGACGTGCCCGAGGCGTGGCTGACCAAGGTGCTCACCAACCTGTGCCTCAACCAGCTCACCTCGGCCCGGGCGAGGCGCGAGACGTATGTGGGGCAGTGGCTTCCCGAGCCGGTGCTGGCCGGGGACCCGATGCTCGGGCCCGCCGACACGTTCGAGCAGCGCGAGTCGGTGTCGATCGCGGTCCTGACGCTCATGGAGCGCCTGACCCCGGTCGAACGCGGCGTGTACGTCCTGCGGGAGGCCTTCGCCTACCCGCACCGCGAGATCGCGCAGATCCTCGACCTCACCGAGGCCTCCAGCCAGCAGATCTACCATCGGGCCAAGCAGCATCTGGCCGACGGCCGGGCCCGCAAGGCGATCGACGAGGCGGCCGCGCGCCGCATCGTGGAGGAGTTCCTGGAGGCCGCCGCGACCGGCAAGACCGAGCCGCTGCTGGCCCTGCTCACCGACGACGTGGTCGCGATCGGCGACGGCGGCGGCAAGGTCCCGGCCCGCACCAGCCCGTTCGCGGGCGCGATGGCGGTGGCGAAGTTCGTGCGCGGCCTCGTCAAGCCCTCGGAGCAGAAGCGGGCCATGGTCGGCGGCTCCGTGGACCTGTACGCCGGAGTCGCCAACGGCGCCCCCGCGGTGCTGGCCGTGGTGGACGGCCGGGTCATCGGCGTCTTGGTCCTGGAGGTCACCGAGGACGGGATCTCCGCGGTGCTCAGCGCCGCGAACCCTGACAAACTTGGCCGCGCCGACGCCTACTGGAACGCCGAGGACCACGGGAAGCCGCTGCTCACCGCCTGGTGAAGACCATGTGAGCTGATTCACAGAGAAAACCTGTCAGGAATCGGGCCGCCGTCCGGTTCAGGTGGCGAACCCATCCCAGACAGGAGCAGGAACATGCAGCACCGCATCATCGTTCTCGGCGCCGGATACACCGGGGCCATCGCGGCCGGACGGCTCGCCAGGCGCCTGCACCGAGACGACGTGGCGATCACCCTCGTCAACGCCGAACCCGACTTCGTCGAACGCGTGCGCATGCACCAGGTCGCGGCCGGGCAGGACCTCAAGGCGCGCCCGCTCGCCGAGATGTTCGCGGGCCAAGGGGTCGACATCAGGCTCGCGAAGGTCACGAGCGTGGACCCGACCGCCAAGACCGTGGCCGTGATCGACGCCGACGGCGCGGCCGAGCTCGAATACGACACGCTCGTGTACGCGCTCGGCAGCCGCACCGCCGACCACGGCGTGCCCGGCGTGGCCGAACACGCCTACGAGATCGCCAGCCGCGCCGGGGCCATGCGCCTGCGCGAGCGCCTGGCCCGCCTCGACGCCGGGAGCACCGTCACCGTGGTCGGCGGCGGCCTGACCGGACTCGAAGCCGTCACCGAGTTCGCCGAGGCCAGGCCGGACCTGCGCGTCAAGCTCGTGGCCCGTGGCGGCCTGGGCGACTGGGTCTCGGCGAAGGGCCGCCAGCACCTCTGGAAAGTCCTCAAGGGACTGGACATCGAGGTGCACGAGCACACCGACGTGGCCGAAGTCGGTGCGGACGAAGTGGTCTCGGCCGAAGGCGAGCGGATCACCTCCCAGGTCACCGTGTGGACCACCGGATTCCAGGTCCACCCGATCGCGAACTCCAGCGGCCTCGAGGTCACCGAATCGGGCCAGATCGTCGTGGACGAGACGATGGCCTCGGTCTCGCACCCGGACGTGTACGCCGTCGGCGACGCGGCCTACGCGAGGGGCAACACCGGCAAGGTGCTGCGCATGTCGTGCGCCTCGGGCACCCCGGTCGCGTGGATGGCCGCCGACACGATCGCGGCCCGCCTCACCGGCGGCAAGCTCCCACGCAACCACGCCCGCTACTTCAACCAGTGCATCTCGCTGGGCCGCAAGGAAGGCCTGATCCAGTACGTGACGGCCGAGGACAAGGCGGTGAACGCGACCTTGAGGGGCCGCTTCGCCGCCGGGTACAAGGAGCTCGTCTGCAAGGGCGCGGCCTGGGGCGTGGCCAACCCGACCATGGGCATGCCGGTGCGCCGCAAGCGCATCCGCACCGCGAACGCGTCCGCACGAGCCGAGATCCCCGCGGTCGCCGGGTAGCGCGGGAAGGCCGACCGGTCCGAGGCCGGTCGGCCTCTCACTGCCCGACTGAAGCCACGATCGAAGAGGACATGCCGATGGGACACCGCATTCTCGTGCTCGGGGCCGGCTACGCCGGGCTCACCGCCGCCCGCAGGCTCAGCACCCTGCTGCGCGGGACCGACGCCGCGATCGTGCTGGTCAACGACCGCACCGACTTCGTCGAGCGGCTCCGCCTGCATCAGGTCGCGGCCGGACAGGACCTGCCCCGGTACGACCTCGCCGAGCTGCTGCGCGGCTCGGGCGTGCGGCTGCACTGCGCCAGGGTCGAAGCCGTGGATCCCAAGCGGCGCACCGTCCTGGCCGACGACGACACGCTCGCCTACGACTCGCTCGTCTACGCCCTGGGCAGCGCGGGGGCGACGATGCCCGGATCGTTCGAGCACGCCTGGAACGCGTCCTCGCCGCCGAGCGCGATGCGGTTGCGCGACAAGATCGCCCGCGTCGAGTCGGGCGGCCGGGTACTCGTGGTCGGCGGCGGGCTCACCGGATTGGAGATCGCCACCGAGATCGCCCAGGCCCGACCGGACGCGGCGGTCGCGCTGGCGACCTCGGGCGGGCTCGGGGACTGGCTCGTCCCGGGAGCGCGGGCGCACCTGCGCCGCGGGTGCGAGCGGCTGGGCGTCACCGTGAACGAAGGCGTCCGGGTCGAGCGGTTCACTGCGGACGGCGCGGTCACCGAAGAAGGCAAGGTCCTGGACGCGGATGTGGCGATCAGCGCGACCGGCTTCGCACCGGGCCCGATCGCGGCCGCGTCGGGACTGCGGACCGAAGCGGGACTGATCGTGGTCGACGAAGCGATGCGCTCGGTCTCGCACCCGGAGGTCTACGCGATCGGCGACGCCGCCCTCGCCGCGGGCCCGGGCGGCAAGGCGCTGCGGATGTCGTGCTCGTCGGGAATGCCCACAGGCTGGCTCGCGGCAGGGCACATCGCCGCCGCCGTGGCGGCGCGGCGGCCCCCTCGCCTGAAGGTCCGCTACTTCCACCAGACGATCAGCCTCGGCCGCCGGGACGCGGTGGTGCAATTCGTGACCGCGGACGACCGCCCCCGGAGCGGATACCTGACAGGCCGAGCAGCCGCACGCTACAAGGAATCGTTGTGCCGCATAGCGATGTGGAGCTTCGCCCACGACCTGCCCAAGGGAAGGACCGCAGCTTAGGCGGCGCCCCCGACCGCTATCAGGCCCGTTCGCGTCGTCGTCGGCCTGGCGAGCGAACGGACTCGGACAAGACTCACCCCGCGACCGCCACCCAGGAAACCGCGAAGGGCCGCGCTCGTTTCGGGCGCGGCCCTTCGCGAATGACGTGCCTGGGGCGGTGCCCTCGCCAAGGCCGTGTTCGCGAACCGCGCCCGTCGGCCCGCTCGCTTCGTCGTCGGCCTTGCGAACGAGCGGACTCTGACGCGACTCGCCCCGCACCCGCACCCGCGCTCGCGCTCACGAACACCGTCTCGAACCGCGAGGGGTCGCACCCGAAGCGGGCGCGACCCCTCGCGCACGACCCGCCAGGAGGCAGGGCCGCCGCCTGGGCCGTGTTCGCGAACCGCGCCCGTCGGCCCGCTCGCTTCGTCGTCGGCCTTGCGAGCGAACGGACTCCGACGCGGCTCGCCCCGCGCCCGCGCCCACCATCCCGAACCGCAAAAGACCGCGCCCGCTTCGGGCGCGGCATCTCGCGCACGACCCGCCAGGAGGCAGGGTCGCCGCCTGGGCCGTGTTCGCGAACTCCCGCCAGCCCGTTCGCTTCGTCGCCGCACCCCGCGCGAACCGACTTCGGCTCGTCCCGCGCCCTCGCCCTCGCTCGCGACCGCGACCGCGACCGCGAACACCGTCTCGAACCGCAAAAGGCCGCGCCCGTTTCGGGCGCGGCCCTTCGCTGCTACTCGGGGGCGACGATGCGCGGGTGGAGGTCGCCGGCCGGGGGCTGCCAGGTGTCGACGTCGATCGTGACCTGGTCGCCGGAGCGGATGTCCTTGATCTGCGTGCCTTCCTCATTCGTGAAAAGCACGAAGGGAATGCCGCGCTTGTCGGCGAACTTGATCTGCTTGCCGAACTTGGCCGCCGAAGGCGAGACCTGGACCGGGATGCCGCGCGAGCGCAGGCGCTGCGCGAGCGCGGTCGCGGCCGGGCGCTCCTCGTCGTTCGCCAGCGCAACCAGCACGCAGGTCGGGACCTCGCGGGTGGCGTCGAGCCGCCCGGACTGGAGCAGGGGCACCAGGATGCGCGAGATGCCGATCGACAGGCCCACACCGGGATACGTGTTCTTGCCGTCGGAGGCGAGCTTGTCATAGCGGCCGCCCGAGCAGATCGAGCCGAGGCTCTCGAAGCCCTCCATGATCGTCTCGTAGACCGTGCCGGTGTAGTAGTCGAGGCCGCGGGCGATCTTCATGTCCGCGACGACGAAGCCGGGCGCGGCGGTGGCGGCGGCCTCCACGACGGCGGCGAGCTCGTCCAGGCCCTCGTCGAGCAGCGGGTCCGAGACGCCCAGCGCGCGGATCTCGTCCACGAACGAGGTGTCGGCGGCGCTGATCGAGGCGAGCTTGAGGCAGGACGCGGCCTGCTCGGGGGTCGCGTTCACGTCCTCGATGAGGAGCTTCGCGACCGCGTCGGGGCCGATCTTGTCGAGCTTGTCGATGATCCGCAGCGCCTCTTCGGTGTCGGCGATCCCGAGGCCCTGGTAGAAGCCCTGGGAGAGCTTGCGGTTGTTGACGTGCATGCGGACCTTCGGCAGCGGCAGGTCGCGGAGGGCGTCGGCGATGACCAGCGCGACCTCGACCTCGTAGTGCGCGGGCAGTTCGCCTTGGTCGACGATGTCGATGTCGGCCTGCCAGAACTCGCGGTAGCGGCCCTCCTGGGGGCGCTCGCCGCGCCAGCACGGCTGGATCTGGTAGCGGCGGAACGGGAAGTTGAGCTTCCCGGCGTGCTCCAGCACGTACCGCGCGAACGGCACGGTGAGGTCGAAGTGCAGGCCCAGCCCGGCGTCGCCGTCGCCGTCGGCCTGGAGCCGCCGCAGCACGTAAACCTCCTTGGAGGTCTCGCCCTTGCGCAGCAGCTGGTCCATGGGCTCGACGGCGCGGGTCTGGACGTTGGCGAAGCCGTGCAGCTCGAACGCGCGGCGGAGATGGTCCACGACCTGCTGCTCGACGATCCGCTGGCGGGGCAGCAGTTCGGGGAAGCCCGAGAGCGGCTGGGGTCGTGACATGGGTGTCTCCTTGGTGTGTGCGGAAATCTCGGTGCGGGAGCGACGCGCGACTAATGGTCGCCGCGCGCGGCGAGCTTCAGGTAGCGGTTGCCCGCGCGCTCGATCGCGATCGTGGTGTTCGGGCCGTGCCCGGGGAGCACCACGGTGTCGTCGTCCAGCGGGAGGATCTTGCGGCGCAGGCTGTCCCACATCGCCTCGTCGCTGCCGCCGGGCAGGTCGGTGCGGCCGATCGCGCCGCGGAAGAGCACGTCGCCGGTGAGCGCGTAGCGGGCCTCGTCGTCGTCGGTGCGGAACAGCACCGAGCCGGCGGTGTGGCCGGGGGCGTGGTCGACCCCGAAGCGCATCCCGGCGAGTTCGAACGTGCCGCCGTCGTCGAGGGTCTCCACGCGGTCGGGTTCGGTCCATTCGAGGCCGGTGCCGACCAGGGACATCATGGCTTGGCTGAAGCCCCTCGCGGGGTCTTCGAGCAGGTGCGCGTCGGCGGTGTGGATGAACGCGGGCACGTCGTTCGCGCCGCAGACGGGCGTCACCGAGTACGTGTGGTCGAGGTGGCCGTGGGTCAGGAGCACCGCGACGGGCTTGAGGCCGCGCTCGGCGAGCAGGTCCTCCAGGCGGGGTGCGATGCCGATGCCGGGGTCGACGACCACGCATTCGGATCCGGGACCGGCCGAGAGCACATGGCAGTTCGTGCCGAACGCATCGGCCACCAGCGTCTCGACGATCACCCGCTCCCCCTTCTTCGCCGGCTCAGGATACACCGGGCATCCTGCGGTGACGCGTCTGACTTGTCCCCGCTAAACTGCGGAACTCGTAACCCCTGAAATGAGCAATTCCGGTTTACGGCTCGCAAGCGAAGCCGAGACCGGTCATTCGTAGGAGGCCCGGTGCCCGCCAAGTCCAAGCACATGGAGCAGCGCAAGCAGCGCATCGCGAACGCGAAGAAGAACGCGCGGCTCGCGGGCAGGCTTCGCCGCCGCCGCAGGCTCCAGGCGCTGTCGGGACTCATCGTGATCGCCGCCGTGCTGACCCTCGCCTACCTGTGGCAGACCGGTTTCTTCGCGAGCGAGGAGCCGCCTCCCGAGGACCCGGCAGGCGAGATCACCGAGTCGCTCCCGGTCGAGGAGAGCCCGACCGAAGGCACCGAGGAGAGCCCCGTCGAGGAGCCCTCGGACGAAGCCGTTTCCGAGACCGAGTCCGAGTAAGCACCCCTTTACGCCTGAAGGAGACCCGACGGTGGCGTCGAAACAATCCCAGCGGCTGGCCGCTCGGCAGCAGTTGCAGCAGCGCATGGCCGCCAAGGCCGAGGAAGAGCAGCGCAGGCGCACCGTCCTGTGGAGCATCGGCGGCGTCGGCGCCCTCGTGGTCCTGGTGCTCGTCGCCTGGGGCGCGTTCTCGTTCTTCTCCTCCGACGAGGACACCGACGCGAACGACCCCGCGCTGGGCAAGATCCGCGAGTCCTCCGAGGCCGCGGCCGCTCGCTGCGCCGGGATCGAGCCCAGCGGCGAGGGCGAGACCGCCGAGGCCGTCGAGGGCCTCACCGACGGCCGCCCGGCCCAGGACGTGTACCTGGAGTGCTTCCAGATGACCGCCCCGGACACCTCGGGCGCGGCCACCTCGTGCATGTACACCTCGATGGACGGCACCAGCCCGATCCCGCAGCCCAAGCAGCCGATGCTGGGCACGCAGGAGATGACGATCGTGACCAACCTCGGGGTCATCACCGCCGACATCCTGACCGACGAGGCCCCGTGCACGGCCGGTTCGTTCACCTACCTCGCGGGCGAGGGCTACTTCGACGGCCAGCAGTGCCACCGCCTGACCACCGACGGGATCTGGGTACTCCAGTGCGGCGACCCCGACGCGCGCGGCGCGATCGAGGCCGGCACCCCCGAGATGGCCGGCGCGGGCTCCCCGGGCTACCAGTACAACGAGGAGAACCTGCCGGTCACGGCCGAGGGCAACTACCCGGCCGGGACCATCGCGATGGCGAACGCGGGCGCGGGCACCACCGGCAGCCAGTTCTTCATCGTCTACGAGGACACCTCGCTCCCGGCGAGCTACACCATCCTGGGCCACATCACCTCGGGCCTGGACATCGTCGAGCAGGTGGCGGCGGCCGGGGCGATGTAGCCCCGGCGCGCGACGGTGTGTGCTACGGCTCAGTGCGGTGCGGCTCGCCGTCGCTCCGCACGGGCCGGGGCGCCGCGAAGATAGGATGGGTGTCGAAGCTCCGGCCGTAATCGGGGCCGGACCCGCACTGATACCGAGGAGGGCTGCGTGGTGACCGAACGTGCCGCGACCGGCAAGACCGCTGACGCCGCGCCCACCTCGGGCGGCCCCACCGGGCCCCCGACCGGGCGGCGCATGAGGGCGCGCCTGGCCAGGTTCAACGCGCCGTGGCAGTCCTCGACGCTCCCCGAGGTCCTGGAACCGCTGGTGGCGGCCCACCGGGCCGCGCACCCCCGGGCCGACGTCAGGCTGCTCCAGCAGGCGTACACGCGGGCCGAGGAGCTGCACAACGGGCAGTTCCGCAAGTCCGGCGACCCCTACATCACCCACCCGCTCGCGGTGGCCTCGATCCTCGCCGAGCTCGGCATGGACACCAACACGCTCGTGGCCGCGCTCCTGCACGACACGGTCGAGGACACCGACTACGAGCTCGACGAGCTGGCCGAGGAGTTCGGCGGCGAGGTCAAGCTCCTGGTCGACGGTGTCACCAAGCTCGACAAGGTCAAGCTCGGCGACGCGGCCAAGGCCGAGACGATCCGCAAGATGGTCGTGGCGATGGCCAAGGACCCGCGGGTGCTCGTCATCAAGCTCGCCGACCGCCTCCACAACATGCGCACCCTGACGTTCCTGCCGCCCGAGAAGCAGGAGCAGAAGGCCCGCGAGACCTTGGAGATCCTCGCACCCCTGGCCCACCGCCTGGGCATGAACACCATCAAGTGGGAGCTGGAGGACCTGTCCTTCGCCACCCTGTACAAGAAGCGGTACGCCGAGATCGCCCGCTTGGTCTCCGAGCACTCCCCGCAGCGGGAGATGCTGCTCCAGCAGGTCGTGGCCCAGGTCAAGGACCACCTGAAGAACTCGCGCATCAAGGCCGAGGTCTCGGGGCGGCCCAAGCACCTGTACTCGATCTACCAGAAGATGATCGTGCGCGGCCGCGACTTCAACGACATCTACGACCTGGTGGGCCTGCGCATCCTGGTCGAGAACGAGCGGGACTGCTATGCGGCCCTCGGTGTGATCCACGCGAACTGGCAGCCGGTGCCGGGGCGCTTCAAGGACTACATCGCGATGCCCAAGTTCAACATGTACCAGTCGCTGCACACCACGGTGATCGGCCCGAACGGCAAGCCCGTCGAGATGCAGATCCGCACCTGGGCGATGCACCGCACCGCCGAGTACGGCATCGCCGCGCACTGGAAGTACAAGGAGACCAAGAACTCCACCGTCGCCGGGCCCCCCGCGCACATCGACGACATGGCGTGGCTGCGCCAGCTCCTCGACTGGCAGCGCGAGGCCGCCGATCCTTCGGAGTTCCTCGACGCGCTCCGGTTCGACCTGGCCTCCTCCGAGGCCTATGTGTTCACGCCCAAGGGCGACGTGATCGCGCTGCCCGCGGGCTCGACCCCGGTCGACTTCGCGTACGCCGTGCACACCGAGGTCGGCAAACGCTGCATCGGCGCTCAAGTCAACGGCAAGATCGTGCCGCTTGAGTCCACACTGTCCAACGGCGACGTGGTCGAGGTGTTCACCTCGAACTCCGAGAACGCCTCCCCCAGCGAGGACTGGCTCGGGTTCGTCAAGAGCCCCCGGGCGCGCACCAAGATCAAGCAGTACTTCAAGCGCGAACGCCGCGAAGAGGCCATCGAACAGGGCAAGGACGAGCTGACCCGGGCCATGCGCAAGCGGCGCCTGCCGTTGCAGCGCATGCTCACCCACGACAACCTCACCTCGCTCGCCAAGGACCTCAACCTCAAGGACGTCGAGGCGCTGTACGCGGCCCTGGGCGAGCACCACGTCTCGCCCTCCCAGGTCGTGCAGCGGCTCCTCGAAGTCCAGGGCGGCGCCGAAGGCGCCACCGAGGACATGGCCGAGGCCACCGCCCCGACCCAGCCGGCCCGGATCGTCCCCGAGGCCCACGGCGACATCCACGCGGCCGTCACCGTCGCGGGGATGGAAGAGGGCGAGATGCCGGTGCGGCTCGCCCACTGCTGCAACCCGATCCCCGGCGACGCGATCATCGGCTTCGCCACCAGGTACCACGTGATCTCGGTGCACCGCAGGGACTGCGAGAACGCCGAGGAGCGCATCGAGCTCCAGCCCGACCGGGTGCTCGAAGTCCAGTGGTCCCACACCGACGACCAGGCCACGTTCGTGGCCACCGTCCAGGTCGAGGCCCTCGACCGCCACCGGCTCCTCGCCGACGTGACGCAGGTGCTCTCGGGCGAGCGGGTCTCGATCCTCTCGGCCACCGTCACCACCACCAGGGACCGGGTCGCGCTGTCGCGCTTCACCTTCGAGATGGCCACCCCCGAGCACCTCGACCACATCGTGCGCGTGATCCGCAAGATCGACGGCGTGTACGACGCCTACCGCCTCACCGGCGCCGAACGCGACTGACCGCGCCCCGGTTAAGGTGTGACGGTCTCCCCCACCGCCGCATCAGGAAGCGTGATCATGACGGATCTCTCCGCCTTCACCGACGACGAACTCGCCGACATCTTGGCCGCCCCCAGGGCGGTGATGGAGGGCGCGATCTTCGCCGACGGCGAGACCAGCCCCATCGCGTTCCTCAAAGAGGTCACCGCCGGATCGAAGGTCTTCAAGGAGGCGCAGCGGCACGCCAACGGCTTCGTGCGCTCCGTGGCCCAGCGCCTGCGCCAGGACGCGAAGGAACCGAGCCCCGACGCGGGCCTGCCCGATCCAGAGGAAGCCATCGCCAAGGCCCTGGGCACGAGTGAGCGCGCGAGCGCGGCGCTGGCCGAACGCGGGAGCGCCGAGGACAGGGACGCGTATGTCGACTGGCTCCTGAAGATCGCCACGCGCGTCACCGAGGCCTCGAGCTCCAAGAAGGGCGGCTTCTTCAGCCGCAAGGTGGCCGTGACGGACGCCGAGCAGGAATTCCTCGACAGGCTGACAGCGGCCGCAGGGCGATAAGCGAGTCGGGCCCGCGCCCCTTTATGGGGCGCGGGCTTCGACGTGCGCGGAGCAGGCAACGGGCCGCCACTACGCGGGGCGGCGCATCCGCCGAACCCGAGCCGCCCGTGCAGGCTTCGTCGCGCGCCTGACCGTCCGCCACCGCTCGCGGCCCGGGCGCCTCGTCGTATTCGGTCCCTTCACCGCTTCCGCGCGGCCCTCGTGCCGCCGAGTTCGGGCCTGCGCATGGGCGCGCGGACCTCGGCGTCCCAGTCGATCGTGTGAGCGTGCTGCCAGGCGGTGCGTTCGGGAGTCGCGAAGCGGGACATGAAGAACGGCATGACCGCGTCGCGCACGCGTGCGGCGAGCGGGCCCGCGGCCTTCGACTGGTTGGTGCGCGCGGCCTCGGCGATGATGCGCTCGACCCGCACGCGGCGGCCCCGCTCGTAGGCCGTGAAGGCCGCTTCGACCGGCAGGTCCCGCAGGCAGCGCGCCAGCTCCACCGCCGACTCCGCCGCGAGGCTCGCCCCCTGGCCCGACGAAGGCGAGGTCGCGTGCGCGGCGTCGCCCACCAGAGCGATGCGGCCCTTCGACCACGAGGGCACGTGCGGCAGGTCTTCGAGCGGCGAGGCCGGGATGAACCCTTCGGGCCGCACATGGTCGAGCAGGTCAAGGGCCGGTCCCGCGTCGTCGGCGAACGCCGCCCGCAGGCGCTGCATCCATTCGTCGAAGCTATTGGCTCGCAACGCGTCCCGGTCGAGGCGCCGCTCGGGCAGGTTCGCGAACCAGGCGGTGCGCTCGCCATCGGCCAGGTACCCGAAGAAGGCCCGGCGGCCGAAGATCATGTGGAACGTCCCGTGCGTGTCCGGCACGGCCGGGCCCTCGACCCAGCCACCGAAGCCGATGAGCCCGGTGTAGCGCGGCTGCGGCCCCGAAGGCGCGATGACCCCGCGCACGGCCGAGCGGATGCCGTCGCAGCCGATGAGGAGGTCCGCTTCGGCCGTGGTGTGGTCGTCGAACGTGGCGATCACGCTGCGACCGGTGTCGACCGCGTCCACGAACCGCTTCCCGGTCACGACCTGGACCCCGGCCGAGGCGGCCTCGGCTTGCAGGAGTTCGGCGAGGCGCCCCCTCGGGAGCGTCACGTGCCCGGGCAGGTCCGGGTCGGTCTCGATGACCCCGAGGGTCTTGCCGGTACCGGAGTGGATCGCCATGCGCGGCGTGGGCAGGCCCTCCCCGGCCACGGCGGTGTCGGCGCCGACCACGCGCAGCGCGTTCAGGCCGTTCGCGGCCAGGCTCAGCGGCCCTCCCGCCGAACCGGTGCCGGGCGCATAGGCCTCGAAGACCCTGGCCTCGATCCCGGCCTTGCGCAGCGCCAGGGCGGCCACGGGCCCGGCGACGCCGCCGCCGATCACGAGGGCCGTGCGGGCCGGGGAGTCCGGTGCGGTGGAGCGGTGTGCGTTCATGAGGGCGAGGTTAAGGAGCGATCGGGCCGCTCCGCGTCATCCTCCGGTAGCGTTCGCGATTCGACCGGGGATGTACGGAGAAACCGCCGCAGCACCGGCGGACGGCCCCTATATTGAACTCGACTCACGCAAGGAGGGGTGCAACGTGGGAGACCAAGACAAGTTCAACGAGATCAAGAACAAGGTCTCGGACAGCGCCGGCGACGCCAAGGACAAGGCCGAGGAGCTGTACAACAAGGCCAAGGAATCGCCCGTGGGCGAGAAGCTCGACGACTTCGCCGACTCCGCCAAGGAGAAGGCCAAGGACGTCCTGGGCAAGTTCAAGGGCGACAAGGGCGCGTAAACACTCCGGCTCCCGATGAGCCACCAGCACGCGGCGGCGGGCGGACCAAAGGTCCGCCCGCCGCTTCGTGTCCGTCTTACTAACGCCTTCTGCGCTGCCTTCTGGAGGCGTTCGAGCGGGCCGCTCCCGAGGGCCGGGCCGCGCCGCCGGAGCGGGCGGGGGTCGGCTCGTCGAGGAGCTCCAGCGGGATGTCGTCGGTCTTGGCGAGCTCGAAGTCGTCGTCATCGTCGTCGTCGGAGGCGGACTTGGCCGGGCCGCCGGTCTCGTCCTCGCGGCGCTTGGCCTCGACCTTCTTGTTGTGGCGCTTGACGGCGGCACTGCGCTCGGCCATGTCGACCACCCAGGGGGCGGCCAGGAAGATCGAGGAGTACGCGCCCACGACCATGCCGACGAACAGCACGAGCGCGAGGTCCTTCAAGGTGCCGACCCCGAGGACGCCGACGCCGACGAACAGCAGCGCCGCCACCGGCAGGACGCCGATGAGGGAGGTGTTGATCGAGCGCATCAGCGTCTGGTTGATGGCGTCGTTGACGCCTTCGGCGAAGGACTTGGAGCGGGTCTTGAGCAGCTGCGCCGTGTTCTCCTGGACCTTGTCGAAGACCACGACGGTGTCGTAGATCGAGTAGCCGAGGATGGTGAGCGCGCCGACGATCGTCGAGGGCGTGATCTCGAAGCCGACCAGTGAGTAGATGCCCGCGGTCAGCACGATGTCGTGGACCAGCGAACCGAGCGCGGCCACGGCCATGCGCTTCTCGTACCGGATCCAGATGAACGCCGAGACGAGCACCAGGAACACCACGAGCGCCACGAGGGCCTGCCTGGACACCGCCTGACCCCAGGTCGCCGAGACTTCGGAGACCGAGATCTCGGTGGGGTCCATGCCGGCGACGTCGGCCATCGCCTCGCGCACGTCGGCCGAGGTCGAGCCGTCGAGTTCGGCGACGCGAATGATGTAGTTCCGGCCCTCGCCGGTGCCGGCGATCTGCCCGGAGTCCACTTCGGCTCCGGCGTCGGAAGCGGCGTTCTCGACGTCTTCGAGCGTCGCCGAGGTGGTCGCGGCCGGCACGCTGTACTGGGTGCCGCCGGCGAAGTCGATGCCGAGGACGAAGCCCTTGGCGATCATGATGACCGCGAAGATCCCGAGCACGATCGCGGAGGCGAGGTAGAACCGCTTGCGGTGCTTGACGAACTGGAAGTCGGTCTCACCGCGGTAGAGCTGGCTGAGGACGCCGGGGCGCTTGGGGGTCTGCTTGGTGCTCATCGATCCTCAGCCTTTCGCGGTCGCGTCGGCGGTAAGCGGGACGGACTTCTTGGTGTGCAGCCCGGAGAGGGCGGGGTTGTTGAGGATCTTCCCGCGCGAGAGCCATGCGGCGATCGGGTGGGTGAACAGGAAGACGATCATGACGTCGACGATCGTGGAGAAGCCCAGCACGAACGCGAAGGCCCGGACCGGCCCGATGGCCAGCATGTACAGGACGACCGCGGAGATCATCGAGATGGCGTTCGCCGAGATGATCGTGCGGCGCGCCCGCACCCAGGCCCGGGGGATCGCCGAGCGGGCCGAGCGGCCCCCTGCCATCTCCTCCTTTATTCGTTCGAAGAAGATGATGAACGAGTCGGCCGTGATGCCGATCGAGACCACGAAGCCCGCGACGCCCGCGAGCGTCAGCGTCATGCCCATCTGGGACCCCAGGAGCGAGATCGCCGGCCACAGGACGCCGGTGGCGACGATGAGGCTGCCGAGGACCACCAGGCCGAGGAGGCGGTAGTAGACCATCGAGTACAGGAACACCAGCACCAGACCCAGGAGCATGGCGAGCATGCCCGCTTCGAGCTGGTCCACGCCGAGCGTCGCAGTGACCGCGTCGACGGTCTCGACCACGAACGTGGTCGGCAGCGAACCGAAGTTCAGCTGGTCGGAGAGCTGGTTGGCCTCGGCGGCGGAGAAGTCGCCGGAGATCTGGGTGGAGTTGGTCGACACTTCTTGGATCGTGGGGTCGGAGACGACCTCGTTGTCGAGGACGATCGCGACCTGGGACCCGAGACCCTGGGTGGTCAGCTCGCTCCAGCGCTTGGCGCCGTCGGCGGTGAACTGGACGTTGACCACGAACCGGTTGAGGTTGGCCTGGTCGGTGCCGGTGTCGGCCTTGGACACGTCCGAGCCGAGCACGGTGGCCGGCTGGAGGAGGTACTTGTACTGGAACGTCAGCGAGGGGTCGTCGGCCATCGCGGGCTCGGGGGCCTTGCAGGCGGTGACCTGGATGTCCGGCTGCTGGACCGCGCCGGGCGGGCGCTGGTCGAGCTGCTCGCAGGTGACCTGCGGGACGTAGAACTGGACGGTGGCCGGCAGGAGCGAGACCTCGACGGGGGTGAGGTCGCCGAACGGCTCGAACAGGGCCGCGGTGGCCTCGTCGGGGGCTGCGGTGAGGGCCTGGGCCGCGGCGGCGGCCTCGGGGCCGACCTTGGTCCACACGTCGTCGAGGGTCACCGACTCGTCGTCGGTGGCGGGGGCCTGGCCGTTGCCGGTGCCCTCGTCCTCGGCAGTGGTGTCCTCGGTGGCGGGGTCCTCGGTCGCGGTGTCCTCGTCGGCGGGGGTCTCGCCCTCTTCGGCGGCGGGGTCTTCGGAGGCGTCCTCGGCGGGCTCCTCGGCGTCCGGGTCGATCGGGTCCTCCTCGCCGAGGGCGTCGGCGAGCGCGGAGGTGTCGGCGACGTAGTCGGCCACGAGGCGGAAGCGCAGTTCGGCGGGGGCGCCGATGTCGCGGAGGGCGGCTTCGTCGATGTCGTCGCCCGCGACATTGACGATGATGTTCTCGCTGCCCTCGACGAAGACCTCGGGTTCGGAGACGCCGGTCGAGTCGACGCGGCTCTCGATGATCTGGCGGGCCTGCTCCATGGTCTCGGCGGAGGGGGCCTCGTCGCTGCCCTGCTGGTAGGCGGAGAGCGTCATCGACAGCCCGCCCTGCAGGTCGAGACCGAGCTTCGGCGTCGGGAACTTCCATCCGGCGCCGGCCAGCGCCGAGACCCACAGAACGATGAGCACCAGGCTCAGCGCCACGAAGTAGGGGGCTACCGGCATCCGCTTGCGCTGGATCTTCTTCCGTGGGCGGTCAGCGCCCGTTACTGAAGCCAATGGTCGGTCTCTTCCTCAGAACTCGGATAGGGGCGTGCGCCGGGGGCGAGGCGGTGCGCGGTCCACTGCGGGCGCGCGGGTGGGGCCGACGCGGCGGGTTCCGACCGGGGCGCTCGCGGTGGAGCGCTCCGACCGGAGAGTGGTCTCGCACACGTACCCTCGGCGCGGCTCATTCTAGGACGGGTGCCGCAAACGCGGACCGGCGGATCAGGCGGTGTCCACGAGGGCCGCCTAGTACTCCTTGCGGTCCTGCTTGCCGGAGTGCTTGTCCTTGGTCTCCTCGGCGGACTCGTCGGCCTCGGCGCCGCGGAGCTTGTCGAGGTCGTCGTCGGAGAGCGTGGCCTCTTCCTCGGTGACGTCGGCTTCGGTCTCGGCGGGGGTGACGACCTTGGCGACGGCCTGGCGGGCGAAGACGAGGAAGGTCTCGTCGCTGGCTTCGAGGGTGACGGTCTCGTCGTCGGCGTCGACCACGGTGCCGTAGAGGCCGCCGATGGTCATGACGCGGGCACCGGGGGCGACCGTGTTCTGCATGTCCTGCTGTTCCCGCTGGCGCTTCTTCTGCGGGCGGATCATCACGAAGTACATGAGGGCGATGAAGCCCACGATCATGATGATGAACATGAAGTTCGAGCCGCCGGCGGCTTCCTGAGCGAGGACGTCTGCGGTTGCAAGCACGATGGTGCCTTTCGTAGTGGTTGGTCACTTGAGGGTGACGTGGGCGGAGTCTATCCCGCGGGCGGTGACAACCCCGTCGCCACCTGCGTCCACCCTACGCGTCCTTCATCCGAACAGCCCGTCGGCGCTCGGCGGAGTCAGGCCCAGGTGCTCCCAGGCCGCGGCGGTGGCGACGCGGCCTCGGGGGGTGCGGGCCAGGAGTCCGGCGCGGACGAGGAACGGTTCGCAGACCTCTTCGACGGTGTCGGGCTGTTCGCCGACGGCCACGGCGATGGTGGTCAGTCCCACCGGGCCGCCGTTGAAGGTGCCGGTGAGGGCCCGCAGGACGGCGCGGTCGAGGCGGTCGAGGCCGAGCTCGTCCACGTCGTAGAGGGCGAGGGCCTCGGCGGCGACCTTCGCGTCGATCGTGCCGTCGGCGCGGACTTGGGCGAAGTCGCGGACGCGGCGCAGGAGGCGGTTGGCGATGCGGGGCGTGCCCCTGCTGCGTCCGGCGATCTCGGCGGCCCCGGCCGGGGTCACGGCCACGTCGAGGATGCCCGCGGAGCGGGTGACGATGGCTTCGAGTTCGGGTCCGGCGTAGAACTCCAGTTGCCCGAGGAACCCGAAGCGGTCGCGGAGCGGCCCGGTGAGGAGTCCGGCGCGGGTGGTGGCGCCGACGAGGGTGAACGGTTCGAGTTCGAGCGGGATGGCGGTTGCGCCGGGGCCCTTGCCGACGATGACGTCGACGCGGAAGTCCTCCATGGCGGTGTAGAGGAGTTCTTCGGCGGGGCGGGCGATGCGGTGGATCTCGTCGATGAAGAGGACTTCGTTCGGGCCGAGGCTGGTGAGGATCGCGGCGAGGTCGCCGGAGCGCTCGATGGCCGGGCCGGAGGTCTGGCGCAGGGACACGCCGAGTTCGGCGGCCACGATCATGGCCAGGGTGGTCTTGCCGAGGCCGGGCGGGCCGGACAGGAGCAGGTGGTCGGGCGAGGAGCCGCGGCGGCGGGCGCCTTCGAGGAGGAGGCTGATCTGCTCGCGCACGCGGGTCTGGCCGATGACGTCGTCGAGCTTGCCGGGGCGGATGCCCTCTTCGGCGAGGCGGTCGAGTTCGGTGGCCTCGGCGGCGGTGAGGGCGGCGTCCCACTCGTCGGGGCTGACGCCGGTCTCGGCGGTGAAGTCGTCGGGGCGGTCCATCGGCTATCGCCTCCCGAGGAGTCGGATGGCCTGCTTGAGGAGGGTGGGCACGTCGGTGCCGTCGGCCCCTTCGGCGTCGAGCTTCTCGATGGCGGTCTCGGCTTCCTTCGCGGACCAGCCGAGGGCCTGGAGGCCCTGGCTGACCTGGGTGCGCCAGCCGCCGGGGCGACCGCCGGCCTGTTTGGGGACGCCTTCGAGGCCTGCGGGCCCGACCTTGTCGGCGAGGTCGAGGACGATGCGCTCGGCGCTCTTCTTGCCCACGCCGGGGATGCGCGAGAGCGTGGCGGTGTCGCCGGTGGCGATGGCGTGGCGGATGACCTCGGGGCGCAGGGCTTCGATGGCGTCGCGGGCGATGCGCGGGCCGATCTTCTGGGCGTTCTGGAGCAGCTCGAACAGGTCGCGTTCCTCAGCGGTGTTGAAGCCGTGCAGGGTGATCGAGTCCTCGCGCACGATCGTGGAGATCGCGAGCACGGTCTGGGAGCCGAGTTTGAGGTTGGCGAGGGTGTGGGCCCCGGCGTGCACGGCGTAGCCGACCCCGTTGACGTCGACGACCGCGTAGGACTCGCCTACGGCGGCGATGGTGCCGGTGAGCTGGGCGATCATCGGGCGCTCCTCCTGTGCTGCGGGCCGCCCGCGCGCGCGGCGGCCTCGGCGATGCGGGCCTTGACGCCGCCGCGCCACAGGTGGCACACGGCGATGGCCAGCGCGTCGGCCGCGTCGGCGGGTTTGGGGGCCTCCTTGAGGCGGAGGATGCGGGTGACCATGGCGGTGACCTGGCGCTTGTCGGCGGTGCCGTTGCCGCAGATCGCGGCTTTGGCCTCGGAGGGGGTGTAGGTCGCGGTGGGCAGGCCGAGGCGTGCGGCGGCGAGGAGGGCGATGCCGGAGGCCTGGGCGGTGCCGATGACACTGGCCACATTGTGCTGTGCGAAGACCCGCTCGACGGCGACGGTCTCGGGCCGGTGGGTCTCCAGCAGGTCGCGCAGTCCGTTGTCGAGGGCGAGGAGCCGGTCGGCAAGGGGCGCTTCGGGATCGGTGCGGACCACCTCGACGGCGACCATCGTCCCGGGGGCCCCGGGGCGTCCGTCGACGACCCCGACCCCGCATCGGGTCAGGCCCGGGTCGATCCCCATGACGCGCACGCGTTCCTCCTGTCGCTCGGTTCGCGTCAGCTTATCCGCCCGGTCTGACGTACGCCGCTCAAGCGGCGCCCGCGCCGCCTGTCCGGTGCCTGAGATCGGACTGGTGTCCTTGCCCATAAATCACTTGCCGGTCGGCTAGTCGCATGGTTACGTAGAGCACGGCCGAAGGCACCGCTGTCGACTCCCATCATCGGCGAACGAGGCGAAGCGGTCCCGGCCTCCCGCCGTACTCTCCGCAATTCTCTGGTTGGACTCACTGTGTCTGCTGCTGCATTCATGCCGCCCGTGGCCGCCGACGGCCACTCCCGCCGATTCATCGCCACGATGGTCTTCGTGCTCGGCGCCCTTTCGGCGACCGCTCCGATCGCCATCGACGTCTACCTTCCGGCCTTCCCCGCGATGGCCGACGCGCTCGGCACCCCCGAGAGCCGCATCCAGCTCACGCTCACCGCGATGATGGTCGGCCTCGCGATCGGCCAGGCCGTCGTCGGCCCGCTCTCCGACCGCTTCGGACGCCGCAAGCCGCTGCTGCTGGGCATGGCCACGTTCACCGTGGTCTCGATCCTGTGCGCGGTCGCGACCAGCGCCGACCTGCTCATCGCCCTGCGCTTCGTGCAGGGCCTGTCGGGCGCGGCGGGCGTCGTGGTGGCCCGCGCGGTCATCCGCGACCACTTCGCTGGCGACGACATGACCCGCTTCACCGCCAAGATGATGTTCGTGACGATGCTGGCCCCGATGCTCGGCCCGGTCGTCGGCGCGCAGCTCATCCGGCTCGGTCCCTGGCCGTTGATCTTCTTCTTCATGGCGTTCCTGTCGGCGCTGTCGACGTTCCTGGTGTGGAAGTTCCTGCCCGAAAGCCTCCCGGCCGAGGAGCGCCGGTCGATGACCGCGCGCGAGTTCGGGTCCGCGCTGTCGACACTGGTGCGCGACGCGCACTTCATGGCACCCACGATCGCGGTCATCTTGAACTTCGCAATGCTGTTCACGTACGTGTCGACGTTCAGCTTCATCTCGCAGAACGAACTCGGGGCCTCCCCTGGGTTCTACTCGCTGATCTTCGCGGTGGGCACGCTGGCGCTGCTGGTGGGCAACCAGGCGAACATGCTCGCGATCAACCGGTCGACCCCGGAGCGGCGCATGATCGTCGGCATGGCGATCTCGCTGGCCGGGGTGGCCTGGCTCGCCGGGGTGCAGTTCGCCGACGCGGCGAACCTGTGGACGGTCCCGGCCGGGATCTGCACGATGATGCTCGGCTGTGGCGTCGTGTTCCCGAACGCGGGCGCGGCGGCGATGTCCTCGCAGCCGCCCCAAATCGCGGGCACGGCTTCGGCGTTCATGGGCTCGGTGCAGATGGCGGCGGGCGGGATCCTTCCCGCGCTGGCGACCATCGGCGGCGTGACGCTCGCGAACATGACCTTGGGCGTGGGCGTCAACGCCGCGGCGACGGCGGCGGCGATCGTGTGGACGATCGTGGTGTACCGCAAGTCACCCCAGCCCGTCGCGTAACCATCCGGCGCACGAGTCGTTCTACATGTCGGCGACCTGTTCCCCACTCACGTGGGGATGAGCCGGTATGGACGAAGGCGGAGATCTCCGACGCTGTTTGCTCCCCGCTACCGCGGGGCTGTCCGTCCACCACAAAGCGAAGGGCTCGGAGCGTAATACGCTCCGAGCCCTTTTCGCTGGTCTTACTCTTCGTCGAGCTTCGCGAAGATTTCGTCGCTTATGTCCGCATTTGTCCAAACATTTTGGACCTCGTCGCTGTCTTCCAGCGCGTCCACAACCCTCAGGACCTTCCGCGCGCCTTCCACGTCGACCTCGATGTGGGTCGAGGCCTGGAAGCCCGCTTCCGCCGAGTCGTAGTCGATCCCGGCGTCCTGCAACGCGGTGCGGACCGCGACCAAGTCCGTGGGTTCGCACAGGACCTCGAAGCCGCCTTCGCCGAGGTCGTTGACCTCGTCGGCTCCGGCGTCGAGGACCGCCATGAGGATGTCGTCCTCGGTCAGCTCCGCGTTCGGGGACACGATGATCGTGCCCTTGCGGGAGAACATGTAGCCGACGCTGCCCGCCTCGCCGAGCGAGCCGCCGTTGCGGGTGAGCGCCACCCGGACCTCGGCAGCGGCGCGGTTGCGGTTGTCGGTCAGGCACTCGATGAGCACCGCCACGCCGCCGGGTGCGTAGCCTTCGTACATGAGGGTCTCGTAGTCGACGCCGCCGCCATCGAGGCCGCCGCCGCGCTTGACCGCGCGGTCGATGTTGTCGTTGGGGACCGAGCTCTTCTTGGCCTTCTGGATCGCGTCGAAGAGCGTCGGGTTGCCCGCCGGGTCAGGACCACCGGTACGGGCCGCGACCTCGATGTTCTTGATCAGCTTCGCGAAGATCTTGCCTCGCTTGGCGTCGATCGCGGCCTTCTTGTGCTTGGTCGTCGCCCACTTGGAGTGACCGCTCATACCGGCGTTCCTCGTTCCTCTTACTCGACCGGTCCGGCTTCTGCGCCTCGGACCATCTCCACGAAGTACTCGTGCACCCGCGCATCTGCGGTCACCTCCGGGTGGAAGGAGGTGGCCAGGCAGGCGCCCGCACGTACGGCGACGATCCTACCGCCCGGCCCCTCGCCCGAACCGCCACCGCTGTCGACCCGACCCAGGACCGCCACGCCCTCGCCGATCCGCTCGACCCACGGGGCCCGGATGAACACGGCCCGGAACGGGCCCCCGGCCACCCCGTCGAGCCCGATCTCGGTCTCGAACGAATCCACCTGGCGACCGAACGCGTTGCGGCGCACCGTCATCGGAATCACCCCGAACGAGCGCTGGTCGGGCCGCCCGTCGAGCACCTCCTCGGCCAGGAGGATCATGCCCGCGCAGGACCCGAACGCGGGCATCCCCGCGTCGAGGCGCTTTCGCACCGGCTCGAACAGGTCGAACACGTCCAGGAGCTTGCTCATCGTGGTGGACTCGCCGCCGGGGATCACCAGGCCGTCGACCGCATCCAGCTCCGAGGCACGGCGCACCGGCACCGCGCGGGCTCCGGCGGCCTCCAGGGCGCGCATGTGGTCGACCACGTCGCCTTGCAGCGCGAGCACGCCGATCTGGGGCACTGGCATCAGAGAACTCCAAAGAAAGTGAAAGTGTCGGGTCACTCAAGGGTAATTCCGTCGCAGCGGCCCGCCTACCTGGCCGATCGGCCTGTGACCGGAACCGGACCGAACACGGCCGGGAGGCGGGGATCCGTTAAAGTCTGCGATCGAAGCAACACCCCTTGACTGCCCGGGAGTAAGTACAGATGGCCAAGACCTCGAAGCGGAACCCGATGCCCCGCGCCGTCCGCGCCGGACGCAACACGATGTGGCTCGAAGCGGCCATCGCGCTGGCCACCGGCGGCCTCATCGTGCTGCTGCACCACACCGAACGCGACTTCGTGCCGCCCGCCGCCGAGCACGACGTCTACCGCGCCGCGGTCGGACTCGGCGGCCTCGCGCTGTTCTTGGTCCTCGCCTCGATCCTGCTGCGCTTCCAGTGGCGCATCCTGTGGGTCCTGGTCCTGCTCGTGCAGGTCGCCGCCCTGGCGGGACTGGGGTGGCTGCTGTTCACCGGCGGGCTCTACTGGGCGCTGTGCCTCGGCCTCGCCATCGTGCCGATTATCATCTTGGGAACGCTTACCGAACGCTTCGCCCGCCGGTGGTTCAACCACTAGGCGGCCGATCCCCCGCCTGAGAGGCCCGCCATGCTCCCGCAACCGAACTTCGGCCCCGACAGAGGTCCGGCTTCCGCAGACGAACCGGACCCCGACGCGAAGCCCCGCAAGCTGTTCCGCTTGCAGGTCGCGATGTGGGTCGTGGTGGTCAGCGCCGTGCTCGCGGGCAACATCCTGGTGTGGGGGACGCTCACGCAGCGCAACGCCAGCCGCGCGGACCTGTTCGAACTGTTCTCCGGCGACGAGCGGTTCGACGACCCCGGCAAGGCCGCCGACGAGGCGTACGCGGTCTACCAGAGCACGAACTTCCTGGTGTCGAACCTGGTGGCCGCGGGGATCGTCATCATCGCCGCGATCATCGCGGCGATGTGCATCATCCGGTTCAAGACCCGGATCAAGTCCACGCGCTGGTGGGCCGTCGCCTCGGTGGCGATCCTGTTCGTGGTCGGCATGCTCATGTCGGTGCAGCTCGGCCTGCTGGTGGCCCCGTGGGTGCTCGGCGCGGTGCTGGCCCTGTGGTGGCTGTTCTCCTCGGAGATCAGGTTCTGGCTCAACCAGAGCTACACCAAGGCCGAGAAGGCCTGAGGCCTCACTCCTCGGCGTCCTGGCCGTATTTGAGGATGTAGTCGATGAAGGCCGCCCGCGCCAGCGGCTCGGCCGCGCCCCACTCCCCCTTCGTGGCCTCGCGCCACATCCCGGTGAGGTCGTCGATCGCCACCCCGATCTCGGCCACGTCGGGGTCGAGGTCCTCCGCTTCGAGCGCGGTCGGGGTGTGCCGGAACAGGTCGATGAAGAACCGCCAGTCGCGGCGCCCGCGCGCCAGCGCGAAGGCGCGGTGCTGGAGGTCGGCGGTGGGGTACTGGTCGAGATCGCTCGCGTTCATGCGTTCAGCCTAGGTGTGTCGGAGCCTGATCGGGCCCCTTCGGGTCCTTAGGATCGGCTGCATGAAGCAGTTCGCCGCAGGCGCGGCCATTGTGGGCGCCGCCGCACTCGTAGCACTGGGTTCCACACCCGCCCAAGCGAAGCCGGTCCCGGTCGAACCCGGGTTCGGCGGCCAGGGGATCGTTCACCTGGAGGTCGAGCACGGGGACGGCTCGGTAGATTCGGCCGCGCTGCTGTGCCCGTCGGGGATCGGCCACGACCGGGGCCTGGAGGCCTGCGGGCAGCTCGCCGAGGCGGGCGGGGACTTCGACGCTCTGGCGGCCGGGGACGGGTTCTGCACCAAGCAGTACGACCCGGTCACGCTGCGGGCCTTCGGGTTCTGGGACGGGCGCCTCGTGCACTACGAGCGCGAGTTCGGAAACCACTGCATGGGCTTGAACGCGACCGGGGCGGTCTTCGACTACTCCTGATCCGAACGCGACGAAGGGCCCGGACACGATGCGTCCGGGCCCTTCTCGGTGTCTACCAGCCGCGCTTGGCGAGCTTCTGCTCCTCGGGGAGCGTGTCGACGTTGAGGCCGACCATGGCCTCGCCGAGGCCGCGGGAGACTTCGGCGATGACCTTCGGGTCGTCGTGGAAGGCGGTGGCCTTGACGATCGCGGCGGCGCGCTTGGCCGGGTCGCCGGACTTGAAGATGCCCGAGCCGACGAACACGCCTTCGGCGCCGAGCTGCATCATCATCGCGGCGTCGGCGGGGGTGGCGATGCCGCCGGCGGTGAAGAGCACCACCGGGAGCTTGCCGAGCCGGGCGACCTCGGCGACGAGTTCGTAGGGGGCGCGCAGTTCCTTGGCGGCCGCGTAGAGCTCGGTCGAGTCGAGGGTGGTGAGGCGGCCGATGTCCTGGCGGATCTGGCGCATGTGGCGGGTGGCCTCGACCACGTTGCCGGTGCCGGCCTCGCCCTTGGAGCGGATCATGGCCGCGCCTTCGGCGATGCGGCGCAGGGCCTCGCCGAGGTTGGTCGCGCCGCACACGAACGGCACGTTGTACTGCCACTTGTCGATGTGGTTGGCCTCGTCGGCGGGGGTGAGGACCTCGGACTCGTCGACGTAGTCGACGCCGAGGGACTCCAGGACCGCGGCCTCGGTGAAGTGGCCGATGCGGGCCTTGGCCATGACCGGGATCGACACGGCCTCGATGATGCCGTCGATCATGTCGGGGTCGGACATGCGCGAGACGCCGCCCTCGGCGCGGATGTCGGCGGGGACGCGTTCGAGCGCCATGACCGCGACGGCCCCGGCGTCCTCGGCGATCTTCGCCTGCTCGGGGGTGACGACGTCCATGATGACGCCGCCTTTCAGCATGTCGGCCATGCCGCGCTTGACGCGGGCGGTCCCGACCTCGGCCTCGGTCTTCTGGGTCTCTGACACGATCACGGGCTCCATCTGAGGTAGTACGTCGCGGTCTCGGCCGACCCGCGGTGGGCGGGCGCGGCCGTGGACGGGCGCAAGGCCCGAACAGGGGTGATCTGACCTGGCCGATTCTACGCCGCGACCGGTCTCACAAGCCCCTTGATACAAACCGGTGCCGCCTCGTCACTGCACCGGGTCGTCGATGTCCCAGTACGCCGGGCGCGGGAGGCGGTGGTGCAGGCGCAGGATAACCGAGACGGGCAGGGAACGGGAGGCCACGGCGTCGCGCACGAAGTCGGTGTGAATCTGGCGGGCGAGCGCGACGCGGCGGTTGGCCGAGTCGAGGTCCTCGGTCCACACCGGGTCGGCGGCGAGTTCGCGCAGGGCGTGGGTGAGGTCGTTCTCGGCGTATTCGCGCAGCTCCCTCTGGCGCTGGGTGTCGGCGGGGACGGCCACGACCGAGAGGGCGAGGGCCACGACCTCTTCGAAGCCGGGGTTGCCGACGAAGCGCAGGACGGTCTCGGCGCGGTCGTCGAGTTTGGCCAGGAGGGCGCTCTCGGCGGCGCGGGCGCGGCGATGGAGGCGTTCGACGCGGGTGACCGTCCACGTCGCGTACGCGCCGAGGACGGCGACGATCCCCACGAGCACAGCCAACCACCACATCCGGATCATCGTACGGGCATACGGGGGCCTGGAGTGCCCGGGCGGGGGCGTCAGTGGTGCTCGGTGCCCGCCTCGATGGCGGCCCGGTAGACCTCCAGGAGGCGGGCGGCGACCTCGGGCCAGTCGAAGCGTTTGACCCATTCGTTCGCGTGGTCGACGTAGGCGGCGCGCAGGTCCTCGTGGTCGAGCAGGAGGGCGGCCTTGGCGGCGAGGTCGTCGGCGTCGCCCACGGCGAAGAGCTCTCCAGCGGCGCCGTCGTCGAGGACGGCGCTGAACGCCTCGATGTCGCTGGCCAGGACGCAGGTCCCGGCGGCCATGGCCTCGGTGAGGATCATGCCGAAGGACTCGCCGCCGGTGTTGGGGGCGACGTAGAGGTCGACACCGGCGAGCATGGAGGCCTTCTCCTCGTCGGAGACGGCGCCGAGGAAGCGGATGCGCGAGGCGACGCCCGGGTCGAGTCCGGCCACGGCGGCCTCGGGGTCGCCGCGACCGACGACGAGGAGGTGCAGGTCGGGGCGGTCGGCGGCGAGGCGGGCAAAGGCCTCGCGGAGGATCGGGAAGCCTTTGCGGGCTTCCGAGTAGCGGCCCATGAAGCCGATCGTGGGGCCGTCGGGTTTGTCGGCGAGTGGGGCGGCCTTGCGGTAGAAGGCCACGGGGACGCCGTTGGGGATCTCGACGGCGCCGCCGCCGAGGTGCTCGACCTGGACTTTGCGGGCGTAGGGGCTGACGGCGATGCGCGCGGAGAGGTTCTCCAGGACCAGTTGGGCCATGTGCTTGCCCGCGGCGAGCATCCGGGAGCGGGTCATCGCGGTGTGGAAGGTGGCCACCACGGGGCAGCGGGCGTTGAGGACGGCGAGGCACGAGAGGCTCGGGGTGAGCGGTTCGTGCACGTGGATGACGTCGAAGCGGCCTTCGTTGCACCATTTGCGCACGCGGGCGGCCGAGCGGGGGCCGAACGCGAGGCGGGCGATGGACCCGTTGTAGGGCACGGCGACAGCCTTGCCGCCGGGGACGACGAAGTCGGGCAGACCTTCGGTCTCGGTGGCGGGGGCCAGCACGGACACGTCGTGACCGGCGTCGATGAGGGTCTCGGCCAGGTCGCGGATGTGGAACTGGACGCCGCCGGGGACGTCGAACGAGTACGGGCTGACGATCCCGATCCGCAGGTCGCCCATGTCAGGCCGACCGCTCGGGGGCCCGGGTCCGCTCGAAGTCGGCGGTCCAGAACCGCTGGAGCATGTGCCAGTCGGCCGGGTGGGCGCGGATGCCGGCCTCGAAGGCCGAGGCCACGCGCTGCGTGGTGAGCGCGACGCGGTCCCGCAAGGGCCCGGTGCCGGTGTCGACCGGGCCGGTGATGTGGCAGACGGCGCGGTCGTGCTCGTAGTGGATGTTCGCGGTGAACAGCTCGACGCGGTTGCGGATGGCCAGGAGCGCCGGACCGGAGGGGAACGTGGTGGACTCGCCGAAGAACTCGACCTCGGTGCCGCCCTTGGCGAGGTCGCGGTCGGCGACCAGGGCGACCACGTGGCCGTCGTCGAGTGCTTCGCCTAGGGCCGCTTGGGGATTGCGGTCGCCGCCGGAGGTCGGGATGATGCGCATGCCAAGCGATTCGCGGAACTCCAGGAAGCGCCGGAACACGCCTTCGGGCTTGAGGCGCTCGGCGACGGTGGTGAGCGGGTCGCCTGCGATCTGGGGGACCCAGGCCCCGGCGAAGTCCCAGTTCCCGCAGTGCGGCAGGGCCACGATCGAGCCCAGGCCCTGTTGGGCGCGTTCGTGGACGGGCTCGTAGCCGTGCATCTCGAACTTGCTCGCGATGGTCGCGGTGCTCATGGACGGGAGGCGGAAGGCCTCGACCCAATAACGGGCGTACGAGCGCATCGAGGCGCGCATGAGCGCGTCGTCGGGCTCGGTCCCTACGACGCGGGTGAGGTTGCGGCGCAGCTGCTGCACGCCGCGGCCGTTCTTCCTCACGGCGCGGTCGGCGAAGCGGCGGCTGAGCGCGTAGGCGGCCGACTCCGGGAGGAGCCGCACGCCGCGCCAGGCGGCCAGGTAGGCCAGCTCGGTGAGGCGTTCATGCATCGACGTGCTCCTCCGCGGCCGCGAGCGAGGCGTGCGCGGCGATGAGCCGCTGGACGACGGTGATGGTGGCGAGCAGGGCCAACAGGCCCATGCCGACCTCCATGGCCCAGGGCACGGTGAAGACCTCGGCGAGGACGGCGAGCCCGGCGATGATCAGGCGTTCGGGGCGCTCGGCGATCCCCACGTTGCACTCGCCGCCGAGGCTCTCGGTGCGGGCCTTGATGTAGGAGACGACCTGGGAGGCGATGAGCGCGGACAGGGCCAGCGCGCAACCGAGGAAGCGGTCCTCGGTGAGCAGCCAGTAGCCGAGTCCGGCGAGCATCGCGCCGTCGGCGACGCGGTCGCAGGTGGAGTCGAGGAGTGCGCCGAAGCGGCTGGTGGTGCCCTTGACGCGGGCGATCGCGCCGTCGAGCATGTCGGTGAGCACGGACAGGCCCACCACGATGAGCCCGGCGAGCAGGTGGCCCTGCGAGAGCAGGGTCAGGGAGGCGGCCACGACGATCGCGGTGCCGGCGACGGTGACGGCGTTGGCGGAGACGCCGACGCGGATGAGGGCCCTCGCGACGGCGTCGACGTACCGGCGTACGCCCGCTCGGCCGGAGGTCCGAAGGAACTTCGCCATGATCTCCTGGTTTCTCGGCGTCGCCCGGATGGGTGTTCGGGCGGATGGGTGCGGCGTCCCTCCGAGCACGCCGGAAGGCGGGGGAAGGGCACACCCTTGACTCTAATAGTGCCCGGCCGGTCACACCCGCTCCCATGCGGCCGCGAGTTCGTCGCGGGTGTCGGACAGGAGTTGCGGGAGGGTCTTGGTGCGGCCGATGATGGGCATGAAGTTCGCGTCGCCGCCCCAGCGGGGCACGATGTGCTGGTGGAGGTGCCCGGCGATCCCGGCTCCGGCGACCTGGCCCTGGTTCATGCCGATGTTGAAGCCGTGCGCGCCCATCGCGGAGCGGAGCACGGTCATGGCCTTCTGGGTGAGGGCGCCCATCTCGGCGACCTCGGCGGCGTCGAGGTCGGTGTAGTCGGGGACGTGCCGGAACGGAACGACCATGAGGTGCCCGGAGTTGTAGGGGTACTTGTTGAGCACGACGTACATGTCGGCCCCGCGTACGACGATGTTCCCGTCCTCGTCGGCGAGCTTGGGGATCTCGCAGAAGGGGCAGCCCTCCACGTCGGCGTCGTCGCCGGTCGGCTTGCCCTCGCCTTGGATATACGACATGCGGTGGGGGGTCCACAACCGCTCATACCCGTCGGCGACCCCGACGCCCTCGCGTTCGTCCACGCCCCGATCCTAGGCCACCGCGCCGCGGGCGCGTTACCGGAAAGAACCGGGAGTAGGTGGTACCATAGGTGCTATGCAGAAGACTACGCTGTATCTTCCCGAAACACTCGGACCTGAGATCGAGGCGGTGGCCCGCTCCCTCGGTGTCTCCAAGGCCGAGTACATGAGGCAGACCCTGGAGCGCGCAGTGCGCGAGGATCTCAAGAACCGGAAACCCCGCCGCCGTCGGTCTTACACCCTCCTTCCCAGCGGACAGCGCCGAGCGATGACGCTGGAGGAGATGGATGACGCGATCTACGAAAGCATCAAACGTCGGGTGTCGAAGCGATGATCATCGTCGCGGACACCTCCGCACTGGTAGCGTCCATCGATCCCAATGACTCGCACTTCGAGGCAACCGCCGAGATCCTCCAGTCCGAGATGCTGTACATCTCCCCGCTGGTCATGACCGAGCTTGATCATCTGCTCCGCAGGGACTTCGGGCACGACTTGTCCGTCAAGGTCTCCAGGGACCTTATTCGGGATTTCTTGGAGGGGACGCACCAACTCGCCCAGATAACTCCCGAGGATTTCGTTGTGGCCGATGAAGTGCGGAGCAAATACGCGAGTCTGCGCCTCGACCTCGCCGACACCATCGGGGTCGCGCTCGCTGCCAAGTACCGCACGAACCGAATTTTCACGCTCGATCAGAGCGACTTCCGCGCGGTGAAGCCGTTGACTCCCGCGTTCGATCACTTCGAGATCCTGCCGTTCGATCTCGCCTGAACCGATCGAACGCCGTTGGGGGCGGACCAGCGTCGCTGGTCCGCCCCCATCGGCGTCTCGCTTGTCCTAGGCCGCTTCGGTCGCGGCTGAGGGGCCTTCGTTGACCCTCGATTGGACGAAGTCGAGGACGTGGGCCAGGGCCTCGTCTGCGGCTACGCCGTTGCGTTGGGAGCCGTCCCTGTAGCGGAAGGAGACCGTGCCGGCGTTCTGGTCGTCGTCTCCGGCGATCACCATGAAGGGGATCTTCTGGAGCTGGGCGTTGCGGACCTTCTTCTGCATGCGGTCGTCGGAGTGGTCGACTTCGGCGCGGATCCCCGCGTCGCGCAGGCGGCCGAAGAAGGACTCCAGGTAGTCGGCGTTCTCGTCGCGGACCGGGATGCCCACGGCCTGCACCGGGGCGAGCCAGGCCGGGAAGGCGCCCGCGTAGTGCTCGGTGAGCACGCCGAAGAAGCGCTCGATCGAACCGAACAGGGCCCGGTGGATCATGACCGGCTGCTTGCGGGTGCCGTCGGCGGCCGAGTACTCCAGACCGAAGCGGGCGGGCTGGTTGAAGTCGAGCTGGATGGTCGACATCTGCCAGGTGCGGCCGATCGCGTCCTTGGCCTGGACGGAGATCTTCGGGCCGTAGAAGGCCGCGCCGCCCGGGTCGGGCACCAGGTCGAGCCCGGAGGCCTCGGCGACCTCGCGCAGGGTCGCGGTCGCGGTGGCCCACTGCTCGTCGTCGCCGATGAACTTGTCGGAGTCGCCCTTGGTCGACAGCTCCAGGTAGAAGTCGTTGAGCCCGTAGTCGCGCAGTAGCTGGAGCACGAACTCCAGGAGGCTCTTGATCTCGCCGGGCGCCTGCTCCTGGGTGCAGTAGATGTGCGCGTCGTCCTGGGTCATGCCGCGGACGCGGGTCAGGCCGTGGACCACGCCGGACTTCTCGTACCGGTACACCGACCCGAACTCAGACAGGCGCAGCGGCAGCTCGCGGTAGGAGCGCCCCCTCGACTGGAAGATCAGGTTGTGCATCGGGCAGTTCATGGCCTTGAGGTAGTAGTTCGCGCCCTCGAACTCCATGGGCGGGAACATGCCGTCGCCGTAGTGCGGCAGGTGCCCCGAGGTGTGGAACAGGTTCTCCTTGGAGATGTGCGGGGTGTTGACCAGCTCGTATCCGGCCCGCTTCTGGCGCTCGCGCAGGTAGGACTCCATCTCGTACCGGATGATCCCGCCCTTGGGGTGGAACACCGCGAGCCCGGAGCCGAGCTCGTCGGGGAACGAGAACAGGTCGAGCGCCGCCCCGAGCTTGCGATGGTCGCGCTTCTCGGCCTCGGCCAGGCGCGCGAGGTAGTCCTTCTGTTCCGCGACGGTGGGCCAGGCGGTGCCGTAGATGCGCTGGAGCTGCGGGTTCTTCTCCGAGCCCATCCAGTACGCGGCGGCCGAGCGCATGAGCTTGACCGCGCCGATGAGCTTGGTGGAAGGCAGGTGCGGGCCGCGGCACAGGTCGCCCCAGACCTTCTGGCCGGTGCGGTCGTGGTTGTCGTAGGCGGTGAGCTCGCCGCCGCCGACCTCCATGATCTCGTCGGCGTCGGTGCCCTCGCCCTTGGTCTCGATGAGTTCGAGCTTGTACGGCTCGTTCGCGAGCTCGGCACGGGCCTCGTCGAGCGAGGCGTACTTGCGGCGGTGGAAGGTCTGCCCCTGCTTGATGATCTGGAGCATGCGCTTCTCGACGGCCTTGAGGTCGTCGGGGTTGAACGGCTCGGCCACGTCGAAGTCGTAGTAGAACCCGTCGGTGATCGGCGGGCCGATCCCGAGCTTGGCCTCGTGGAGCTCCTGGACGGCCTGGGCCATGACGTGCGCGGCCGAGTGGCGCATCACGTTGAGCCCGTCAGGGCTGTTCAGCGGCACCGGTTCGACCTTCGCGTCGGACTCGGGGGCCCACGACAGGTCGCGCAACTGCCCTTCGGCGTCGCGCACGACCACGATCGCGTTCGGTCCGCTGACGGGCAGGCCGGCTTCGGCCACCGCGTCGGCACCGGTAGTGCCAGCCGTCACCCAGAGGGGTTCGACGACGCCTGGACTGTTGTTCGGTGCTGCGGAAGCCACGGTTCTCCTCATTCGCGTGAGCCGGCCGATGCCGGTGCTTGAACGTTCGGGTCAATGGTAGTCGCCGCCGCGCCGCCCGATCGAGCCCATTAGCGAGGGTGAGGCGTGCGCCGGGGCCGGATCGGCGGCTACCGTCGGGGCCGGAGGTGAGCGGACATGAGCGACGAGTGCTGCAACTGCTGCAACGACGAGGCGTGCAAGTGCGGCGGGCAGGACTGCTGCCACGGCTGCTGCGAGAAGTAGACGCGCCCGCCGCGATGCGGCGGGCGTGTCTCGGCGGTTCTTCGTAAAACGGACATTCGCAGGCGCCCCCGAATCAACGATGCCCGAGGGGTACGACAGCGCCCTCGGGAAGCGACCCGGTCGGTCCTGTGACGACGGTCCGATCACGACCTTCGCTCGCTATTTGGCGGTCAGGACGATCTTGCCGACGTGGCCTCCGGCCGCCATGAGGCGGTGGGCCTCGGCCGCTTCGGCGAGTGGGAGGCGCGTGGTGACGACCGGGGCGATCTCGCCGGTGTCGAGGGCGGGCCACACGCGTGTGAAGAGGTCGGCGATGATCTGGCGGCGCTGGTCGAGCGGGCGGGCCCGCAGCGTGGTGCCGGTGATGGTGGCGCGCTTGGCGAGCAGGCCGCCGAGGTGGATCTGCGCGGCGGTCCCCTGCTGGAGGCCGATGATCGCCAATCGCCCGTCCTGGGCCAGGGCCTTGAGGTTCGGCTCGAAGTAGGCGGCCCCGATGACGTCGAGGATCGCGTCCGCCCCGCCCGCCTCCATCGCGAGCGCGGCGAAGTCCTCGGAGCGGTAGTCGATCACGCGGTCGGCGCCGAGGCCTTCGAGCCGCTTCGCGGCCTCGGAGCGTGCCGTGGTCCAGGTCTCGGCTCCGGCGAGCTTGCTGGCGAACTGGATCGCGAAGGTGCCGATGCCGCCGGCGCCGCCGTGGACGAGCACGCGGCGCTTGCGGTCTGAGTCCTCACTGAGGAGGTAGCCGAGGTTGGAGTGGACGGTGGCGGCGACTTCGGGGAGCCCGGCGGCATCGACCAGGTCGACGTTCTCGGGCTTGGGGAGCACGAGTCCGGCGTCCACGGCGACGTACTGGGCGTAGCCGCCGCCGGGCAGGAGCGCGCAGACCTCGGCGTTCAGGAGGGCGGCGTTGTCGTCCGAGCCGACGTTGACGATGGTGCCGGAGACCTCCAGGCCGGGCCAGGCTGGCGCTCCGGGCGGGCTGGGGTAGTGGCCGGCGACTTGGAGGAGGTCGGCGCGGTTGACGCCGGCCGCGGCGACCTCGATGAGGACTTCATCGGGGCCGGGCGAGGGTTCGGGCACCTGGGCGGCGGTGAGGTTGCCGTCGGCGACGGTCATGGCGAGCATCCCCGCATATTAGGACTGTCGCCGGAGGCCGAAGCGACATACCCGTCGGTAAGTCACATCCAGACGATGATGGATATTCAGTTTCGTTGCGCCGCAACGGATCAGGGTTGCTCGCTCGAATGCCCGGGGAAGAGCTTCGCGTCGGGGTCGATGGCCACGGCGGCGTTGTTGACCGCGGTGGCGGCCTCGCCGAAGCCGGTCGCGATGAGGCGGACCTTGCCCGGGTAGGTGGCGATGTCGCCCGCGGCGTAGATCCGCAGGAGGTTCGTGGCCAGTGTGGAGTCGACGGCGATGCAGCGGTGGTCGAGGTCGAGTCCCCACTCCCCCAAGGGCCCGAGGTCGGCGGTGAACCCGAGCGCGGCCACGATGGCGTCGGCCGGGAGCAGGCGCGGCCCTTCGTCTTTCACCGCGAGCTGCACGCCGGTCACGCGCTCGGTGCCGTGAATGGCGGTGACCTGCGCGTTGACGAGGATCGGGACGCCGAGGCCACGCACGCGATCCACCGTGGAGGCGTGGGCGCGGAACTTCTCGCGGCGGTGCACGATCACGGTGCTGCGGGCGATGCCGTGCAGGGCCAGCGCCCAGTCGAACGCGGAGTCGCCGCCGCCGACGATCACCACGTCCTGGCCCGCGTGGGCGGCGAGCTCGGGGACGAAGTAGACGATGCCCGCGCCGTGGAAGTCCGCTGCGGCCGGGAGCGGGCGGGGCGCGAAGCTGCCGAGACCGCCGGTGATGATCACGGCCTTGGCGCGCAGGCGCCTCGCGTCCTCGGGGCCCGCGGTCGAGACCAGTTCGAGGACCGGTTCGCCGTCCTCGTAGTCGAGGCGGCGGGCCTGGCGGCCGAGCAGGTAGTCCGGAGAGAAGGGCGCGGCCTGGCGCAGGAGGTTGTCGACCAGGTCGCGGCCCTTGATGGAGGGGAACCCGGCCACGTCGAGGATCTGCTTCTCGGGGTACATGGCCGTGATCTGGCCGCCCGCTTCGGGAAGCGCGTCGATCACGGCGGTGGAGAGGCCACGGAAGCCCGCGTAGTAGGCGGCGAAGAGGCCGGTCGGTCCGGCGCCGACGATCGCGAGGTCCACTGTGAGGTCGTGCAAGGGCGGTCACCGACTCGGTTGCGCGTGCTGGTGGTCACATCGTAGCGATCCGGAGGGTCCGATGGGGGCTTCGCGGACGGCGTTCGCGGCCGCGGGGGCGCTGGGCTGGCTACCATCGCGGCATGACTGATCTCAGCGCACCGGTCCGTCTCCACGACGGCGTGAGCATGCCCCGCATCGGCTACGGGACCTACAAGGTGGGCGACGACGAGGCCCAGGAGGCGGTCGAGGCCGCGCTCGCCACCGGGTACCGGCTGCTCGACACCGCCGAGATGTACGGGAACGAGGTCGGGGTGGGCCGCGCGGTCGCCGCCTCGGGCGTCCCGCGCGAGGAGGTCTTCCTGACCACGAAGCTGTGGAACGACCACCACGGCGCGGACGCGGCGCGGGCCGCGCTCGAAACGTCTCTGGAGCGCCTCGGTACCGACTACCTCGACCTGTATCTGATCCATTGGCCCTCACCGAAGCAGGACCTGTACGTCGAGACGTTCGCGGCCCTGCTCAAGGCCAAGGAAGAAGGGCTCATCCGCTCCGCGGGCGTCTCGAACTTCCTGCCCGAGCACCTCGAGCGCGTCCACGAGGGCACCGGCGAGTGGCCCACGGTGAACCAGGTCGAGCTCCACCCGTACTTCAACCAGGCCGGCCTGCGCGCCTGGCAGTCCGAGCGCGCCATCGCGACCGAGTCCTGGGGCCCGCTGGGCCAGCGCACCGGCTCGGTCCTCGACGAACGAGCGGTGACGGCGGCGGCCCAGGCCCACGGCAAGAGCCCCGGCCAGGTCGTGATCCGCTGGCACCTCCAGAACGGCTGCATCGTGATCCCCAAGTCCGCCAAGGCCAGCCGCATCGCCGAGAACTTCGACATCCTCGACTTCGCCCTCACCGACGCGGAGATGACCGCGATCGACGGCCTGGAGACCGGGAAGCGCCAGGGCATCGACCCAGGCGGCACCGAACGCTGACAAGGAAAAGGGGCGGACGACTTTCGTCCGCCCCTTTTCAGTCGAGGGTCACGCCCGCGGCGAGGCGGCGCAGTTCGGTCACGTGGCCTTCGAAGGCCTTGCGGCCGGTGTCGGTGAGGGCGGCCCAGGTGCGGGTGCGGCCGTCCAGCGGGGATTTCCTGACGGTGAGGTAGCCGGCGTCTTCGAGCGCTTTGATCTGCTTGCTGAGCACCGAGTCGCTGACGCCGAGGGCGTCGCGCAGGGACGCGAACTCGACTTCGGACGCGGCGGCGAGCATCGAGCAGATCCGCAGCCGGTTGGGCGCGTGGATGAGTTCGTCGAAGGCCGCGCCTTCGAAGGCGCTCATGCCGACTCGCGCAGATCGGCCCGCAGGAGCGCGTCGAAGCGGCGGCCCCAGACGACGGTGAGCACGGCGACCACAACGCCAGCCACAGTGGAGGGCCACCAGAGGTCGAGACCGAGCCCCACGACCGCGCCGGTGCCGACGATGGCCACGCCGACCACGGTGGCGACCATGACGCTCCGGCGGGAGCGGGGGCCGCCTTCGTAGCCGCCGACCCACACGCCGGTGAGGCGCCGGTAGGCGGTGGCCAGGAGGTAGATCCCGATCCCGAACAACGCCACCGCGCCCCACACGATCGCGAGGCCGGCCCCGCTTCCGGCGACGGCGCTGAGGCCGCCTACCAGGATCCCGAGGATCGGGTGGTACCACCAGGGGGTGACGAGCCGGTCGGCCACTTCGGAACGGGACTGCTCGACGGCGGCGAGCGCGGCGCGGGCCTCTTCGGGGTTCATGTGAGTTTCCATGACGGAAAGTCTAGCGAGCGACTTTCCATCTTGTCAAGTCAAGACTTTCCGAGATGGAAAGTTTCTTCGGCCTCAGAAGGTCGCGAGCCATTCGTAGACCTCGGGGTCGTCGCGGTATTCGTAGCGTTCGCCGTTCGCGGTGATGTTGCCGAAGGGGGTGAACTCGATGAGGATCTCGTCGGCGTCGTCGGGGACGGTGAAGACCGCTTCGATGCGGTTCCAGCCGTCTTCGAGGGTGTCGGACCAGTGCACGGGGGCGGTGCCGTCGACGGTGAGGGCCTTCTCCTGGTTGAGGTTCCAGGTGAACTCCTCGATGGTCCCGCACCAGTAGGTGGTCACCGTCATGTGGACGCTGCCGTCGGGGGCCCAGCCGAGGTCGGGGTTCCAGGTGCTCAGTTCGGCGATGGCCCATTCGTAGTGGCAGCGCAGCCAGGTCTTGGAGGTCGCGCTGGCGATGTCGAACTTGTCGATGACGTAGCCGGGCAGGGGCTCGGAGTAGGTCGCGATGTCGTCGTACATGGGCGCGAGCGGTTCGATCCGCTCGCCGGTGCGCAGGTCGAGGCCTTGGGCGCGGCCCTGGTCCTCGACCCAGAGCACCGCGTCATCGGCCTGGGGCGCGGTGACCGCGAGGTAGTCGCCGCCTCCGGGCAGGGAGTCGAGTTCGAGCTTCTCCTCGCCCACGGTGATCCAGGTGGTGACGTGGCCGGGGGCGTACTCGGCTTCGATGGCGGGCGTGATCGCCATCTGGGTGACGATCAGTTCGACACCGGCCGCGATCACCGGGAGGTCGGCCAGGTTCTCGGCGGAGGCGGCGATGTCCTCGGGGACTTCGCGCAGTTCGAAGCGGCACAGGACCGAGAGGCCGAAGTGGGGCCCGGCGAGGTCGGCGCGGTCTTCCATCACCCAGGAGTCGTCGCCATTGGCGCACCACAGGTCGGTGCTGTGGCCGGTGAAGAGCTCGTAGGCGCCGGTCTTCTCAGTGAAGGGGATGTAGGCGCAGGCCGAGGCGGTCAGGGCGAGGAACGCGAGGGGCAGGGCGGCGCGGATGGGGTTCTTGAGTTTTAGGGGCACCGCGTGACGATATCGGACCGCGGCAGCGACGAATACAAGGGACGGTCGGGTTCAGCCGATGCCGTGGCGGACGGCCCACAGGGCCGCCTGGGTCCGGTCGGCGGCGTCGATGCGGCGCAGGAGGTTCGTGACGTGGGTCTTGACGGTCTTCTCCGAGACGCCGAGGGCGCGGGCGATCTGGCGGTTGGTCTGCCCTTTCGCGATGAGGCCGAGGACTTGGCTCTCGCGGGGCGTGAGGGAGGGGGCCGAAGGGGCCGCACCGCCGCTGAGGAGGCCCCGCATCGCGACCGGGGCGAGGAGCATCTGCCCTGAGTGGACGGTGCGGATGGCTCCGGCGAGCGCGTCGGGGTCGATGTCCTTGTACACGAACCCGGCCGCTCCGGCGGCGATGGCGGTCGGGACGCGGTCGGCGTCGGTGGCCGAGGTGAGGACCAGGACGCGCGGCGCGTCGTCGCCGAGGCGGTCGAGGACCCCTTGGCCGTCGAGGCCGGGCATCTTGAGGTCGAGGAGGACCACGTCGGGGCGCAGTTCGGCGATCAGCTCGAGCGCTTCCTCGCCGTCGCCCGCCTCGCCCGCGACGGTGAGGTCGGGTTCGAGTTCGAGGTAGCCGCGCAGGCCCCGGCGGACCACCGGGTGGTCGTCGACGAGCAGCAGGCGGATCGGGTCAGTCACGTTGGGCCTCTTCGGTGTCGGGGCGGTCGAGTCGGAGCGTGACCTGGGTGCCCTCGCCGGGGGCCGTGGCCAGGTCGAGGTCGCCGCCGAGGGCTTTGGCGCGTTCGCGCATGGAGAGCAGGCCCAGGCCCCTCGTGGCGGCCTCGTCGGCGTCGAAGCCGGTGCCGTCGTCGGCGATCACGATGGCCTCGGAGGACACGGTGACGCTCACGTGGCGGGCTCTGGCGTGGCGGAACGCGTTCCCGAGGGCTTCCTGGACGAGCCGCAGGACCTCCACTTCGCCGTCGCGGGAGAGGTCCACCGGGGAGGCGATCTCGATGGTCACCTCGGTGTCGTGGAGGCGGTCGAGGAGGATCACGTGGCGGCGGAGGGTCTCGACCAGGCCGTGCGCGTCGAGGTCGGCGGGCCGCAGTTCGACGATCACGCCGCGCAGTTCGGCGATGGCGTCGGCCGCGAGGGTCTCGACCTCTTCGAGGCGCTCGGCGGCGGCGGCCGGGTCGATCGCGACGAGCTTGCGGGCCGCGCGGGCCGAGAGGCGCAGCGAGAAGAGCCGCTGCATGACCGCGTCGTGGAGCTCGCGGGCGAGCCGGTTGCGCTCCTCGACCACGGTGAGTTCGCGGCTGCGCTCGTAGAGGCGCGCGTTGGTGATCGCGATGGCCGCGTGCGAGGCGAGCAGCGCGATGAGGTCGGTGTCGGACTCGTCGAACCCGGGTCTGCCGAGGTCGTTGGTGAGGACCACGATGCCGAGGATGCGGTCGCCGTCGAGGATCGGGACGCCCAGGAGCGCGGCCATCGTGGGGTGGGCCTTGGGCCACCAGCGGAAGCGCGGGTCGCGGCGCAGGTCGTCGAGGCGGATCGGCTCGGACTCGGACAGGATCGCGGCGAGCATGCCGTGCTGGCGCGGCAGCGGGCCGATCTTGAGGCGCTGCTCCTCGCCAATGCCGTCGGTGATGAACTCGGCGAAGCCGCCCTCGTCGTCGGGGATGCCGATCGCGGCGTAGTCGGCGCCGACCAGGCGGCGGGCCGAGGACACGATCACTTCGAGGACCTGGTGGACGCTCAGGTGCCGGGTGATCGCGCCGACGGCGGCCGACACCTCGTGCAGCAGCGAGGCGGGGTCAGAATGGGTGGCGGTCACGCTGCCAATCTAGTCGGTTCCATCGGGCGCGGGCCTCGGTCGCTGGTCCTAGGACCAGCGGACCGGGACGAACCGCGACCTCAGCCCGATGTGCGGGGGTCGCCGCGGCCATAGCGTGAGGCCCATGAGCACTCACGAAATCCGAACCGCCGTCGTCACCGGAGCCTCAGCGGGCCTTGGCGAAGCACTCGCCGAGCGACTCGCCGCCGAAGGCTGGAACCTCGTCCTCACCGCCCGCGGCGAGGAGCGCCTGGCCGCCGTCGCGGCCCGGCTCGGCGCGAAGCACCTGGCCGGGAACGTGGCCGACCCCGCGCACCGCGAACGGCTCCTCGCCCTCGCCGGGCCGATCGACCTGCTGGTCAACAACGCGTCCTCGCTCGGGGAGGTGCCGCTGCCGCTCCTGGCCGACAACGACCTGCGGGCCTGGCCCGACGTGTTCGACGTCAACGTGCGGGCCCCGATCGCCTTGGCGCAGTTGGCGCTCCCCGATCTGCGCGAGAGGGGCGGCGCGATCGTGAACATCTCCTCCGACGCGGCCACCGGCCCTTACCCGACCTGGGGCGTCTACGGGGCGACCAAGGCCGCGCTCGACCAGCTCTCGAACGTGCTGGGCGCCGAGGAGCCCGACGTCGCGGTGTGGGCGATCGACCCCGGCGAGATGGCCACCGGGATGCTCACCGACGCGATCGGCGAGGAGGACGCCGCGCAGGCCGACCCGCCCGCCGTGGCGGCCGAACGCATCGTCCGCGCCATCGGGTTCCGTTGGCGCGCCGACGAGAACGACGCACCCCCGAGCGGCCGCTACGCCGCCGCCGATTTCGAGAAGATCGAGGCCCACGAATGAGCACCACATTGACCTCCCCGTTCGCATTCGCGCTCGACGCCGCCTTGGAGGCCGACCGGCCCGCCGAGGCCCGCGGGGGCTCCCGCGCCGACGTACGGCTCCTGGTGACCGACAAGGCGACCGGGGCGATCTCGCACCACCGCTTCGGCGACTTCCCGGCGCTCGTGCGCCCCGGGGACCTCCTCGTGGTCAACAACTCGACCACCCTCCCGGCCTCGGTGCCGACCCGACAGGGCCTGCGGGTCCACTTCTCCTCGACCAGGCCCGACGGGTCGTGGCTGGTGGAGCTGCGCGACAGGGGCAAGCCGTTCGCGGGCGAGCCGCTCGGGCGGGTCGTGGACCTGCCCGGGCGCGTGACCCTGCGGCTGGAGCGGCGCTTCGGCAAGCGGCTGTGGGTGACCCGGCCGCAGATCCCTTCGGTGCCGGACTACCTTCTCAGGCACGGCAAGCCGATCCGGTACTCGTATGTGGACCGGGACTGGCCGATCTCGGCGTACCAGACCGCGTTCGCGACGGTCCCGGGCTCGGCCGAGATGCCGAGCGCGGCCCGGCCGTTCACGCCCGAGATCGTCACCGCGTTGGTCTCCGAGGGCGTGGGCGTGGCCCCGATCACGCTGCACACGGGCGTGGCGTCGCTGGAGAGCGACGAGGACCCGTACCCGGAATGGTTCGAGGTCGGCGACTACACCGCGAGGGCGGTCAACGCGACCAAGGCGGCGGGCGGGCGCGTGATCGCGGTGGGGACCACGGCCGTGCGGGCGCTGGAGAGCGCCGTGTTCGACGGCGAGGTCCGCGCGGCCTCGGGCCACACCGACCGGATCATCTCCCCCGCGACCCCGGCGGAGATCGTCGACGGCCTGCTCACCGGCTTCCACGAGCCGCGCTCGACGCACCTGTCGATGCTGGAGGCGCTGTGCGACACCGACCTGCTGCGGGAGTCCTACGAAGCCGCGATCGAGGGCAGGTACCTGTGGCACGAGTTCGGCGACGTGCACCTCATCGCGTAAGGAGTGAGGGTGAGGCGTGAGGAAGGACGCGCGAGCGGCGGCCCCGGGATTCGGGGCCGCCGCTCGCGCGTTCGGGCGGTGACGTCGCGGCCAACCGGACTGCGGGGGCCCGCCGAGCGCGAACGACCGGACCGCCACCGCGCTCGTCGATGCCGCGATCCGGCTCGCCCGCCCACCACCGCGCGCACGTTCGGGGGCGCGGCCGGTCCGCCACCGCGCTCGGTGGCGTCGCGGCCCGGCTCACCCGCCCGACGCTGCTGCGCGGCGTCGGACCGGTCGTGACGAGGTCGCCGCGGCCGACCGAACCGCGGGCCCGCCGCCAGCGGCGCAGTAGCATCGGGGCGGCGGTCGGTCCCGATCGCCTTGACTAGCGAGAGGGGTCCGTGATGGCCTTCGACGCCCAGAGGCCTGCGGACCGGCACAGGAAGCGGCGTTTCGCGATTCCCGACACGCCCGGCGTGGCGATCGTGACCGCGGCGTTGACGCTGGCCCTCGCCGTCGTCCTGTTCATCACGGCGCTCCCCGGCGAGGAGCGGGTCCTGTACTACGAGGGCGAGCGGGTCAACCCGTCGTCGTTGTGCGAGACCACGAACTCGCAGGGCGAGACCGTGCTCGGGGTGTGCGCCGAGCTCGGGGAGTTCACCACGCAGTCCACCGGGTGGAGCGTCGTCCCCCTGGTCATCGCGATCGTGCTCGCGGGCCTCGCGGCCGTCGTCGTGGCGGGCGTCCCGAAGCAGCTGCGGGAACGCCGCGCCGACGAGGCCGCGAAGCTCGCGAGGATGACCGACGAGGACTTCAAGATCTAGTCGACGTAGATGTCCGGCTGGAAGTCCGTCTGACCCTCCACGACCGCGTACTTCGCCAGGTCGGTGACCCCTTCGGCTTCGAGCAGGTCCTCGACCAGGACCGCGTTGCCGGTGTAGTCGGCCGGGGCCTTCGACAGGAGCGCCAGCGCCGCGTCGGAGACGATCTCGGGTTTGCGGCTGCGGTCGAGCATGGGCTGCCCGCCGAGGGCGAACTCGACGGCGGCGGTGGCGATGGTGGTCTTGGGCCACAGGCAGTTCGCTGCCACGCCGGGCTCGGTCTGGGCGATGCCGAGGGTCATGATCGTCATGCCGTACTTGGTGGCGGTGTAGGGGCCGCCGGAGAACCAGCGCGGGTCGGTGTTGAGCGGCGGGCTGAGGGTGAGCACGTGGGCGTGGTCGGAGCCGCGCAGGTACGGGAGGGCGGCGCTGATCGCGGCGAAGGTGCCGCGGAGGTTGACGCCTGCGATGAGGTCGAACTTCTTGAGGCTGAGCTCGCCGATGCCGCTGATGTCGAGCGCGGAGGCGTTGTTGACCAGGATGTCGAGGCCGCCGAACGCGGCCGCGGCGGTGTCGACGGCCTCACCGATCGCGTCGGCGTCGCGGAGGTCGCCCACGATGGGGAGCGCGTGGCCGCCCGCGGCCTCGACGGCTTTGGCGGTGTCGTAGAGGGTGCCGGAGAGTTTGGGGTGGGGCTCGCCGGTCTTGGCGAACAGGGCGACCTTCATGCCCGCGCCGCCGAGGGCGGTGGCGATGGCCGCGCCGATGCCGCGGCTGGCGCCGGTGACGAACGCGGCCCGGCCTTTGAGGGGGTGGTCGCTGGTGTTGACGGCTGGCTCCATTGCTCTGCCTCCATGTGGTCGGTGACCCCAGATACTACTAGTGAGTAACTTCGGTGGGAAGAGGAGACGCGCCGACCGAACCTGAGCGTTCGCTGGGAGCGGGTCCGGAACTCGCGTGGAAATGATCGTCGACCCTTCCAGCGGCACAAACGGTGAAATAGGCTGGCCGGGCAATCGATCGCCGACCGCGGGCAACCAAACGGCGACGGCACGAGTACTGAGGAGCGGTGGATGACTTCGACCAGCGGGCCAGCCGGGGCCGTGCCGCCTGCGGTGCCGCTCCGGGGCGACGGGTCCCCGGCGCGTCTCCTCGTCGTCGACGACGAGGAGAGCCTGGCAGACCTGCTGGTCGAAGCCCTCTCCTTCCAGGGGTACGCGGTGACGGCGGCGCGAAACGGCACCGAGGCGCTGGCCGCGGTGGAGTCCGAGCGTCCCGACCTGGTGATCCTCGACGTGAACATGCCGGGCCTGGACGGGTTCGCCGTGGCCGACCGGATGCGGGCCGCAGGTGACACGACTCCGATCATCTTCCTGACCGCCCGCACGGCCCCTGACGACCTGCGCGAGGGCTACGGTTCGGGCGGCGACGACTACCTGATGAAGCCGTTCCGGCTCGAAGAGCTGTCGCTGCGGGTCTCGGCGGTGCTGCGGCGCACGCTCGACCGCGACGCGGCGGCCCCGCGGGGCGCCGACACGGTGGCCGTGGCCGACCTCGTGCTCGACCTCGCCGCGCACCAGGTGGCGCGCGGGGGCAAGACCATCGACCTGTCCCCCACCGAGTTCCGGCTGCTGCGCTACCTTGCCTCGAACGCCGGGCGGGTGGTCTCCAAGTCCGAGCTGCTCAAGCAGGTGTGGGGCTACGACTTCGAGACCGAGTCGAGCCTGGCCGAGACCTACGTGTTCTACCTGCGGCGCAAGCTCGACAAGCTCGGTCCGCGGCTCATCCACACCGTGCGGGGCGTCGGCTACATGCTGCGTCCCCCGCAGGAGTAGGCCGTGGCAATACGCGAGAAGATCGCCTGGGCGATGGCGGGTCTGCTCATCCTGGCGGTCGCGGTGATCGGGTTCGTCACGGTGCAGATCGTCTCAGACAAGCTCACCGACCAGGTCGACGAGGAGCTGCGGGTCGTCACCCGCACCGACAACCTCAACCGCTGGTACTCGCAGGTGCAGCTCGCCGAGCAGGCGGGCCAGCAGCAGCCGCAGTTCGCCTCGCCGTACGCGCTGCTGCTGTTCGCCGAGGACGGCACGATCGAGGCGAGCCAGCACGCAGGCACGGCGTCGAGCCCGCAGTCGCTGCCGGACATCACCAGCCCGCCCGAGTCGGGGCAGTACCTCACCGTCGATTCGGCGGACGACTCGGTGACCTACCGGGCGTACGCGAAGCAGTTCCACTTCGACGACGGCCAGACCCGCACGTTCGTGGTGGCGACCCCGCTGACCGAGGTGCAGGCCTCGACCGCGACGCTGACGCGGACCGTGGTCATCACCGGGGTCGTGGTGGCCTCGATCGGGATCCTGGCCGCGTGGCTCATCACCAGGCGCGGCCTGCGCGTGGTCGACCACATGGTCGCCGACGCCGAGACCGTCGCGAGCGGGAACCTCGACCACCGCATCACCGCGGCCGATCCGCGCACCGAGATGGGGCGGCTCTCCTCGGCGCTCAACGGGATGGTCACCCGCCTGACCGACGCGATCGCGCAGCGCGACCGCCAGCACGAGCGCCTGCGGCAGTTCGTGGCCGACGCCGGGCACGAGTTGCGCACCCCGCTCACCGCGATCGGCGGCTACGTGCAGCTCTACCAGAACGGGGCCGCCGCGCAGGGTGAGAAGCTCGACCGCGCGATGGACCGGATCGGCTCGGAGAACGCCAGGCTCGCCAAGCTCGTGGACGACCTCATGGTGCTCTCGCGCCTCGACGAGGAGGTCGGCGGCGACCGCGAGCTGGTCGAGCTCAACCGCCTCGCGCACGACGCGGTCGACGACGCCGAAGTGGCTGACCCGGGCCACCCGGTGACACTGGAGACCCGCGGACCGGTCACCGTGGTGGCCAACGAGGGCCAGCTGCGGCAAGTGCTGGTGAACCTGTTGACGAATGCCAGGGTGCACACCCCGACCGGAACCGCGATCGACGTCTCGGTCGCCGCCGAAGGGGACTGGGCCGTCCTGCGGGTGGCCGACCACGGGCCGGGCGTCCCGGCCGAGCACCGCCAGCGGATCTTCGATCGGTTCTACCGGGCCGACCCGTCGCGATCGCGCGCCACCGGGGGCTCGGGGCTCGGGCTGTCGATCGTGTCCTCGATCGTGGCCGCGCACGGCGGCACGATCGAACTCGTCGACGCCGAGACGCAGGGCACCGTGATCGAAGTGCGGCTGCCGGTGGCGCACCTCGAATGAGGCGGCGAAGCCTTCATGCCCGGAGCCGATCGCTCCCCCACCGCCCCTCGACGGCGCGGGACAGGAGCCGACGGTGCCCTAGACCCAGCCGCGCCTGACCGCCAGCGAGCCCAGGTGGAACCGGTTCGCCGCGCCCAGGCGCGCCATCAGGTCGGCCACGTGGCGGCGGAAGGTCCGCACCGAGACGCCCATCGCGCGCGCCGCTGCCTCGTCCTTGCCGTGGCGGGTGAGCAGTTCGAGCACCTCGCGTTCGACGGCGCTCGGGCCGTCAGGGCCGGACACCAGGTCCGCGGCGGTGCTCCACGCGAGTTCGAAGTGGTCGACCAGACCGGCCACGATGCCCGGCTGGCTGATCATGAACGCCCCCGCGCTCGAATCGGCCGGGTCGATCCGCACGAAGGCCACCGCGCGGTCGTAGATGAGCATGTCACGCAACTCGACCCCGGAGACCCGGTGCCGGTCCCCGGCCTCGTGCAGCCGCCGGGCCCGGGCCGCGTACGGCGCCGAGTCGAGGATCGAACGGTGCACGAGCGTGCGGTAGACCGTGTCCGAACGCAGCCGGGTCAGCGTGTGCTCGGTGAGCTCGGGCCGGTCCTTGAACTCCTCGGGGCCGTGCATCGCCAACACCTCGCGGGCCGCGGCACTGACCTCCAGGACGCGCCGCTGCGTGGCCTCGGCCCCGTCGATCCGCTCCACCAGCCCGACCGGCGCGGGCCCGCGCTGCTCGGCGAGCAGGCCCGGCAGCACCGTCCCGGCCACCGCGATCTCGCGCAGCTCGGCCCCGACCTCGGCCAGCCGCCTTGACATCAGGCGGTCCAAGGCAAGACCCGGGTCCACCGGCTGGCAGCGGCCCTCGGCGTCGACATGCAGAATGCCTTGGGCCGCAAGGCGTTCCACGTTCGCGGTGACGTCGTGCCCGAGTTCGTGACCGGCCGCGTCCGCAGTCGTTCCGGGGGCGCGCAGGAAGCACCGCCAGACCTGCTCGTCACTCGCGGAGAGACCGAAACCTTGAAGCGTCACGAGCGGAGAGTGTAGTCCGCGCTGGCAGGAACCTGCACGGCGCGAACAGCTTCCTGCCAGCGCCGACACGGGCGACCGGGCCGCCAGCGCGCCTAGTGTGGACTCGGCTCACCTTGGGCCGCTTCCCCTCTGAACGGAGATTCCCATGTCTCGTCCACGCGTGCTCGTCTCGGGAGCCGGCATCGCCGGGACCGCCCTCGCCTATTGGCTCCACCAGGGCGGGTTCGCGCCGGTCGTGGTCGAGCGGGCCGCTGAACTGCGGCCCGGCGGCTACAAGATCGACGTGCGGGGCGCGGCGCTCCAGGTGGTCGAGCGCATGGGGCTGCTCGATGCGGTGCGGGAGGCGCGCACCGACATCCGCGACGCGTACATCGTGAACGCGAAGGGCCGCCGGTTCGCCGCACTGGACGCGGACGCGTTCGGCGGCCGGGTCCACGGCGACGCCGAGCTGCACCGCGGCGCGCTCGCGGCGCTCCTGTACGAGCGCAGCGAGGCGAAGTACCGGTTCGGGGACTCGATCGCGGCGTTGGACGAGACCGGCGAGGGCGTCGAGGTTCGGTTCGAGAGCGGGGGTACCGAGCGGTTCGAGTTCGTGATCGGTGCGGACGGATTGCATTCGCGAACACGCGCGCTCGCCTTCGGGCCGGAGGCGGAGTTCGTGCGCGACCTCGGGTACGGCGTGGCCTCGTACTCGGTCCCGAACGAGTTGGGGCTCGACCGCTGCGAGATGACCTATGTCGGGCCCGGTCGCACGGCGCTGGTCTACCACACTGCCGGAAGCGAGCACGCGACCGCGCTGTTCCTTTGGGCCGCAGCCGAACTGGAGGTTCCTCGCGAGCGGGACGCTCGGCTCGCGGTGCTTCGGGAGGCGTATGCGGGCGAGGCCTGGGAGGTGCCGCGGCTGCTCGCGGCGGCTGAGGAGAGTCCCGATTTCTATCTGGACACGTTGAGCCAGGTGCGGATGCCGCGGTGGTCGAAGGGGCGGGTCGCGCTGGTCGGCGACGCCGCGCATTGCGCTTCGGCCACTTCAGGTCAGGGCACGAGCCTCGCTCTCGTGGGCGCTTACGTGCTCGCCGGGGAGCTCGCCCGGGCTGCTGAACCGCAGGAGGGCTTGGCGGCTTATGAGCGGATCATGCGGCCTTTCGCCGAGACGAACCAGGCGCTGGGGCCGCGGAACGTCAAGAGCATGGTCATGCGCGGGCGGGCCCAGATCGCCTTCGCCACGGGATTCCTCGCGGTGGCCTCGCGCCTGCCGGGAAAGGACCGCCTGATGGCACCGGTGGTCAATGCCGTTCATGCGGCGGCGACCGCGATTGATCTTCCCGACTACGGCTTCTAGGGCCAATGCGGTTGGTTGAGGCCGGGTCGCTTCGGCTCGGTGTTCAGGCTGTCAGCGACGGAGAGCTGGGCCTTTGGTGCGGGCCGTTTTCGGGGCCGGGCCGGTTTGGGTTGGGGTTCGGGCGGCGGCGATGAGGAGGTGGGTGGTTGGTGCGGGCCGTTTTCGGGGCTCGGTTGGTGTGGCTTGAGGTTCGGGCGGCGGCGATGGCGAGGTGAGTGGTTGGTGTGGGCCGTTTCGAGGCTCGCCTGATGTGGCTCGGGGTTTGGGCGGCGGCGACAGCGGTGGTGGCCGGTTGGCCGAGTGTTGCCGCAGCGGTCTCTGTTGCCGGAGTGGCACTGGCCGTCTCGGTCGGGCGGTGTGCGGCGGCCGGTTGGCTCGTGTGGGTCGATCGGTGGAGGTTCGCGCCGGACACGGTCGAGGTCGCAGCCTGAGCCGCAGTCACGGTCGGCATCATGGTCATGCTGGTAGTCGTCATCGCCCGTTCGCCTCCTTCCGCTCGCTCGCGCTCCGCCCCCGGCCCCTCGGCCGGTGGCTTCCGATCCTTCGCCTTGCGTCTCTCGGCCCGCTGACTCTCGCCGCCGGGCTTCCTGCCTTCTGGAGGCACGCCACATCGGGTGGTGTCCCTGCCAGTGTTCTGGACACCCCACACCAAGGCGTGTGTGTCGCTCATGAAGTCGCGTTGCAGTGGACTGGTCCTGCATGCCCAACCAGGGAGCACTCCTCGTCGGACCCGACCCTGCGCCGCAAACTTCATGCGTTGTGCGCCAGCGTGTTCGATTGCTGGTGTGGAGACTGCGCTCTATAGGCCTACCCCGCCCGGCCATTGCCGGACCTTGGATGTGCCGTCGCCTCCGCGACACCAGAGCATCGCGTGGCCTCCACGGTGTGCCTCGATCAGGACACTGCCTCCTGGCCAAGGTGATCCGGACCAGAAGATCTCCCACCGCGTCGCGCTTCTCCCGAAGAGGACGATGGTGAAACCCGATAGCACGAAGAACTGAGACCAGTCGACTCCCACCTTGAGAGCAATCTCGGACTTGTCGAGAGGGCGAGTGGGCCAGAGGCTTGTCTTAGTCTGCTTGCACCCGACTACGTCACCCGTACGAAATCCATATCCCTGTGCGTATACCAATCATCCCACGCACAGCCCCTACCGTCATCACCCACACGATGACAAACCATTCACGTTCCGCGCAGAACCCCCAGCGCCGCAAAGGAAACCAACCAACCCCAGCCCACCACCCGCCATCGCCGCCGCCTTTGACCTTCCCCCACAACGAACCCGGCAACGACCAACCAAACTCAAACCACAGCTGAGCTCAGGGACTTCGGAATCACCAGCGGAGTCCCAGTCTCAGGATCATCAATGATGCGGCAGGGCAGGTCGAAGACCTTGCCCACCACATCGGCGGTCACAATCTCGGACGGCGGGCCCTCGGCCACCACGTCGCCGTCCCTCATCGCGATGAGGTGCGTGGCGTAGCGGGCAGCCTGGTTGAGGTCGTGGAGCACCGCCACCAAGGTGCGGCCCTCGCGGTGGAGCTTCGCGCACAGGTCGAGGACCTCGATCTGGTGCGTGATGTCGAGGTAGGTGGTGGGCTCGTCGAGCAGCAGCAGCGGCGTCTGCTGTGCCAGGACCATTGCGATCCACACCCTTTGCCTCTGGCCGCCGGACAGCTCGTCCACGCCGCGCTCGGCGAGGTCGGTGATGTCGGTGGCGGCCATGGCCTCCGCGACGACTCGCTCATCGTCGGCCGACCACTGCCGCAGCAGCCCCTGGTGGGGGTAGCGGCCGCGGGCGACCAGGTCGGCCACCGTGATCCCGTCGGGTGCGATCGGCGACTGCGGGAGCAGGCCGAGGCGGCGGGCCACGGCCCGAGTGGGCTGGGAGTGGATGTCGCGGCCGTCGAGCAGGACCTGCCCGGCGGTGGGCTTGAGCATCCGCGCCAGCGCCTTGAGCAGCGTGGACTTGCCGCATGCGTTGGGGCCCAGGATGACCGTGAACTCCCCTTCGGGGATGTCAACGGTCAGGCCCTCGGAGATGGCGACGCGGCCGTAGCCGATCGTGGCGTCCTCTGCGGACAGCGGGCTGACGGTCACGACATGACCCCCTTCTTGCGGTGAGCGATGAGCAGCCAGACGAGGTACGCGCCGCCGACCACTCCCGTGACGACCCCGGTCGGCAGCTGTCGGCCCCCGACCCCGGCCACGGCGATCATGTCGGCGGCGGTCACGATGAGCGCGCCCACCAGCGCCGAGCACAGGAAGCTGCGGGCCGAACCGGTGAGGCGGGCGGCGATGTGCGGGGCCGCGAGGGCCACGAACGCGAGCGGCCCGGCCACGGCGACAGCCCCGGCGGTGAGCACCGAGGCGGTGACCAGGGCGATCACCCGGGTGGAGCCGATGCGGACCCCGAGGCCGGTCGCGGTGGCCTCGCCGAGGCGCAGCGCGTCCATGCTCCTGGAGAGCACGATGACGACCACGGAGCCGACCCCGAGCACGATCGCCACGGAGGCGGCCTGGCTCCAGTCGCGGCCGGAGAGGTCGCCGGTGAGCCAGTAGACGGCCCGGAACGCGTCGATGATCGTGGTGCGGGTCAGCAGGTAGCCGTTGATCCCGGCCAGGATCGCGGCCGTGCCGATCCCCACGAGGACGAGACGGTAGCCGGACGGGTCGCCGCCGCGGGTCAGGGCCCAGATGAACAGGCCGGTGGCGAGCGCGCCGATGGCCGCGAACACGGTGGTGACCTGGAGGCTCGAACTGGTCAGGACGATCGCCACGAGCGCGCCGGAGGTCGCGCCCTGGGTCAGGCCGAGGATGTCGGGGCTGCCGAGCGCGTTGCGGGTGAGGTTCTGGAACAGGGCCCCGGCCAGGCCCATGCACGCGCCCACAGCGAGGCCGGTGGCGATGCGCGGCAGGCGCAGCGTCCACACGATGAACTCGTCGCCCTTGGTGCCGGTGCCGGTGACGGCGGCCCAGACCCGTTCGATGCCCAGCGCGGTCGAGCCGGTCGCGGCCGACCACAGCGCCACGGCCACGAGCACGGCGAAGGCGCCGAGGACGGCCAGCGCGGTGCGGTAGCGCACCCGGATCGAGATCGAGCCGAGGCGCAGGACCGCGGCGCGTCCGGCGCCGCCGGGGGCGCGGAACGGGGTTGTCACGGCGCTCACAGGCGGGCCACCTTCCTGCGGCTGACGAGGTAGAGGAAGAACGGGCCGCCCGCGACGGCGCAGACGATGCCGACCTGGATCTCACCGGGGCGGCCGACGACGCGGCCGAGCACGTCGGCGGCGAGGAGGAACGCGGCCCCGGTGAGCGCCGAGTACGGCAGGACCCAGTTCTGGTCGGGGCCGGTGAAGAACCTGACCACGTGCGGGACGACCAGGCCCACGAACACGATCGGGCCGCACACGGCGGTCGCGGTCCCGGCCAGGACGGTGATGGTCGCGATCCCGGCCACGCGGAGCACGCGCGGGTCGACGCCGAGGCCGGTCGCGGTGGCGTCGCCGAGGGCGAGCGCGTTGAGCGGCCGGGCCAGCGAGAACCCGGCGAGCGCGGCGACGCCGATGAGGAGCACCACCGGGAGCATCGGGGCCACGTGGGCGTTGACGAGGGAGCCGACCGACCAGAACCGCATCTGGTCGAGGGTGGCGGCGTCCATGAGCTGGATGGCCGAGACGTACGCGAATCCGGCGGCGGTGACCGCCGCGCCCGCCAGCGCGAGGCGCGCGGGGGTCGCGGTGGCGGCTCCGGCGATGAGGTAGACGGCGACCGAGGCGACCGCGGCGCCGAAGAACGCGAAGGCGATGGTCTGGGTGAATCCGAAGGAGCCCAGGAAGAACGAGGCGGTGACGACGGCGGCCGCGGCGCCGGTGTTGACGCCGAGGAGGCCGGGGTCGGCCAGGGGGTTGCGGGTCATGGCCTGCATGAGTGCCCCGGCGAGGCCGAGGGCGGCTCCGGCGGCGAGGCCGAGGACGGTGCGCGGCAGGCGCAGTTCGGTGACCACGGGGTAGGCGCTGGAGTTCGCGTCGGACAGGCCCGCCCAGACTTCGCCGAGGTCCATCGCGCGGGAGCCGACGGCGACGCTGAGGATCGCGAGGGCGGCCACGAGCAGGCCGAGGACCAGGAGTCCGGCGCTGAGGCGGGCGGCGCTGCCGCGGCGCCTGGGCCGGGCGGGCGAGTCCTCTTCGGAGTCGGGCTCGGGGTCCGGCGCGTCGGGCGTGTCCCGGCGTGGGGCGCGTTGGACGGTTGACAAGTGCGGACTCCGGAGGGATAGCTGCTGCGGTTTTGTTTAGGCTAACCTAACCAGCGGCGACCTTGCCAACCCCGCCCTCCGAAGGAGTTCCACGTGCCACTTCCCGCCCGCTCCCGCGCCTTGACCCGCCGCCGTCTGCTCGCCGCCTCCGGCGGGGTGGGGGCGGTCTCCGCGCTCGCCGCGTGCGGCCAGGGCGCTGACGGGGGCACCGGGGGCGGGACGGTCGACGCAGGGCCGTTCTCGTTCGTCGACGAGCGCGACCAGACCGCCGTCGAGTTCGAGTCCACGCCGGGCACGGTCGTGGCGTTCACGGGCCTGGCCGCGTCGCTGTACGACTACGGCGTCGAGGTCGCGGCGGTGTTCGGGCCGACCACGCTCCCGGACGGGACCCCGGACATCCAGGCCGGGCGGATGCCCGTGGAGGACTTGACGGTCCTGGGGAACGTGTGGGGCGAGTTCGACGTGGAGGCCTTCGCCGGGCTCGGCCCGGATCTCATCGTGTCGCACTACTACGAGGGCTTCGACCTGTGGTTCGTGCCCGAGGACCGCTTGGAGGAGGTCGAGTCGCTCACCCCGGGGATCGGGATCGAGGTCTCGCTGCCGACGATCGACTCGCTCATCGACACCCATGCGGCCCTTGCCGAAGAGCTCGGGGCCGACCTGGGGTCGGATTCGAACGCCGAGGCGAAGGAGCGGTACGAGGCGGCGGGGACGGCGGTCACCGACGCGTTCTTCACGCCCCAGGTCTCCACGGGCAGGCCGTACAAGGTCATGGCGGTCGGGGCCTGGGCCGACGGGCTGTACATCGCCAACCCGGCCACGTTCAACCTGCTGGCCAAGTGCGTCGAGCTCGGCGTCGACTTCGTGGTGCCGGAGAACCCTGACCAGAACGGGTACTGGGAGCTCCTGTCGTGGGAGAACGTCGACAAGTACGAGGCCGACGCGATCTTCGTGGACATGCGCACCGGCGGCATCCAGCCCGACCAGCTGGTCGCCGAGCAGCCGACCTGGGCGGCGCTCCCGGCGGTGCAGGCTGGGCAGGTGTACGGCTGGAACGCCGAGCCGGTCTACTCCCACGTGGGCGGCGCGATCGAGCTGGAGCGGATCGCCGAGGGCCTTGCGGCCGGGAGACCGCTGGCGTGAGTGGCTGACGCCACGTGAGGACCCCAGGTCAGCCGATCGAGATGTGCTTAGGCTAACCTAACTTCTGATCGTCGGGGCCAAGGCTTCGACGCTCGAACCCCTGCATGCTCCACCTCGGTACGACACAAGGAGAACCACATGGCTTTCGACGCCGACACCGCCAGGATCGGCCGCCGCGGCCTGCTCGCCGGAGGCGGCGCCCTCGGGATCACCGGCGCCCTCGCCGCCTGCGGCGGCACCGAGGAGGGCAGCGACTCCGGCACCGGCGAGACCGAGGCCTGGAAGTTCGAGGACGACCAGCCCGTCCAGATCGACATGGACCACACCCCCGCCAACATCGTGGCCTTCACCGGCATGGCCGCCGCGCTGTACGACTTCGGCATCGAGATCCCGGCCGCGTTCGGCCCCACCACGAACGAGGACGGCTCCCCCACCAGCCAGGCCGGGAACCTCCCGGTCGACCAGCTGAAGGTCTTCGGCAACGTCTACGGCGAGTTCGACGTCGAGGCCTACGCCGCGTGGGGTCCCGAGGCGCTCCTGACCCACTTCTACGGCGACCCGGCCACCCTCTGGTACGTGCCCGAGGAGAGCCACGAGGAGATCACCGGCCTCGTCGAGGTCGCGGCGCTCAACGTGGACGACGGCTCGAACACCCTCGACGACATCGTCAACCGCCACGCCGAACTCGCCGTCAGCCTCGGCGCCGACCTCGAATCGGAGACCAACGCCGCCAACAAGGAGCGCTACGACGCGGCCGTGCTGGCCCTCCAGGCCGCCGCCGAGGCCAACCCGATCAAGGTCCTCGCCTGCTCGGCCGCCGCCGAGACGTTCTTCGCGTCCAACCCGGCCACCGGCAACGACCTGCGGTTCTTCACCTCGCTAGGGGTCGACATCATCGTCCCGGACAACCTGGACGCGGCCACCGGCGACTACTTCGAGTACCTCTCGTGGGAGAACGCCGACAAGTACCAGGCCGACCTGCTGCTCCTGGACTCGCGCATCCAGGCCCTCCAGCCCGAGGGCCTCACCGAGTTCCCCACCTGGAACGCGCTCCCGGCCGTCGAGGCCGGGCAGATCGTGGGCTGGGAGGCCGAGCCGATGTACTCCTACGGCCTGGCCGCCGCCTCGATCGAGGCGCTGGCCGAGGCGATCGCGAACGCGAAGAAGCTGTTCTAGGACTTTCACCGAAGAGCGACAACTGAAGAATGCAAAGTGAGAAGGGGCGGGACTGTGCGGTCCCGCCCCTTCGTTCGCCGCTCTAGTTCAGGCGGAACGTCACGACTTCAGGGTCGTGGTCGGACACGCCGTAGGAGCCGTAGGCGGGCTCCTCGCCGAACCCGTACGCGTCCGCCGGGTAGTCCGAGTTGATGTGCGCCGAGGTCGCCGACTCCACCACCTTCAGCAGCCGCGGCGAGGCCCACAGCTGGTCGATCGTCTGGGCTTGGCCCGAGAACGTGTACGAGTACGCGGCCTCGGGGTGGTCCTCGACCATGAGGTCGTACAGGCTGGAGAGCCCCGAGTCCTCGTACAGGGCCGCGAGCTGGTCGGAGGGGCCGACCCAGTCCCCCGCGATCGGCTGGCCCTCGGCGAACGGGTCGTCAGGACGCGGGAACACGTTCAGGTCGCCGCCCGCGAGGACCTTGGCCTTCCAGTCGCGGTCGAGGATCGCGGCGCTGATCGCGGCCAGGTAGGTGGCCTGCTCGGTGCGGTGCAGCACGCGGGCGTTCGGGGTCGACGAGAAGTGGTTGTTGATCAGGTAGATCTCGTCCTTCTTCTTGCCGTGCTTGTCCTTGAGGTCGAACTTCGCGACCTGGGCGGGACGGCTGAACACGTCGAACCCGTTGCAGGCGTAGACGCCAGAGCTCGTGCACTGGTCGATCACCGTCTGCGGCAAGGCCGCGTTGAGGGCCTTGGGGTTCTGCACGTCGGCGTTGATCTCGTCGGCCTCGGTCGGGTAGTCGACGTCCGGGTCGGCGCCGAAGATCGGGTCGCGGTGCTTCACGCTGGAAAGCTCGGCGAGCTTGGGCTGGTACAGGAACCCGGTCATGATCCCGCGCGTGTCGGCCGCGTCCAGGTCCCCGGCGGCCTCGTAGGTCGGGCCGCCGTGCTCGGCGATGATCAGCGCCAGCTCCTGGAGCGAGTCGGGCGCGCCGTCGCTGCGCTCGTTGGCGTCGCCGGTGTTCACCAGGTCGCACACGAGACGGTCCTCGCCGAGGTCGGCGTGCTTCGACCACGCGGGATTGACCTCGCACACGTCCTGGGCCTCGCCCTCCTGGGTCATCAGGATCGCGGGACTGTGCAGGTCGTCCACGATCTGCGCGGCCTCGCGCTGCATCCGCGCCTCGTACTCCTCATAGGAGCCCGGCACGTAGTCGAACGGCGGGTTCACGTTCCCCTCGGGGTCCTCGGCGTCCACGCAGCCGGGGTTCCCTTCGAAGTCGCACCCGGAGTTCGGGTTGTCGCGCGTGTCGTAGAGGTTCTCGATGTTGTACGAGCCGATCGCGACCTCCTTCTTGCCCGCAGGCTGCACCGGCTGGTTCTCGGAGGGGTCGAGACCGCCTTCGAGCACCAGGTCCTCGGACACCTCGACGGCGTACTTCGCGAACGAGAGGTACACGCCGCCGGTCCCGGCTTCGGAGATCACGTCGAAGGTCTTGGCCGGGGCGATGATCGAGTCGAGTCGGTCCTCAGTGGCGCGGATGCCCAGGTCGCCGATGACGAACAGGTAGCCGTTGCCGTCGTCGAACGCGCCGGGGGCGGTGTCGAGGGGGTGCGCGTCGCGGAACGATCGGCCCGCGTAGCCCTCCTGGAGCGCCGCATCGGCGTCGCCGCGCATCGCCCAGACCTCGCCGCCCGAGGAGAACACGTCCCTCCCGGCGGTGACCACCGAGTCGGCGGGCACGGTCATCTGCATGCCGAGGTGGCGGCGGAAGTACTCCTTCGACGCGGTCGCGTCGTCCGGCGGGTCGACCTCGGCCGCAGCGACTTCGGCGAGCGGGTCGAGGCCGGTCGCGAGCACGTCGTACACGAACGTCGAACCGCCGCTGAACTGCACGTTCCCGAAGTAGTCGCCCACGGTGGCGCGAACGACGATCTCGTCGCCGACGTTGACCGTCCAGTTCGCGCCCAGCTCCTCCTGCGCGGGCGAGCCGTTCAGGGTGCGCACCGTCGTGAACTGGTTGTTGAAGACGAAGATCCCGTCCGAGGAGAGCGGGTCGCCGTCGGTGTCCCCGGCGCGCTCTTGGAGGAAGAAGCCGCGGTTGCCGGACGGGTCGAGGGTCTCCTGGGTCACCACGCCCTGGACGTAGACCGTCTGGCCCGCAAGGGGAGAGGAGAAGTCGGTGTCGCCGTCGGCGATCGAACCCTGCACGGCGCCGATGTGGACGAGGTCCACGTCCTCTTGGGCCTGCGAGGCGGACACGAAACCGGAAGCGCCGATGACGGCCGCGCTGGCGACCACCACGGCGAACCGGACTCTGGGGGACTGCACGGGGAAGGCTCCAATGCTCGGAAGATCGCCCGGTGATGGGGCGTCTTCACTCAACCGCACCGAGGAGGCGAAATCAACCCCTTGACATGAATTCCTCGTATCATCCCATGTCTCTTGGATGTCCGGTTCGTGAGCAAGGAGCGGCGGGGCCCTCGCGGGCCCCGCCCTCACGCTAGTGCCTGCCGCGGCCGGGGGTGTGGAAGTCGGGGACGGTCACGTCGCCGAAGTCCATGTCGGACCCGAGGTAGAAGCTCGGGTACTGCGGCATGTTGTAGGTGGTCTGCTGGTTCGCCACGCCCACCCGGTACTGCGGGTCGTGCATGAGCGTGAACAGCTTGTGGTCGGTGACCTCGGTGGAGAGGTACACGCGGATCGCGCTGGAGTCGGCGGTGCGCACCAGCAGCTCCTCGCGCCAGTCGCCGAGCACGTCGGCCACCAGGCCGGGGTTGCCCTTGGTCCAGTTGTTGGTGAGAGTCCCTTCGGCGGTCAGGAGCGTGCCCCGCTCGCGGTCGTCGATCGTGGGCGTCTGGAGCACGTCCGTGGCGGTGCCGTTGATCATCTGAGTCGTCAGGTCACCGGCCCAGCGGATGCTCGCGTTGGTGCCCGGCGTGGGGCCCTCGATCGGCTCGCCCGCGGCCGAGAACAGGCCCTCGGGTTCACCGGCCTCGTTGGGCGGCAGGGAGGCCCAGGCCTCCAGACCCGGAATGGACGGGTCCACGTCGCCGACCATGCCGCGCCCGGTGTCGCGGCCGGAGTAGCCGCCCCACAGGACCTCGCCGGTGGCCGCGTCGCGCATCGCGTAGCCGTACGGGGCCCACGTGCCGCCCTCGAAGACCGAGAAGATCTCCAGCCCTTCGTGATTCGGGTCCAGGTCGCCCAGGTGCAGGGCGTCGCCGTGGCCGAGCTTCGCGGTCGCACCCGGGTCGGCCGAGCCCTCGGGCAAGGTCGCGTAGGACGAGTACAGCAGCGAGCCGTCGTCGTCGAGCGTGGCCGCGCCGTAGACGATCTCCTGCCTGCCGTCGCCGTCCACGTCGGCCACGCTCAGCGAGTGGTTGCCCTGGGTCGTGAGGGTCCCCCACTCGGGGTCGGGGCCCTCGACGCCGTGCGGGCCGTCGTTGAACGGGTTCGACATCGGGGCGTGCCCGGAGTCGGCCTGCCAGCGCTCGGTGAGGTTCCTTCCGTCCCAGTCGATCGCGGTGATCGTGGTGCGGGTGTAGTAGCCGCGGGCGAAGATCGCACTGGGGTGCTCGCCGTCGAGGTAGGCCACGCCGGAGAGGAAGCGGTCGACGCGGTTGCCCGGTTCGATGCGGGACATCGCGTAGTCGCCCCACAAGAGGCCGTCGTCGCCGCGCTCGACCGGGAAGTCGATCGTCTGGAGTTCCTTGCCGGTCTTGCCTTCGAAGACGGTCAGGTACTCGGGGCCGTCGACGATGAAGCCCTCGAAGCTCCGCAGGCGGTTGTTGGCCGAGCGAGAGGGCGCGTAGACGTCGATGAAGTGGTCGGCGAGGGTCTCGGCGTCGTCTTGCGAGAGCGGGTAGTCGAAGTCGAACAGGTCCTCGGCGCCGAGGGCGGCCTCGATGGTGGCGGGCCAGTTCCCGGCCGCGACTTCGGGGTGGGAGTCCCAGCCTTGGAAGATGTCCACGAGGTGGTCGTAGTAGCCCTCGGCGGAGAGGCGGTAGTCGTCGGCGTGGGTGACGCCGGCGCGCTTGTCGTCCTTGGGCAGGGTGATGTGCTTGGTCTTGCCGCCCTTGGCGTACGAGGTGGTCTTGGTGCCGGGGGCGGTCTTGAGCATGACCTCGGCCTTGCCGTCGCCGTCGAAGTCGTAGACGTCGAACTGGGTGTAGTGGGCGCCGGCGCGGATGTTGACGCCGAGGTCGATGCGCCAGAGGAGGTCGCCCTCCTGGGTGTAGGCGTCGAGGTAGACCGGGCCGGTGTAGCCGACCTGGGAGACGTCCTTGGAGTTGGACGGGTCCCATTTGACGACGTACTCGTAGTCGCCGTCGCCGTCGAGGTCGCCGGGGCTGATGTCGTTGGCGGCGTAGGTGTAGGCCTCGCCTGCGGGGGTGACGCCGTCGGCCGGGCGCTGGAGCGGGATGTCGAGGTAGGCCTCGCTCCAGGGGGTCACGGTGGCGGAGACGTCGTCCTTGCCGCGCTTCTCGACCACGACCTTGTACTTGGAGCGCTCGTTACCGCTCTCATCTTGGAAGTTGGTCGAGTCGGTGACGGTGGCGATGCGCTTCCCGTCCCGGTAGACCTGGAACGTCGCGCCGGTCAGACCTGAATCGTTATAACCGGTCACCTCGTCGGCGAGCAGCCGCCAGCTCAGGAACACGCCGCCGTCCACGACGGCCGCGACCAGCCCGCGGTCGAGCCGTTCGAGCTGAATCGAGTCGTCACGACCATGATCACCATGCGCCTGCGCACCCACGGTGACCCCGGCCCCGGCGAGCACGCCGACCAGCGACACCGCGACGCTGCGGCGAAACAGATTTGGGGGTCTCATCAGAAAGGGGCTCCTCGAATCGGGGCCGGGCCTGCGCGAACATCGCTCCAGCCACACCCACGACTTGAATTGAAACGATTAAACGCATCGAAGAATATCGACATCCCCTCCCCCTGTCAAGATCCACCCACCCAGTGACCCCCACTACCCCCACCACCCCACCCCCAACCCCCAACCCGCCCTCCGGTACAGTTACCCCTCGTCCCGGTCGATTAGCTCAGCGGGAGAGCACTCGCTTCACACGCGAGGGGTCACTGGTTCGATCCCAGTATCGACCACCACACCTGTTCTAATCGAACCCTGGGCCCCCGAAGGGGGCTCAGGGTTCTTTTTGTACTCAGAAGTTTGTGAACGGCACGGCAGCGCACCGGCCTGCGCCAACCACTCTGTAAGCGGCTTGATGGTGCCGGCAGGGTCTTCGCTGGCCACGACTGGTTCGGCCTCTTCGATCTCCATGTAGAGCTTCTCGAAGCACACGAAATTCATGGTCTTGCGGAGGTCGTCCGTGGCAGCGCGATAGACAGCGCGCGGCCGGATGAGCAGATCGGCCAGGCGTTCGACACGCTCACGTGCAGTGTCGAGTTCAACGGTTCCGGCCTTGGTAAGTCGGTTCCTGAGCGCGGCGCCTTCACCTCTGATGGTGCGCTGTTTTTCGGTGAGCTTCTCGACCGGCCAGTCTCGATTGGTCAACAGCTCGATGAGCTGATCTTCAAGTGCGTCAAGGCGCTTGAGCTCGGCTTTGATGTGCTTGTTCGGCGGCGCGGTGGTGGTCAGTGAAAACCTCTTCGAGCAGGGCGGCGATCTCGCCTCGGGTGTCCCCTGAAATGGTGAGTGTCGCGTAGTGGGCTTCGACGGCCTGCTCGATGTCGTCGAGGCGGGCGCGGGGCAGGTCGCATTTCTGGGCCGGGTCCCGTTCGAGGAGCCCAGTGCAGCGGAAGTAGAAATACTTGCGGCCAGTGTGGCTGCGCGCGGGGTCCAGGACGAGCCTGCGGCCGCACCGGGCGCACCACAACAGGCCCTAGAGGTAACACGCCCAGGTACGCTCCCGGGTCCCGGCGCGGCGTTTTGCGAACACGTCTTGGACAGAGTCGAATATCTCGGGCTTGACGAGTGGTTCGTGTTCGCCAGGAAATTCCCCCCTTCCAGACGACGAGGCCGAGGTACGTGCAGTCGGTGAGGATGCGTTCGAGCAGGGCTTGGAAGACCGGCCTAGCGGCGATCGAGGTCGCGGAGTTGCCGGGTTCGACGTACTCACCGATGAGAAGGTAGCCGATGCGGTCAGCCATCGCTTTGCAGTGTTCGCGCTGCGTCTGGATCGAGCTGCCCTCGGGGTAGATGTCGGTCTCCATCTGCATGCGGGTGGAGACGCGCAGGTAGGCAAGGGCGAACCCGATCATCGGTGCGCCGGAGTCGGTGAACTGGGCGCTGGGGTCGAACTCGTAAGCGGAGAATCCGTATGCCCATGGGTCGCCGTCGAATGCCGGGATGGAGCGCCGGCGGGCGCGCTTGGCTGAGCTGCTGCGCCTATTCGCTGGTCGGGGTCTGGGTGTCTGGCTCACTGGGAGCCTCCTTCGATGCAGTGGTGTCGCTGCGGTGGTTGTTGAGGTGTTCGTCAAGAGCGATGAGCAAGTTCGCGAATGCGCGGGCGTCGAGGTTGGGGCGGGGTGCTCCGGTGACGATGATCCGGCGGCGGGGCTTCACCATCCCGGCCTCCCGTATCTGTCCGCAAGGGACGCGTACAAGCTCGCTGCCTGGAACGTATCCCCCGTCCAGGGCCTGATCAACCAGGCCGCGCGCGAGCCACCAAGGGCATCAGAGGTTCGGGAGTGCGGCCGTCTCACCTGGGCCTCCTAGCGACGATGATGTCCTCGAAGACGTTCAGGTGCGCGGGGAACCCGGCTCGGGCGAGGCGGCGGGCGTGCCCGTAGAGCCCGTACGGCGGGCTGGTGATGATGAGCGCGACGTCGCCGACCGCGCTCACTGGCAGCAGGTCGGGCAGGTCGCGGGCGTCGCCGCACAGTACGGACCCGGTTCCGACGGCACCTTGGGCTGTAGCCAGGTCGATGTTGTCGACGGCCATGTCCACCCACGGGGCTTCACAGTCGACGCCGATGGCGTCCCTGCCCAAATGCATCGCCTCGACGACGGTGGTGGCGATGCCGCACATGGGGTCGACGACGAGGTCACCAGGTCGGGAGTAAACGGCGACGGCGTGTGCGGCCAGCGCGGGCGGCATCTTCGCGGGGTGCTCCGTGGAAGCCTCTGTGTAGCGGCCTGAACGTTGGCTCCGTTGAGCTTGCTGCCCGGTGGCCCAGACCGATTCGAAGCGGCGCAGCGCGTTCATGCGGCACCTCCGGTGGCTCCGGTGTGGCAGAACAGGGCGAGATCGCGGTGGACGCGGGTGAGCGCCACCGGAAGCGCGAACTCGTCGGCGAGCGCTCCGGCATGGTCGGTAGCCCGCTGGTAGACCTCGGTGGCGGCGCAGACGATGTGCGCCTGGAACGTCAGGCGCGCGGTGGCCGAGTGAGGGAGGGAGGTCGGTCGCGTCGATAACCGTGAATCGGCCTTGGGGAGTGAGTGTGGAGACGACTGCGGTCCAGGCCGCTGGCTTTGCGGCCAGGTATTCGGGGGCGATCGTCAGCCGCGAGCGCCCGCGGTGGACTCCGAGGAGGTCGACCAGCGCCGTTCGGGGCGCATGCAGCAGCGTAAGCCGGGAGCGGTCCGCACGAGCAACCTCGCGGAGGTCGGTCGCGGCGGTATCGACAGCTCGACGGGAGGTGGCGATCCAGGTGACCAGGCGGCCCGTGTCAACGAGCGCGGTGACGTCGATGTCGGTGTCGATGATGGTGACGCGTTGAAACTCCGGAGGCGCTTATTAGAGAGAGCTATGAGGATGAGGTGCTGCCAGCACCACCGTACCCATATCAACTTGAGACCGCCCTGCGGAGGTGGCACTGCTATTTCCAGGGGATCGGGCATGCAATCGCTGCAGCTGGATACTCCTGGCTCAGATGCGGAGAACCGACAAGCGAATGGCTGATTGCTGTTCCCGTCAGATTGATCCGGCGCATCGGATGGGAGGAACGCGAGAACGGATTCATCGTGGTGCACCTTCCAATCGATAGTGATGGCAGATTCATGGCAGAGGACCACGACTTCGAGTTCGAGTCGGATGACCCTTGGATGCGGCCAGGCGGTCGTGTCATCGAACGCACTGATCCGTTGGTTCAGAATAGCGAGCCGGGGCTGCGGTCTCCGGCCGTAGCTTGATGCGCCGTTTTTCGTAAGAAACGCCAGAACCAGCTTGGCTGCTGCCCACCAACTGGACCGCGTGCGACCGGAGACGTCGCAACTCACTTGGGTTCCTCAGGCGATCGCCAGGGCGATCACCGAGACCAACAGACTCAAAACCCCTACCACTAGACTCAGAATCCCTGCTATGTGCGAGGCGGTCTCCAGCCGCGAACCACTTCGGCCCAACGGCGCTCGCGGCTGGAATCTGGTAGAAACCGGCTCCCGGCGCTCCACACTTCGCGACAACATTGCGACGAGGCCGATCCACGACACCAGCATTGACACGGCGCTCATTGCAATTCCCCAAGCTGTCTCAATGACGACTGCGGCGACGAGAGCTACGAATGCCGCGCTCACCAGGGCCACAACCGCGGCAATGGGGGACGCGCCGTAGCGCCGATCCAGGCCGCGCCGTCTCTGCCTAGTGTTCACCACGAGCGGCACACCGATGACGGTCGCTACGATCAGCATTGAGACGATCATGCTGATGAGATCCATCGTCTTGCCTCCCAAGCTCATACACGGCCTGCCGTCGGATCGCCAAGTACTTGCGACCTCCACTCGTGCATCATGATACGCAGCCCTGCTGCCGGGGCGCTGCAACGGAACGGTGAGCGCCCAAGCGCATGGGGGCACGCGACCGAGTCAAGCGCTCGAGAGCGGGAACCTGATGCAAAAGTCTCGTTCGGGTGAGGTCGTGTCTTCGTTGCCCTGGTTACGGATAGTGAGCGGCAGCGGGCTCGTGGATTCCTTGAGGTTGTGACGCCCCAAAGCATCAAAGAGCGACCGCTGCCGCGTTTCGAGCAAAGGACCGGCCTGGACACCGAGCAACTGCTGTTGTTGGAGCGGGAGGTCGAGGCGCGGATCGGGTCCTGGCACCCCGACACCGGGCGCCGCAAGGCCCTCGAGCTGTTCGACGCGATCGTGGTCTGCCTGATCTACCTGCGGCACAATACGATCCAGACCGCACTTGGCGAGCAGTCGCGGATCTCCCAGGCGACGGTCTCGCGCTATGTCGAGGTGCTGGAGCCGGTGGTCTCGACCTGCCTCGACCAGTTGACATTGGACCTGTGCGACCAGACAATCCGTTCCGGCCTGGTGGTCGACGGGTTCCTCATCCCCACCCGCGACCTCGCGGCCCCGGCGGGGCTGTTCTCCGGCAAGCATCTCCGGCCCGGGCTGAACGCGCAGGTCATCACCGATTTGCGCGGTCGGGTCATTGACGGCGGCCGGATCGTGGTCGGCTCGGTCCACGATGCGAAGGCCTTCAAGGAATCCGGGCTCGCGGAAGCCTATGAGATTCACACGACCGGGGATGGCCCGAGCCTGATCGGCGACCTCGGCTACCTCGGCGTCGTGCCGCTGACCCCGTACCGGAAGCCGGAGTATCGCGAGCTGACCGTCGCCGAGTTGCTGTTCAACCGGCAGGTCAACCGGCGCCGGTGGGTCGTGGAGCAGGGTATCGCGCACCTGCGCTCGTGGAAAGTGCTCTCGACCGGCTACCGCCGGCCGCTGCCGAAGGCCGACCGGACCCTACAGAACGTGATCAAGCTCCAGATGTACCGCCATCACTCAAAAGCGGCTTTTGCATGAGCTTCCAGGTCTCGCCTCGGGCTTCCACTTGGCGGTGATACTCGTCGTGGCGCTGCCTGTTGCTTTGAGTGCGGTGTCGTCGCGCCGGGGTGCACAGACAACGAGTTGGCCTGCGGCGATGAAGCGGCCTCGACCCGACCTGAAGTCCTCCGCGCTGTATCTTTCCTTCTTCGATGAATTCGACGATGCTGCCTCTATGTTCACGGCCTCCCACTGGTCCGGTATTTCGAGGCCGCCGCAGACGAGGCCAAATCGGAAGCCGCCCTCGATGAAGTACTCGCCCCGGGCCCCCAGGCTTGGTTGGAATTCGATCAGGCACTCCGGAGTTGGACCCGGTTCCGCTGCCACGGCACCGATCTTGCCCGAGATAGCGCGCCTGTCCCCGAGACGACGCTGGGCCTGGCACTGGCCATGGCCTCGGGAGACGGCTACCGGCACGCGGAGGTACTGCGGTATCCGAGCGTGACCGTTTATCCGCGGTTGTTCCCATTGGTGCTCATCCGCACGGTAGACCATGTCCCGCAAGTCCGGACGCTCGCCATTGAGGTGCTGCCTAGGCTCATCGCTGCAAGCGATCACGAAACGTTCGCAGCGATGCTCACCGTGGCCTGCCGTCTTCAGGATCGGATGCATGCAGATCCGATGCTCGAGCTGGTTCTCACCGTGCTTCGTGAGTCCGCGGATGACGACATTCTCGCGATTCTCGCGAGATTGGAGGGACGCTCCGTTCGATGGGCCGGGCAGGCGTTGATCGCAAAGCGGCGCTTGCAGGCGCCGCAGTTGGCAATGATCGCAATCGGGCGGTTCGACGACCGGCTGCAAGAGCGCTGTGCCGAGGAGCTCGCCGATCAGGCTGTGCCGCAAAGCGACCCCGACCTGTTGCGTCCACTACTTAAGGCTCGCTCAGCCCGTGTCAGAACGGTAGCCCTCACAGGGTTGATCAGACTCGGTCAGTTCGATGGAGTCGATGAGTTCTTGACCGATCGCAACGCGGCGGTCCGGGCCACCACCCAATGGGGTCTGCGCCGAGCAGGCATGGAGCCAGCTGCCCGCTACCGTGAGCTTCTTCAACCGCCGCCGCCATCGCCCAAGCCGGTCATCCAAGGCCTCGGTGAATGCGGCCAGAAGACCGACGTCGTTCTGGTCGTTCCGTTTCTCGACGACCCGCGGCCGCAGACCCGGGCGGCCGCTGTCAACGCGCTCAAACACCTTGGGGCCGAACTCGACCTATCAAGGTTCCTAATCGATCCTGCGCCATCGGTGACACGCGCCGTAGTCGCCTACCTCTCGGAACGGCGGACACTCCCACCCGTCGAGACCCTTCGCGAACTCGCTCGAGGCAACCAGCCCATCCACATCCGCAGGTCGGCGGTATCGCTGCTTCGCGAACATGGGGTCTGGCATCGCATCTGGGTCGGTCTGACCTTGTACGACGATCCCGACACGAACTTGTCCTTGGACGGCTTGTCGGGCCTGGGTTACTGGTGTCGCTACCAGGCCGCGTCAATCAATGCGCCGATCGACAACCAGCTCCGCAGCGAGCTCCAGGCACTCATCCGGTCGCGCTCGAACGTACTGTATTTCGACACCCGCCAGACGTTGCAATGGCTCATCGGCACCGCCCGACCAACAACCACGTATTGATCGTGTCGTCAGTGCCGCTCATGCCGACCGGATTCCGCGAGCCGCACAGACCAGACGCTAGACGCTACGAACACTGATGTCTAGCTGTGGGTTTGGGTTCACACATGCTTGCAGTACCTCCACCACTACCGGCCCCCTCAGGGACCCCGTGTGACCGCTTGTGACCGAATCTTCGGTCGCAAGCGGTCGTTTGCGTATGCGGCTTCGAGAGTTGGCGCTGTGTCGACACCTTGGCTCACAACGAATCCGACGCGTCGGTCTAGAGGTTCAGGTCGTGTTCGCGACTCCGGGGTTGAGCGCCGCCGCGAGGACGGCGATGGTCAGCATCGCCACTCCCAACGGCATCGAAAGCCTAGTCAAGTCCAGGTTGTAGAACACGTTGGCTTCCCAGGGGACGACGTTCGGGATGGTGAATACCGCGACCACGGCGAACGTCACGACCGTGCTGACGGCTAGGGGCCACAGCGTGCCGAGCAGGAGACTCAGCCCGATCACCAGGTACCAATCGGACCGGAACACCTCGGTGCTCAGGGCCGGGTGCAGCATCGAGCCGACGATCATGGGGCTGACCACGGCTACGGTCCCGATTCCAGCGGCCCACAACGCGGTAGAGGGCTGGCGTGGTCGTGAGCGGGTGCGGTCGAACTCGGGTACCCGGATGCGGAGGCTATGTGTCAGCACCGAGGCCGGAAGGATCAACAGGAGTACCGAAGCCGTGTCCAAGACTGAACTGCTGGGAGGAGAGAGTCGCAGGCCAAGCGTCGAAATGCTCATCCCGGCCGTCAGTACGACGGCCATCCACGCCAACACATATCCCACGGCGCCGCGGAGTGTGACCCCTCGTGCAGCCGCCTGTATTCGGATGATGGTCAGCAGCGCCCGGGTCCGATCGCTCACCGTGAATCGGCTCCGGTCGCACACGATTTGAGGTTGTTCCAGTGGTTGGCGATGCTCGCCTGCTGCTGAGTCGGAGTCAACTCCGCGAGCCGTTGTCGTTGCGCGGCAAAGTTAGGGTCGGCATCGATCTGCGAGCGCACCGACCCTTCCCCCGGGAAATTGCTTCCATCGGTGGGCAGCTCGTTCAGCTCAAGCCACCACTCATACGCGACAGGCCCGCTGAACTCCAGCTCGGTACCGCAGTCCTGGTGCAGGACGCTCACGCCGAAGTTCGCTGTGAACAGTGCCGGATCAATACTGTGGGCAGGATTGGTATTGCCATCCACTATAGGGACCACGACCATCAGTGTTCCAGGTTCGAGGTCGGGCACCACCCCGGTGTGACGTTTCGAGAGGTCGAGAAGATTCTCTTCGGGCACGAATACGACTCCGGACATGTCGAGGCCCGGAAGTTTGGACAGTTCCGCATCGATGTGGTGGCTGTAGTCGTCGAGGACATGCTCATAGGCGTTGTCCACGCAGAGGATCGGCTGTCGGTCCGATGTGCACGCGACCGCGTAGGTGGCGGGTAGCTCGATTCGGACTCCCGCGACCAGCAACGTGGCACTCAATGCCAGACCCGCGACCAGGCCAGCACCGAACCATACTCCACGAGCCCCCAGCATCCAACTCAATAGCGCCACGCCGAGGGCTATCGCGAGCACCGCCTTCGCGATCAACAGCTCAGGGGGGCGTAGGAAATGTTCCCGCGCGGTGTAGTCCATCGAAACGAGATCCATGAACAGTGTCCGGTTGAAGAGCACGTCCGCATACGTGGCCGCGGCATAGCCCGCGTACGGCAGCACGCCCCCTATCGCTGGTGCAAGGAACGGGGGCATCACCCGGCCCGCCACCGCGCCGACCGCGATCGCCGCGGCCACCGATCCCAGCACCGGTAGCAGTTCGAGCACGTCGAGGTGTCCACGCACCGCTTCTGGCGCGGTGATCGCCGAAACGGTCACTGCCACGATCGCGTAGCCGACGAGGTTGCCTGCCGCCACAGCGATGAGGCCATACCCGTAGACGGCCGCCGGAGGTCGCGACGATCCTGTCAACAGGTCTTGAAACCGTCCCCGGCGAGGCCCTGCGATCACCCAAGCGGCAGCGGCGGAAGCAATGATGGCGCCGAACAGCACCGCATGGCTCACTGATGCGCTCGTCGCGGGCCAGTGCCCGACCCAAGTTTCGCGCTTGGGGAGCACCATCATCAGGCCTTGCGCGGTGGTCGCCGCGCCGACCAGGAGGAATACCAGCAACGGCGTTCGAATATAGGTCCGGATCAGTTTGGTGTTCACTGAGCCGCCCCGAGCACGGCACGAAACCCTTGACGCAGGCCTTGCAGGCCACCGGGGCCGTCGGAGGTGCTCGCGAGTTCGTCCGTTGTGCCCGTCCACAGGATCGCGCCCGCGTCGATCACCATGACGTGCTCGGCCAGTGCCTCCACGTCTTCCAGCAGGTGGGTGGCTATCAGGACCACCTTCGTCTTCCGAAGCTCAAGTATCAGGCGGTGAAAGCCGTCTCGCTGTTCAGGGTCGAGACCCGCGGTCGGCTCGTCGAGGATCAGGACTTCGGGGTCGGCGACGGTGGCCGCCGCCAGGCCTGCCCGCCGCAACTGTCCGCCTGACAAGGCGCTCAAGGGGCGACGAGCCTGTTCGGTCATGTCGGCGGCTTCCAACGCGGCCTCGACGCGGGAGACGAGTTGTTCCTTCGGCACTTCTTTCAGCCACGCCGCGTATGCGACGAAGTCGACCACCTTCATATGCGGCGGGTAACCGAACTCCTGTGGCAGCCAACCGATATGACGCAGAAGTGCCCGCCCGGACCTGGTGCGAAGGTCGAGCAGATCCTCACCGAGCTTGATCGTTCCGCCTGCTGCGGTCGCGGCGCCGGCGAGGAGGCGAATCAGGGTCGTCTTTCCCGCTCCGTTTCGCCCCAACACCACATGAGCACCGGCCCCGAGGCTGAAGGAAACACCGGAAAGGACTGGATGGCGTCCGTAGCTGAACGAAAGCCCGTGCGCCTTCAGCTTTCGAGGGCCGGTCATGGTTCTACCCTTTTTCGGGTGGGGTGGCGGGCGGTTGGTTTGCGAAGCCGGTCTAGGAAGTGGCTTGCTTGCCGCGCTTCCGGGACGCCGATCGTGGTGAAGATACGTTGCGCGTGCGTCGCGAGCACCTTGGCCTGGTCGAATTCGCCGAGCGTTGCCTGAGCGAGTGCCAGCGCGTTGAGGCTGCGGCCGTGTTCGAGAGGTATCCGCCATGCCGCGAAGCGGTGTCGCGCCCGCGCACCGTGTTCGAGCGCGAAGTGCGGGTCGTGCGCGGCTGTGACCTCGGCTGCGACGAGCCAAGCCTGAGCGGCGAAGGCCGGGGTGCGCGAGGTCGCGCGGTCGGCGAGCACGGCCTCGATGTTGCGGCGTGCGCCGCAGTAGTCACCCTGCCGTTCGAGGACCTTGCTCAACAAGCTGCGCGGGTCGAACTCGTTCCAGATCGCATGGAGTCCGGCGATGTCGACCGCCCGTTCAAGGTCGTCGCGAGCCCGGTCGAGGTCGCCGCGGCGCAGTCGCAATTCACCGCGTATGAACAGTGTGATCGACTGCAGTCGTGGTGCACGGCGGTCCGTGGCCTCGCGCAGTGCGGCTTCGACGATCGGTTCGGCCTCGTCGTACCGCCCCTGATCCACGTACGTCAGCCCAAGTCCGGGGTGTGCCAATGTAATCTCGCCGTGCCGGCGTGCGAGTGCGATCGCCCGCAGGAAGTGCGCTTCGGCTTCGTCGTACCAGCTCAATCTGCGGCAGAGGCCGCCTAGGTTGGCAAGTTGGGTGACCAGGTGGCCCGGTCGACCGGTGAGCTCGGCGAGTGCCGCCCCTCGGGCGACGTACGGCTCCGCCTCACGGACCATGCCTTTGTGGTAGAGCATGGCGCCGTGCATGCTGCAAATCGAACCGTCCTCGTCTCCGGCACCGTGTTCGCCAACGAGGTCCATGGCCGCGTGGCTGTGGAACCCGGCCACGTCCATGTCGCCGCGCATCGTCGCCACGCCGCTGAGGAAGCTTTGCATCTGGGCGAGGCCGTCGAGGTCGTCGAGTCGCTCGCTCCGCTCCTTCGCGTGGGTGGCGAGTCGGTGGAGGAGGTCGAGATCGAATCCGTGCTTGATCTGCGTCCGCAGCGCGAGGGTGAGCCGCCAGATGCGGGGGTGGTCCGCGAGAGCGCGGCAGGCATCGGTGAGGTTCACGTATTCGTCGGCGCGCCGCTCCCGGAAGTGCCAGTCGATGAAGCGGTCGATGGTATCGGCGCGCTCGGCATCGCTCAACTCGGTCTCCTGGCGCTTTGACGTGTAGAGCCGCGTCAGGTCGTGGAACCGGTACCTACCGGCTCGGTGTCGTTCAAGCAGGTGGCAATCCACGATGGCCGCGATCGCGCGTCGGGTCTCGTGGGCGGTTCCGGGGCCCAATGAGACTGCCAGCTCGACGGCGAAATCTTCGCCTGGGATCGCGGCGAGCCGCCAAAGCACGGCCTTGACCGAGTCGTCCAGGGCCGACACCGTCCGGTCGAGCACTGCGGTGAGTGCCGTCTCCTCATCGTTTTGCACCGCGAGGAGTTCAAGCCGCTCAGCGTCGTCGGACAGTCTCGCCGCGAAGTCGGCGGCGGTCGCGCTGGGTTGCATGAGGAGGTTTGCGCCAGCGAGTCGGAGGGCAAGCGGGGAGCAGTCGCAGAGTTCGGCGATGCGGCGCATCGCCTCGGCCTCGGCATCCGCGCGCCGCCCGGTGACCGCGGTCAGCAGTTCAACGGCAGATTCCTGGCTCAACGTGCCGATGTGGATGGGTGTCGCATCGTGCAACGCAACGAGGCCCTGCATGCGGTCGCGGCTGGTCACGATCGTGACGGTGTCGGGGCCGCTGGGCAACAGGGGGCGGACCTGTGCCGCCGACCTGGCGTTGTCCAGCACCACCAGCATCTGCTTGTCGGCGAGCAGCGACCGGAACAGTGCCGCGGCGGCGTCGGTCGTGTCCGGGACTGCCGCTCCCGGCCCCATGAGGGGGTGCAGAAGCGAGCGCAGTGCCTCGATCGGCTTCAGTGGTGGCGATGCCTCGTAGCCACGCAGATTGATGTAGAGCTGCCCGTCGGGGAACCTGCCGCGCCGCAGGTGGCCCCAATGGGCCACTATGGAGGTCTTGCCGTTGCCGCCCAATCCGGTCAGGGCGGCGACGGTGGCCTGAGTTCGGTCCAGCAGGCCGTCGAGCGCCGCGATTTCACCCTCGCGGCCGACGAACACGGCGGGGGCGGCGGGGAGCTGGGCGAGCATCTGCGGGAGGTGGTCCTGGGCGTCGCCTCGGCTCGACGCCTGCACGGACACTTCCTTGAGGGGGACGTCGGCCTCACCGCGAAGGATCTCTTCGTAGGTGCGCCACAGGGCGTCCCCTGGATCTGTGCCGAGGTCCTCAGCCAGACGGGACCGATGATGCTGGAAGGCCGCCAGTGCCTCAGCGGTCCGGCCCTCACCGTGCAAGGCGAGCATGACGCGGCGAACGGTCTGCTCGCGATGAGGATGGTCACCGAGGAGACTTCTGGCCTGAGCGATGGCGGGGGCGAATCGTCCGAGCGCCAGTTGAACGTCGATGAGATCCTCGACCGCGCAAGCCCGCTCCTCCTCAAGTCGCTGAATGAACGCCTCGAACCTCGCGTTGCGCAAGTTCGCCAGGACCGGGCCCCGCCATCGTTCGAGCGCGCGGGCAAGGAATACGGCGGCCTCGGTGAGTTCGCCGGAGGCGGCGTACGCCTTTGCGTCCACGGCGTCTGCCTTGAAACGTCGGTAGTCGAGATCGGGGGCGTTGAAGCGGTAGCTGTCACCGATGCGTTCGAGGAAGTCAGCACCGTGGCCCGCGAGTCTTCGGCGGATGGCAGCCATGGCGTTCTGCACCTGTCGGCGCGCGGTCTGGGGAGGATCAGCCTCCCATACGAGGTCAACGAGGCGGTGCAGGGGGATCGCGCGATCGTGTTCGAGGAGGAGGACCGCGAGCGCCGCCGCCTGTTTCGGGCCTCCGAGCGGTAGGGGGACACCGTCATGCACCACTTGGAGTGGACCCAGAATTCGAAACTGCATCTCACCTCGCCTCTTCGTGCATGGTATCGGAGCCATCCGTCGCGCGCGGTACTCGTCTTGTCTCTCAACGGCATCGGGCCCGCGTAGGAGCAGTGCCCCATCGACGCTGTGGCACAGCTTGCCGTGCGAGGCCCGTGGCGGTTTCGAGCGACTTGACAATGTGAGAGGTGTTGATATGTTGATGTTTGAAATCGCTTACCCTGGCCCGTGCCCCTCACCGCGAGCCCTCATCCGAGGAGCCGTATGCCCAAGTTCAGACCTTTCCGGCGAGCCAGGGGGGCGACCCGCGGAGGCGTCGCGTCCGCGCTCGCGTGCCTGATGGCGGTCGGCGTTGCGGCCGCCGCGCCTCCCGCGGCCGCGGCGGACGGGCTCCCGCCCACCGGGCAGACGTACGAGCACTACACGCCGCTGAAGGAGGCCTATCAGGACTACTTCTCGTTCGGCATCTTCGGGGCCGGCGAGATCGACGGCCTGATCTACAACTACGAGTCCTATACCCCCGGCAACGAGATGAAGCCCGAGAGCACGCAGGCGGTCAAGGGCGAGTTCACGTTCGACGCGGCGGACGCGGCGATGGCCAGGTACGCCGAGCGCAACCCCGACCTGAAGTTCTACGGACACACCCTGACGTGGCACTCCCAGTCGCCCACCTGGATGTGGGACGCGCCCCCGGCCCGCTACGACCAGCCGGGCACCTTCGATGCCGATGTGGCGCTTGACAACATGAACGCCCACATCGAAGGGGTCCTGGGACGCTACGGCGGCGAACTCGTGGCGATCGACGTGGTGAACGAGGCTGTGGGCACCGCCGACCCGTCCGACTGGCGCGCCTCGCTGGCCAAGGGTGAGGGCTGGTACCAGGCACTCGGCCCCGACTGGGTGGAGCTCGCGTTCCTCAAGGCCGCGGAGGTGGTCGACGCGGCCGGCTGGGACGTCAAGCTCATCTACAACGACTTCGGGCTGGACTCCCCCGCGAAGGCCCGCGTGGTCTACGAGATGGTCAAGGACATCAACGAGCGCTACGAAGGCGTCCGCCCGAACGGCAAGCCGCTGATCGAGGTCATCGGCATGCAGGGCCACTACAACCTCGACACCGACGTCACGGCCGTCGAGAGCAACATCGAGCTCTTCGCGTCGCTGGGCGACGTGGAGGTCAACGTGACCGAGATGGACATCGCCCTCCCGCCCGGCACCCTGACTCCCGAGAACGAGAACAACCAGGGCATGAAGTACGCCGAGCTGTTCGAAATCTACCGCGCGTACGCCGCCGGCCCGGCGAACACGACGGGCAACCCGCAGGTGATCACCGCCGTGAAGCTGGCCGGTGTCCGCGACGTCCACACCGGATGGAAGGGCGGCGAGTTCGCCATGCCCTACGACTACGACGGCCATGCCAAGGACGCACTGCTGGGCATCCTCTACCCAGCCGAATTCCTCGCCACGCACGACTACATCGAGGTTCCGGGAGGCGGCGAGCGGCCCGACATCCCGGGCGTCCACGTCTACGACACCTCCAGGGGCGACTCCTGGAGCGGCGCCAACATCATCCTGGGCGACGACGCCTCGGTCTGGCCGTGGTCTTCCACCGACGACGGCGAGGTCGCCTTCCACCCCGAACCGGGGGCGACCTACCGGCTCACGGTGAACTACACCGCCAAGGGCACGACCTCGATCCGCGTCCGCTGGGTCGCGGACAACACCAACGGCGGCTACACCAGCGGCGACGGCGCGGCGGTCAACGACCACCAGTACGGGGCCGACGAGGTGGCCACGTTCGTCCCCGCGTACTTCAACAGCGGCATGGTCAACATGGGCACGTACAACCTGGTCACGGAGATCACCCTCGACGGGAGCCAGCCGGCCGACGCCCTCGTCGGCAACCTCGCCGTCCGCGGCGGCGCGGGAGGCAACGCCTTCTCGATCAACGGCATCACCGTGGAGCAGGTGAGCGGTGACGGCGACCGGCTCCTCGTGGACTGGCCGAACGGTACCCCGGAGGCGCCGAGTACGACGCTGCGTTACCAGGGCAACAACTGGGTGACCGTGTCGCTGGACGCGGTGGCCGCCGCACCGGCCACGCTCGCGCGCACCGAGTACCGGATCGACGGGGGCGACTGGGTCACCTACACCGGGCCGTTCACGCTCAAGCGCTCCGACCGGCAGACCCTGACCTACCGCGCCGTCGATTCCTTCGGGACCGCCGAACCGGACCGCTGCGCAACGTTCGCTCCAGGCAACGGCAGAGTGGACGTCGAGGTCGAACCCGACGCCGAGAGTCTGTGCGTTTAGGTGGCAATCCGCTGCTCGTGCCGGTCGCGTCGGCACGAGCAGCGGGAGCTGGGGCCGAAAGCCCTTATCGCAGGGCCTCGTTCAGCATCTTCACGAGTTCGTCTGCTGCGTGGGCGGTGTCGAAGTCGGGGTCGTCGAGGCCTTGGGCCACGATGCCGTCGATCGCTCCGTTGACGATGACGGCCGTCGCCCGCGAATCGACTTGGGCGCGGTAGGTTCCGGCGGTCTTGGCCGCGTCGACGAATGCGGCGACCGGCTGCCAGCGGGACTGGGAGCTCGCTTCGCCTGGGCCGTCGCCTCTGCCGATGATGCCCGCGATGAGCATGCGCGCGTGGTCGGGACGCGCCCGCAGGTACGCCACGAGCGACCGGATGTACGCCTCCACGGCCGACGCGCCCTCGTGCGCGGCCACCGCCGCTTCGACGTGCTCCACGAGGGCGTGGATCACGGACTCGTAGGCGGCCTCGACGACCGCGTTCTTGGTCGGGAAGTGGTAGAGCACCGCGGCTTTGGAGACCCCTGCGGCCTCGGCGATCTGGGAGAGCGACGCCCCGGCTGAGCCCCGGCGGGCGACCAGCTCGATCGTCACCTCGATGAACTGCGAACGGCGGGCCTGTTCGGTGATGGTGGGCCGACGCCCTCCGCGTCCCGTGGCTGCCATCGAACCCCTCTCGTCGGACCGGTTGCGCGAACCGACAATACCCTAACTGACCGATCGGTAAAATTATTGACCGATCGGTTAGAGTGGGGTTCGACGAAGGGAGCACTGATGCGCAACGGACTCTCCCGGCTGTGGCACAGCCGGACCGCTCGAGTGATCGGAAGGGTGACGATCGTGTTGATCGCCTTGGCCGCCTATGGGTTGCGGGACCCGTCGCCGATCGGGTACTTCCGCTCGGCCGAAGCCGAAGACCGCTTCAAGGCCGCCTATGACGAGGCCATGGACGCACTGCCCGAGCCCGATCGGACGCTCGACGTGCGGACCGGCTACGGCGTGGTCCGCCTGTACCACTTCGAGGGTGCCGATCCGCAGGCCGCGCCGCTGGTGCTGCTGCCGGGCCGGGCTTCGGCCTCTCCGGTCTGGGCCGACAACCTGCCCGGGCTGCTCGAAGTCCGCAGCGTCTACACGATCGACCTGCTCGGCGAACCGGGAATGAGCGTGCAAGAGAGCCCGATCGAGACCTCTGAGGACCACGCGAACTGGCTCCACGAGGTGCTGGCGGAGCTGCCCGAGGAGGAGTTCCACCTGTTCGGGCTCTCGATCGGCGGCTGGACCGCGATGAACCTGGCCGTGCACCGGCCGGAGATGGTCGCGAGCGTCTCCCTGCTTGACCCGGTGATGGTCTTCTCGGACATGTCCGGCCAGGCGGTGCTCCGGTCGATCCCGGCGAGCGTGAAGTGGTTCCCCAAGAGCTGGCGCGACGGTTTCAACAGCTGGGTCGCCAACGACGCCCCGGTCGAGGACGAGCCGATCGCGGACATGATCGAGGCCGGGATGCAGTCCTACGTGCTGAAACTCGGTGCGCCCCAGCGGATCAGCGAGAGTCAATTGGAGAGCACCGAGATCCCGGTGCTGGCGATCCTGGCCGAGGACTCACGGATGCACGACGCGAACGCGGCGGCCGATGTCGCGCGGGAAGCGCTGCCGGACGCGACCGTGAAGGTCTACTCGGGCGCCTCCCACGCGATCAACGGCGAGCACCCGGAGGAGATCACCGCTGACCTCAAGGCCTTCTTGGACGGCTTGGAGTAGATCCGCGAACCGTTGCCCCGCTTGTGCTTCGGTGTCGCCCGCCTTCGGGCGGGCGAGTCGTGTCAGGATGGGCCGCATGTCTTCTGACGCTGAGAACGCCGCCGGGTCCGCCGATCGGGCCCCGACCGGCGACTACGACGGCTTCGCCGAGGCGTACGCCGCCGAGACCGAGTCCAACCTCATCAACGGCTACTACGCGCGGCCGGCGATGGTGGACCTGGCCGGAGACGTGGCCGGGCGGCGGATCCTCGACGTCGGCTGCGGGGCCGGGCCCCTGTTCGAGGCGCTGCGGGACCGAGGCGCGATCGTCACCGGCATCGACCCCAGCGTCAGGATGCTCGAACTGGCCCGGCGCCGCCTCGGCGAGGACGCCGTCCTGCATCAGGCCGACCTCAAGGATCCGCTGCCGTTCCCCGACGACGCGTTCGACGACGCGGTCTCGTGCATGGTCCTGCACTACCTGGAGGACTGGACGGCGCCGCTCGCCGAGCTGCGGCGCGTCCTGGTCCCCGGTGGCCGCCTCATCGTGGCCGTCAACCACCCCTGGGTCTACAAGTACACCAACCCCGAGGCCGACTACTTCGCCACCCACGAATACGGCTTGGAGTGCGACTTCAACGGCCAGAAGGTCCTGCTGTCGCAATGGCACCGCCCACTCCAGGCACTCACCGGGGCCTTCATCGAGGCCGGGTTCCACATCAAGACCATCAGCGAACCACCCCCGGCACCTGAGGCTCACGAGCGCTTCCCCGACGAGGTCAAGACCCCGGACTCGGCGTTCCTGTGCTTCCTGTTCCTAGTCCTGGAAGCCCCCTGAGATCCGTTGGTCAGATTGCGGCCAGGAAGGCTCTTACTCGTTGTGCGAGTAGGGCGGCGGCCTCTGGGTCGTAGGCGGGTAGTGAGGCGTCGGCGAAGAGGTGCTGGTCGCCGGGGTAGAGGAAGAGTTCGGCGTCTGGGGTGGAGTCGGCGAGGGCCTTGGCGGACGGTAGGTCCTCGTCGAAGAATTCGTCGCCTTCCTTGCCGTGGATCTGGACCGGTACACCTTGCGGCCAGGCGTCGCCGAACTCGGTGACCGGGAGGCAGGAGTCCATGAACAGGGCCCCGCGGGCGCCGGGGCGGGTCTGCGCGAGGCGCTGGGCGATCGTCACGCCGAAGGAGAATCCGGCGTAGACCAGCCCGGGGCCGAGCTCGTCGGCCGCGGCGGCGCCGCGTTCGCGGATCGCTTCGAGGCCTGTTTCGCGCGCGAATCCGAAGCCTTCCTCGATGCTGTCGAACGTGCGGCCGCCGAACAGGTCGGGCGTGTGGACGGTGTGCCCGGACGCCCGCAGGTCGTCGGCGAAGGCGCGCACGCCGTCCGTCAGGCCCTGGATGTGGTGGTAAAGCAGCACTTCAGCCATGTCGTCGTAGCCTCTTTCCGATTGATCGAATATTCCGGATCATTCTGCGATGCTAGTCTGATCTGTCATGACGGACAACCCCCCGGGCTACGAACTGGCCGACCGGATCGCATTGACCGAGCCGTCCCAAGTCAAGGCCATTGGCCACCCGCTCCGCACCACGATCCTCCAACTCCTCCACGAGCGGGCCGCGACCGTCACCGAACTCGCTACCGCGCTCGAACGTCCGAAGAGCACGGTCGCGCACCATGTCGACGTGCTCGCCCGCAACGGCCTGCTCCAGGTCGTGCGCACGCGGAAGGTGCGGGCGATCGAGGAGCGTTTCTACGGCCGCACCGCGCGCATGTTCTACATCGCGGCCGAGCCCTCCCAGACCGCGAGCTCAGGCGACTTCAACGACTTCGAAGTGGCCGCCCGCGAATCAGCCGCGGCGTTCGAGGAGGGGCGGCTCTGGGGCTTCATCCGCCACGCGCGCATCTCGCGCGACCAGGCCTCCGAATTCTGGGACCGCATGGCCGAACTGGTGGACGAATTCGAACGCCTCCCGAGGTCGGGCGACACCACTTACGGCTTCGCGGTCGGCATCTACCCCACCGCCCACCCGACCCTCCCGGACACCGAGTAGGGGCGTTTGCGCGCGCCAGGACAGGATCAGTCACCGACACCGCAGACACCGTCCCCGGCTAGCACTCCTTCGGGCACATGATCGTCAGCGCCCCAGTAGGCGTTCTATGAGGCGGGGTTCGCCGGGCCAGGCGGTGAGGAGGAGTTCTCGGGGGACGCTGCGTCCTGCGTAGCGCAGGCAGAGGGCGACTACCACGATGTCGTCTAGGGGGCCGATCAGGGGGATGAATTCGGGGATGAGGTCGATCGGGCTCGCGACCCAGATTCCGGCGAAGATGATCGCGGCTTTGGCGCGTTTGGGTACGCGTGGGTCTTTTCGCAAGCGGCGCACCGTGGTCACGCAGTCGGGGATGAACGCGGCCAGGTCCCGCAGCAGTCCCGGCGGGAGTCGCCTCGCGAGCACGAACAGCAGTGCCCACGAGGCGACCAGTGCTCCGAGGAGCACCGCGAGACCGACCAGCCATTCACGCACGCAAGCGATTCTCGCAAACCGGCGCGGGTCAGACGGCGAGGGCCGCTATTGCCGGGCCGAACGCGGCGCCTAGGAGGTAGCAGAGGTTGAACAGGCCCATCGCGGTGGCGGATTGGGTCGAGGTGGATTTGGTGGCTCGTAGGGCCAGGGCGCCTTGGCCGGTGGCCGCTGCGAGGGAGCCGGTCGCCATGCCCGCGAACAGGAGCGGGACGAGGGCGTTGCCGAGGGTGACGGCCGCGACCGCCGCGGCGGAGGCGAGGAGCAGGGCCGTGATCAGGGTCGGATAGCGCAGGCGGGCCGAGCGGGCCACCAGGAGCCAGGACGTGACGCCGCCGAAGAGGTAGGGGACGGCCACGGCGAGGCCGAGTTGGCCGGGGGTCCAGGCGGTGAGGTCGCCGAGGCGGCCGGGCGCGGCGTAGACGATCCCGAAGTTGGCCACGGCCAGCACGAACGCGATCCCCGCGGAGGCGGCGAACACGCGGTTGGCGAGCAGGTCGGCGGGCACGAACCCGTGCGGTCTGCGGCGGAGGTGGGCGGCCAGGAGCACCGCGGTGACGGCGACCGCGACGAGCGCGGGCAGTGGCCGCTGCGGCACGAAGACCAGGGCGGTCACCAGCGCGGTGAGCAGCAGCGCGCCCCACGCGTCGAAGCGCGGCGCCTCGACTTCGGTGCCTCGGCCCACCGATCGGAGCACGAACGGGACCGCGATGAGGCTCAGGAGCGTCATCGCCAGCACCGCCTGCCACGACAGGGCCGCGCTGACCTGGATGCCGATGAGCGGCGCGACCGCGCCGACCCCGGCGAGCGAGGAGGTCACCGCGCCCATCGCCGCGGGAGAAGCGGCGAGGCTCATCGCGACCACGACCATCCCGGCCGAGCCGAGGGCCTGGAGACCGGAGCCGACCACGAGGGCCGGGAGCGCCGGGACCGCGAGCACGAGCGCGGCTCCGGCGGCGATCAGCAAGGAGCACAAGGAGAGTGCGACGCGCGGGCCGTACCGGGTCAGGAGCGCGCCCATCGTGGGCGTGCCGACGGCGATGCCCCAGCCGAACGCGGTGACCACGGTGGTGGCCGCCGGGATCGTGACGTCGAGGTCGCGCGCGATGTCGCCGAGCACCAGTGCGGGTCCGGTGATGCCGAAGGACATCGGCCCGGCGAGCGCGGCGAGGGCCACGGCGGGAGCGCGGCCCGTGCGCGGCGCGGCGGTGTCGAGTTCGGTCGCCTGGCTCATGCGGTGCGCTCCGAAGTGGCGAACAGTGTGGCCGAGCGGCTTTCGAGCCAGTCGAGCATGGTCGCGGCAGTGACACGCATTCGGCCGGCGTTCCTCAAGTCGCGCATGGCCGTCGCGTGGAGGTCGGCGAACGCCTGCCGCAGCCGCTCGGCGACCTGGCATCCCCAGTGGACGCCGGAGTAGGGCACGAACGCGACGGGCTTGGCGTGCCACGCGGAGTCGGCAGGAGCGCTCATGCGGGCGGGCCGGTCGGGGGCGAGGACGAGGTACGCGTCCGCGCGGTAGATCGGGGGTGCGGCCAGGTCGGCGGGGAGCGGGACCTCGATCAGGTCCAGGTCGAAGTGGGCGAGCCGCGCGTTCGCGGCGAGCCAGCCGTCGACCGCGTCGGCGCTGCGGCCCTCCTGGGCGCTGCCGATGATGACGGCGACGCGCAGCCGGTGCCGGCGGGAATCCTCAGGGCCCATGATGCCTCCAGTAGAGTCGGGTTCACCCCTTCGAGCGCGAGAACCGCACTCGCCGCCGTGAGATCGGATCTCACAGCCCGTACAGCGACGAATCGGAGAGGCGCGTGCCCCCTTCCCTCATCGGACGCGAGCAGCCCGCCGCCGTCCTCGCCGCCCAGGTCGCGCAGGTCCTCGACGGGCGAGGCGGCCTGGTCCTGGTCACCGGCGAGGCCGGGATCGGCAAGACCGCGCTGCTGGCCGAGGCCGCCCGGGACGCCGCCGCGCGCGGGGCCCGGGTCCTCAATGCGGCCTGCTGGGAGGGCGACGGCGCGCCGGACTACTGGCCGTGGGTGCAGATCGTGCGCGGCCTGGCCGGGGCCGCGAGTCTCCCGGAGTGGTCGGCGGTGTCCCAGGCCGCGGGCGGGAGCCTCCCGGTGCTGCTCGGCGAGGCCGGGCCGCCCGCGGGCGCCGACAACGCCCGCTTCCAGCTCCACGACGCGTTCGCGTCCCTGCTCGTGAGCGCCGCCCGCTCCAAGCCGACCGTGCTCGTGCTCGACGACCTCCACTGGGCCGACTCGGAGTCGCTGCGGCTGCTGGACTTCGTGGTGCGGCACACCTGGTTCGAGCCGCTGCTGATGATCGGGTCCTACCGCGACGTCGAGGTGCGGGCCGGCCACCGCGCGGCCGCGATCCTGCCGCCCTTGGCGGCCCGGGCCAAGACGGTGCGGCTCGCAGGGCTCGACGCGGCGCAGGTGGGCGCCCTCATCGAGCGCACGACCGGCACCGAGCCCGGCCCGGACCTGGTCGAGGAGGTGCACCGGCGCACCGGCGGCAACCCGTTCTTCGTGGAGCAGACCGCGCAGCTCGGATCGGCGGCCGTGGCCGAGGCGAGCGTGCGGGACGCGGTCCGCAGGCGCCTCGACCTGCTCCCAGACGACGTGGTCGCGGTCCTGGCCACCGCCGCGGTCATCGGCCGCGAGTTCACCGAGCGGCTCCTGAGCGCGACCCACGCCGTGGTGTCCCCTGGGGCGGAAGCGAACGCGCTGCTGCAACCGGCGCTCGCGGCCCGGCTCGTCGGCCTCGGCTCACACGGGTACGCGTTCACCCACGACCTCGTACGCGAATCGCTCTACAGTTCGCTCGATCCCGAACGCAGACGCCGGGCGCACCTCGCGGTGATCCGCGCCTGCGAGGCCTCGGAGCTGAGCCCGGCCGCGCTCGCGCGCCACGCGCGGCTGGCCGTGCCGCTCCTGCCCGGCCCGGAGGCCGCGGAGTACCTGCTCGCGGCCGCGGGGGACGCGTGCGACCGGCTCGCGTCGGAGGAGGCCGTCAGGCACTACCGGGCCGCGCTGGACGCGATCGGGCACGGCCCCGCCCGCGCGGGGATCGAACTGGCGCTGGCCGAGCAGCTCGACCGGGCCGGTGACATGACGGCGGCCCGAGAGGTCTTCGCGACCGTGCTCGACACCGCCCGTACCAGCGACGACGCCGAGCTGTTCGCGCGCGCCGCGCTCGGGCTGCACCGGATGGGGAACACCAAGCGCGACCACGACGGCCAGATCCGGCTCATGGACGACGCGCTCGCCGGGCTCGAACTCAAGGGAGGCGACGACGGCCTGCGCGCCCGGGTCCTGGCCGCGGCCAGCATGGCGCGCACCCACCGCGGCACCGATCCCGCCGACGCGCAGAAACTCGGCCACGCCGCGGTCGACCTGGCGCGCGAACACGGCGACGCCGAGACGCTCGGCTGGTGCCTGCTCGCCCACCACGACGCGATCTGGACGCCCGGGCGCGAGGCCGACCGGATCGCCGTCCTCGACGAGCTCACCGCCGCCGCCCGCCGCGCCGCGAACGGCGAGCTGGAGTCGCTGGCGGCGTTCCTGCGATCCCTTGCGCTGCTTGAACAGGGAGATGCGGCCGGGCACGCCGAGCTCGACACGTTCACCGCGCTGACCGAACGCACCCGGCTGCCTCGCCACCGGTTCCTGGCGGTGTCGCGGCGCGGCACCCGGGCCGCCGCGCAGGGGCGCTTCGAGGCGGCCCGGCGGCACATGGACGATGCCAGAGCCTTGGGCGAGCGCATGGGCGAAGTCGACCGCCACCGGGTCTGGCGCGACCAGGTGTGGGCGCTGGAACTGTTGCGCGGCAACGCCGAAGAGGCGCTGAAGATCGCCAGGACGACCACGCCGGGCGAGCCGTTCGTGGCCGTCCTGGAAGGCGTCACCGCCGCGCACCGCGGCGACGCCGACACCGCCGCGCGGCACTTCCCCGAGGCCGAGGCCCGGCTCAAGGCGATGCCGGGGCGGTTCGCGCCCATGCTCACGGTCTACCGGGCGCAACTGGCGGCGGCCTCGGGAGACGAGGCGTGGTGCGCACCGGCGCGCCGGGAGCTCGGGCCGGTCATCGACAACTGGGCGGTGTTCTCCGGGGGCATGGCCCTGTGGGGACCGATGTCGTTGTGGGCGGGCGGGATCGACGCGGCGCAAGGGCGCTGGGACGACGCCGTGGCGTACTTCGAGGCCGCGGCGGCAGCTGCGGACCGCTTCGGCGCGCCGCCTTGGTCGGTCCTGGCCCGGGCCCGACTCGGCCAGGCGCTGCGCGAGCGAGACGCGAACGGGGACAAGCAGACTGCCGAGACGATGCTCGCTGAGGCGACTGCCGAGGCCGCGCGGCTCGGAATGGCCGCCGCGCTTCCCGAGGTCGCCGCGGGCCCTCCCGCCAAGGCCGATCACGTGTTCCGCCCCGAAGGCCAGGTGTGGACGCTGCGGTTCGCCGGGCGCACCGTCCACATGAAGGACGCCAAGGGCCTCCACGACCTGCGAGTCCTGTTGGGACGACCAGGCGTCGAGGTCCCGGCCGTCGACCTGCTCGTCCCGAGCCGGGAGGCCCCCGGCCCCGGGGCGTTCGGGGCCGATCCGGTCCTGGACGAGCAGGCCCGCGGCGCCTACCGCGAGCGCCTGCTGCGCCTCGACGAGGACATCCGCCGAGCCGAGGCGCGCGGCGACGAGCCTCGGGCGACCGCGCTCGACGAGGAACGCGCCGCGCTCCTGGACGAACTGCGCCGCACCACCGGCCTGGGCGGGCGCCCACGCCGCCTCGGCGACGACGCCGAACGCGCCCGCCAGACCGTCACCGCCCGCATCCGCGACGTCCTGCGCAAACTCCGCGGCGAGCACCCCGAACTGCACGAACACCTCTCGGCGGCGATCGCCACCGGCGCAAGGTGCGCCTACCGCCCCGAGACCCCGATCCGCTGGACGCTCTAGGCGCTGAACCGATCGACGCTGTCTGAGGCCCACTGCGCGAAAGTCCTCGCCGGGCGACCCGTCACGTCTTCCACAGTGGACCGAGTGCGGGCGGCGACGCCGCTGCGGGTCGGGTTCGCGCCGCGCGAGTTGAGCGCGGCGCAGGTGGAGGAGCTGGTCGCGGTCGCCCGGACCTGGGGGCCGCAGACCAGGGACGCGGTGGCGGTGGTCGACCTGCCGCTCGCGGAGTTCAAGGCCGCGTTCGGCGCGTGGGCGAGCGGCGCGGAGGCGGACGGCCCGGAGCGCACCAGCTGGCCGGTGGGGGCCACCAGCGCGCGGGACATCGCGTACGGCCTGTCGTGGCTGCCCGCGGGGACGCTGCACCGGGTCGAGCTGGACGACGCGGCCCGGGAGGAGCTGCGGGAGTCGTTGCGGGGCATGCTCGCGGCGCTCGACCGGTGATGGCCCGGTCGGGCGACGGATGCCGGGCCAGTCGATGCGTTCGTAGCGTTGCCGGTGGAAGCAACACCGATGAAGGAGAGCCTCATGAGCACCGGCACCGCATGGATCGAAGCGCACGCGCAGGACCTGAACGGCTGGGGGCCCGTCGTGGCCGCGGCCCGGAAGAGCCAGGTCGTGGCCCTGGGCGAGAACACTCGCGAGTCGGCCGAGATCGACCGGCACCGCGTCGAACTCGTCAAGACCCTGGTCGAGGACGCCGAGTATCGGGTGATCGTGATCCCCGACAGCGCCAACGTGGCCGAGCGGATGGACGACTACGCGCTCGGGCGGCGCTCTGACCTGCGCGAGGTGGTGCTGTCCGGGTGGCTGCCGAACCGGACCGAGGCCAACGCCGAAATGCTGAAGTGGGCGCGGGAGTTCAACGAGGCGCACCCCGACTCGCCGGTGCGCTTCGTCGGCAACGGCCCCAGGGAGACCGAGCCCGAGGACTACGACCGGGTCGTCGCGCTCGCGGAGCGCCTCGACCCCGCGGCGGTCGAGTCCCTCAGGGAGCGATACGACGTCGTCCGCACCGCGCACGACGTCAACGAGCACATCCAGACCCACCAGGGCATCCACCCCGGCCGGCCCTTCGTCCACCTCGCCGGTGAGGCGCTCGACCTGGTGCGGGCCCTGCCCGAGGGCGAGGGGAAGGCCGAGGCGGTCGCGCTCGCCGACGACATCCGCGGTTTCCACGCGAACTCGGTGGCCGCCATGCCCGACTTCGGGGAGATCGCCAAGGGGATCGCGGCGCGGATCATCGCCGCGCACGAGCGGACCGGGCAGAAGATCGTCTACTTCGACGGCTTCGCGCTCACCGGGATCTTGAGCGACGTGGAGGTCGCCGTCAATCCCGGGAAGCCGTTCGGCTCCGCGGGAAGGCTGCTGCGCGACCGGTTCGGGAGCGGGTACGTCTCGGTGCTCCTCGCGTTCGGCCACGGCGTGATCCGCGGCGGCGAGGTCGCCATCCCCGAGCCCGGCAACGGCTACGTCGAGAAGACCCTCCTGGACAGCGGCGCCGACGAGGTGCTGCTGCCTCTGGGCGACGGCTGGCCCGACGGCCCGGTCAAGCTGCGCATCATCGCCGGGGTCTACTCCCCCGACGAGGACGAGCAGCACGGCATCGACGTCCCGTCATTGAGGCAGGCCGCCGACTTCCTCGGCTTCGTGCGCACGATCACCGAGAGCCCGCAGCTCTGAGCGGGGCCCGGTCGCGGCCGGGCCCCGCTCTCAGACCGCGGTCCAGCGGCTGTCGTCGGCGGCGCTGGCCTCGACCGCCGCGAGGACGCGTTGGACCCCGAGTGCGTCCGCGAAGGACGGTGTGGGCTGCTCGCGATTCGCTATGGCCTCCACGAGGTCGACCACCTGGTGGGTGAAGACGTGCTCGTAGCCGAGGCCGTGGCCCACCGGCCACCAGTTGCCGGTGTAGGGGTGGTCGGCCTCGGTGACCTGGATGCGGCGGAAGCCCGCGTTGGGCTCCTCGGCCGCGTCGTAGAACCACAGCGAGTTCATGTCCTCGAAGTCGAACGCGAGCGCGGCTTTGGAGCCGTTGAGCTCCAGGCGCATCGCGTTCTTGCGGCCGGTGGCGAAGCGGGTCGCCTCGAACACGCCGACCGCGCCGCCCTCGAAGCGGGCGGTGAACAGCGCCGCGTCGTCCACCGTCACCGGGCCGCGCGGGCCGTCGGTGCCGCCGTGGCCGCCCAGGCCCACGAACTCGCCGCCGACCGGGCGCTCCTTGACGAAGGTCTCCAAGGTGGCCGAGACACCGATGACGTTCGCGCCCGAGATCCACTGCGCCGCGTCGATGATGTGCGCGCCGATGTCCCCGAGGGACCCCGAACCGGACTTCGACTTGTCCAGTCGCCAGGTCAGGGGCGCGTTCTCGTCGGTGAGCCAGTCCTGGAGGTACTGCGCCCTCACGTGGCGGATCTGCCCGAGCGCGCCGGACTCCACGATCCGCTTCGCGAGCGACAGCGCCGGGGTGCGGCGATAGCTGAAGCCGCACATGGCAAGCGTGCCTTGGGCTTTGGCGGCCTCGGCGGCGGCGGTCATGCGCTCGGCCTCCTCGACGGTGTTCGCCAGGGGCTTCTCGCAGAGCACGTGCTTGCCCGCTTCGAGGGCCGCGATCGCGATCTCGGCGTGGAGGTTCCCGGGGACGCAGATGTCGATGAGGTCGATGTCGTCGCGTTCGATCAGGCGGTGCCAGTCGGTCTCGGCCGACTCCCAGCCGAGCTTGTCGGCGGCGGCGGAGACGCGTTCGGCGTCGCGTCCGGCGATCGCGGCCATGCGCGGCGCGAGCGGCAGGTCGAAGAAGCGCGGCGCGGTGCGCCACGCGTGCGAATGGGCCGCGCCCATGAACGCGTAGCCGACCATGCCGACGCTGAGGGTCTGGGGTTCAGGCATTGCGGCTCCTCTGGTTCAGGGCATCGCGAACGGATGTCCACGCTTGCAGTACGGTTCGCACCTCGGCGCTTCGCTCGGCGGCGAGCACGGCGTCGTGGGAGCGGGCGAGCACGTCGTCGATCGCGACCCGGCGCCCGGTGGCCGCGCTCTGCGTCGCGGCCTCGACCATAGCGAGGCTCATGACGTTGGCGTGCACGCGCCCCATCGGTTCCCGGCCCCTGCGCAGGGCGATCGTGAACTCGCGCAGGGAACCGGCGATCTCCCGTCCGGGGTCGGGAGTGGAGTCGGCGGGCGCTTCGGGGTCGGTCCGCGGCGGGCCCTCGCCGTCCCACAGCACGGTCCCGAGTTCGGCCGAGACGCGCCACGAGCCGTTCCAGGAGGTCTCGAAGCCGGGGCTGCACCAGCTGCCATTGAAGGTGAAGCGCGCGCCGCCTTCCATGGCGAAGACGGCGGTCGCGGCCGCGTCACCGCGGTACCAGCTCCAGGGCGGGTTGTGCTCCTCGCAGGAGACCGAGACGGGGTCGGCGTCGAGGAGGAACCGGGCCGCGTCGAACTGGTGGATGGCCATGTCGAGCAGGAGGGGACTGGCCATCTCGTCGCGGAAGCCTCCGAAGCGGGGGGCCTTGAAGAAGTCGACGGCCGCGATCCCGACCGGGCCGAGGGTCTTGAGCCGCTGCTTGGCCTGGTGGAGTCCGTGGTTGTAGCGGCGGGACTGGCTGACCATGAACAGCTGCCCGGTGTGCTCGGCCGCGGCGGCGAGCGAGAGGCCTTCGGCCACGGTGGCGGCGACGGGCTTCTCCCCCAGGACCGGCAGGCCCGCGAACAGCGCGGCGGTCGTGACCGAATGGTGGGCTTGGGGAACGGTGGCGTTGACGATCGCGTGCGCGCCGGTAAGGCGGGCGAGTTCGACCGCGTCGTGGCTTCTCGGGAGGTCGGGCAGGCCGATCTCGGCGGCGGCCGCGGCGGCGGCTTCGGGCGAGAGGTCGGCGATCCCGGCGAGTTCGGTCGCGGGGTCTGCTTGGACGGCGCGGGTCCAGGCCCGGCCCATGCCGCCGGCGCCGACGACCACCAGGCGCAGCGGGCCTTCGGTGTCGATGCGGTGGAAGGTCATCGCTCGAACGCCCCCTGGTAGCCGTGGCCGTTGAAGAAGTCGTCGGTCTCGTAGCGCAGGAGGGTGGGGGTCTGCCTTTCGCGGTCGGGACGGGCCCATTCGATGCCGTTGGCGATCACGTGGTTCACGTCGGGGTGGTGGTAGACGGGGAAGTCCTGGTCGCCGGGGCTGAAGTAGAAGATCCGGCCGAAGCCGCGGCGGTAGGTCATCCCGGAGCGGAAGACCTCGCCGCCGGAGAAGCCGGAGATGAACACGAGTTCGTCGGGGGTGGGCACGTCGAAGTACTCGCCGTACATCTCCTGTTCGGGAATCACGATCGGGCTGGGGATGCCGCGGGCGATGGGGTGCTGCGGGTTGACCGTCCACACCAGTTCGCGGTCGTGTTTGCTGCGCCAGCGCAGGGTGCAGGTGGTGCCCATGAGCTTCACGAAGATCTTGGACCAGTGTCCCGAGTGGAGCACGATGAGGCCCATGCCCGCGAGGACGTGGCGGTGGACGCGTTCGACCACCTCGTCGGCGACCTCGCCGTGGGCGGCGTGGCCCCACCACACGAGCACGTCGGTCTCGGCGAGGACGTCGGCGGTGAGGCCGTGCTCGGGTTCGTCGAGGGTGTGCGTGGTGATCACGGCCTTGTCGCCGAGCCATGCCCCGGCCCCTTGGGCGATCGCCCCGTGCATGCCGTCGGGGTAGCGTTCGGCCACTTCGGGTTCGAGCTGTTCGTGGCGGTTCTCGCCCCAGACGACGACCCGGATCGGTGCGCTGGTCATGCGGTCTCCTTGTGTTGGTTCGGATTGTGAGCTTAAAATCTGGCCGGGGTCAGGCCCCGGTGCTGGAGCGGACGACGAGTTCCGGTGGGAGCACGAGGTGCTCGGGGGCCTCGGGCTGCTCGATCACGAGGCGGACGAGCGCGTCGGCGATCGTTCCGGAGGCCTGGCGGATCGAAGTGATGCCCACCGGGCCGAACGAGGTCAGCGGCGTGTCGTCGTAACCGGTCACGGCCACGTCCCGGCCGGGCACGAGGCCACGGGCCTGGAGCGCGATGACGACCCCGGCGGCGAGCTGGTCGGCGCGGCAGATGATCGCGGTGGGCGGGAAGGGGGCGTCGAGGAGCTCGGCACCGATGCGGACCCCGGAGGCGAGGTCGCCGCCGGAGTGCACGATGCGGTGCGCGGCGATCCCGAGGCGCTCGCACGCCTCGGTGTAGCCGCGCTCGCGTTCGATCATGGTGATGCTGGAGTGGTCGGCCCCCACGAACGCCAGCTCGGTGTGCCCGCGCTCGGCCACATGGTCGACAGCCAGCTCGATCCCAAGGGCCGCATCCCCCTCGACCCAGCTCCACGGGGTCGCGAACGCTTCGGCGGTGCGGCCGTAGGCGGCGAAGGGGATGCCGCGCTCATGCAGGGCGACCGGCCTAGGGTCCTCGGGCCCCACGTTCGCGATCACGAACCCGGCCACGGACTGTCCGAAGTAGAGGTCCTCGCAGGCGGTCAGGAGCGCTTCGGTGTCGAGTTCGGTGATGAGGCTGAGATTGCGGTCCTTGGCCTGGCAGGACACCGCGAGGTCGTGCACGAACACGTCCATGTACTGGTTCCCGCTCGCGTCAGGGGACGGCAGCACGTACCCGACCTGCCGAGGCTGCGCGAGCCGGAGGCTGCGTGCCACGAGGTTGTTCCGATACCGCAACTCCCCCATGGCGGCGAGCACCTTCGCTCGCGTCCCCTCGGCCACGACCTCCGGCCGGTTGATGACATTGGAAACGGTCATGACCGACACCCCGGCCCGAGCCGCGACATCGGCCATACTCGCCTTCCGCCCCACACCGCCTCCTTCGCCGCGAATTTTAAGCATAAACACGAGGCCTCGTCAATTCGTTCGAGTCGACTCGATGTCCCGATCAGTCACCGTCGACAGGCTGCATCAGCTCGCGATCGTGCTCTGCGATGGCGTGCTCGAAGTACCGGAGGGCTTCGGCCAGCGCCGGAGTGCCGTCGAGCCGCATCCCGAGTTCGACGCCGCCGGTCAATCCGTGGGCTGCGTCGAAGTTGGCGGAGAACAGCGCGCCGCGTTCACGGTCGGCGATGATCCCTTTTGCATGGTTGAGCGAACATGGGAACAGGTTCACGCCCGCTTCGGCCAACGCCGCGGCGTCATCGAGATGGTCCGGCCGGTCACGGCCACGCACCAACATCCGGACGTCGACTCCGCGGTCGACCGCCGTCCGCAAGGGTTCGAGCAGCAGGCTTGGATGGTCGGCGATCCCGTTGAGCGAAAACGTGGCGAGCAGGAGTTCGGACTCGGCGGCCGCGATCAGTTCATGTACGGCGGCGAGAATGCGATGGTCGCGACCGTGCGTCCAGATCAGTCCGTTCTCGCCCGGGTTCGGCGCTTCGAGCCGGCAGTGCGTGCGCGGTCCGCGCACGTCGGTGAGCACCCGGTCGCCGCTCAACGGCAGCTCCTGTTCGCAGTCCGCCCACAGGCGCGCGAAGAGCCGGGCTGCCCGCTCGGCCTCGGGGTGGTCGGTGAGGAGCACGCCGTTCTCGCCGGTGAGGTCCAGAGCCCTCGGGACGAGGTTGGCGCTGGAGACCAGCGCCGAGCGGTCGTCGACCACCACGAACTTGGCGTGGCAGCCGTTGTAGGTGCGCACGGCGATCCCGTTCTGGGTCAACGCCTCGAATTGCTTGCGTTCACGCATGCGCTCGGCCGGAGCGACCTCAGTGTCCTCTTCGTCGTATGCCTTCGCCAGGTCGCGTTCGTTCATCGCGGCGATGACGTAAACACCGCCTTGGAGCCGGTCGGCCGCGCGGTACAGCGTGTCGAGGAGTTCGGGGTCACCGACCATCCAGGTCGCCACGAAGACCTTGCGCTCAGCGCCGTCGATCAGGTCCATGAGGGCGGATCGGATGGTCGAGCCGCCGCCGCAGTATGTGAGCACGTGGCGGACCGATTCCTCGGCGGAAGCGCCGGTCGGCGTGAACGGGCTGCGGCCGGCGCCGTCGTGGATTTTCCGGTACGGACCGGGGTCAGTCGTAGTCGAAGTCAACTGGTGCTCGCAATGCGTAGACTCGCTGGAAATCTCGGCGGCGCCACAATTCGGCCTGCACCGCTTCGGGCGTGGGGGCAGGCTGGTGGTGCTCGGCCGCGAGGGTGATCGCCGCCTCGACGTCCTCGATGCCGAGGCGCTTGAGGTCGATCGCGCGCAAGGCTGAGACGGCCAGGTCGAGCGAGAACAGTGCGGCCGCCTGCTCGTCTCCCGGTTCGAACTCCACAGTGGTGGCGATCATCGCCTCCTCGTCCGCGACCGTGCGCCGCAGTGGGGTTGCCAGCCGAATCTCCTCGTCGATGAGCTTGAACGCCTGCTCGCCTGACACGTTGAGTACCCATCGTGCGCCGTCGCGTTGCGATCCGGTCGGCGCGAAACCCTGCGTCGTCAACTCCTCGATCATCGCGTCGAGCAGCGACTCCAAACGAGACCCGAGGGCGACCGCGCCTTCGATCCGGAACGGCTGCGGCTTCCTCGACTCGTCTAGGAGCCGCAGATCGAGCTCTCTGCCGTTCAGGCCTCCTTCGCAGCGATACACCGGGCACAGTTCGGGAGGCAGATCGGCGTCATCGTGCACGGCTTCGACGACCTCGCCCGGAAGGCCGATGACGCGACCTTCGGCGATCCGCTCGTCGAGGAACTCGGAGCGGGCCCTGCCCGCCGCGGACAGGTGCATCGGGGCCTTGCCCACGGGCTTGGCCCTCGGGAGCGACCGCCCGCGGTCGATGACGAACAGCTCGTCGGTTTCCGAGAGATAGCAGAGCCGGATGCGGTCACGGCGCAGCTCGTAGAGTTCCGCCTGTTCGAGCGCCTGCGCTGCGGCTTCGATCTCCAGGCTGAACCTCGGCTCGGTCTCCTCGCCGGCGACGAGCACCCCGACTCCTCGCAACCGGTGCAAGGTTCGAGCGGCCACCTCGTGCGGCAGCTCGGTGATCTCCACCAGGTCGACGGCCGTCAGCGTCTCAAGTTCCGCCGCGGCCTTGAGGACGAACCGTTCGAAGGGCGTCATCGCAGTGGCGACCTTCTTCACGACCGGCGCGGTCCAGGCGTACATCGGCAGCAGCATCGAGACGATCGCGATGCCCTCCGGCCCGCTCGCGCCGGTGCCGGACTCGTCCCACCCGTGTGCCAACTTCACCGCTGAAAGCCCCTGACCACACCGTAATCGGGGTCGGCACCGTTGAAGAGTCCGAACAGATGGCGGTAGAAGACCTCCGCTTCCGATACGCCGTTCAGCCGCTCCAGGGTGCGCCGGTTGCCGATGAGCATCAACGCCTGCCGGGCGCGGGTGCACGCGACATTCAGACGGCGAAGGTCCTGCAACCAGCGTCCGTACGTCGACCTCGGCGCCACTCCCGCGCGGCGGACGAAGCTGATGAGGATGAGATCCGCCTGTTGGCCCTGGATCGCGTCGATAGGCCCGATCACTTTGCGGCGCAGAACCTTCGGCCTGAATCCCTGCAGCTTCTGCTCGATGTGCTTCGCCTGTGCACTGTAGAACGAGAGCACGCTGAACGTCCGCTCCGGCGAGCCCGCCAGAGCCAGTTCACGGTCGTAAGTGCGCAGAGCCCACTTGACCGCGTCAGCTTCGAGTGGATTAATGAACCCGAATCCTTGGATCTCGTCGTTGCCGTGGCTTCGATGGCTGGTGGTGTCGACCAAGGTCACGGGGCTCTTGAACGTGTCGGTGGTCAGCGGTACGGGCTGCCTCCCATCGTCGGGGTCGAGATAGTCGCCTCGGTAGACGGGCTCACGGACGACCTTCGACAGGGCCGGTGCCATCCGGCGCTGTACGAGAAGTCTGGTCCGCAGACGGTCCTCGACCTGGGCCACCGCTCTGGCGAAGAAGCTCTGCACAAACTGCGTCTTCATGCCGCGGAGGAAGTCCGTCGTCTTGACCTTGGTGAGCCGGTCCCGGTACTCGGCCTCCCATGTGCCCGTGTCGAGCAGCGCCTGCGCCGCTTCCTGGACCTCCTCCACACGGATCTGCCGAAGCTCCTCGTCGTCGTCGTCCCAGGTTCCGCTGAGGCTTTCCACCGCGGCTTCGAGCGTGTCGAAGCCTTTGCGCCCCAATCGTTTGATCGCCGCGAGCGCGTGCAGGTGCTGTTCATCGTCGCGGTCGACGTGCGGCGGCAGCTGGCACTCGTCTCCCACCAGGACCCAGCGTCGACTTCGGAGCGCTCCGATAAGGAACTCGCTGTCGGTGACACGGCTGGATTCGTCGAGGATGAGGGTGTCGAAGTCGAGCGCCGCGACCGGATCGCTGCCGCTGCCGACGATCCCTGCAGTCGTGGCGCAAACGAGATTAGTGCCGCGGACGAAGGCGTCGCGCACGTTCTCCGCAACCCCGTCCGGGCCGACTTCGGCAAGCATCTGCTCCCAGTCTGCTCGAAGGCGCTGGTAGGCGCGGAGCCGATCGCGTTCGTCCGTGTGTGCTTCGATGCGCTCGCGGAGTGCGTCGCCGGTCGGCGGAGTCCCGCCGGCGCGTTCCATCAGCACTCGCTCCGCTATGGACACCTGTTTCCTCGCATCGGCGATAACCCCGGCGCATTCGTCGAACTCGGCCGTGAAGGCGGTTCGCTCGGCCTTCAGCGTCGCAACGATCTCGTGCAGCGCGGCTCCGGCACGGACCTGGGCTTCGACGGACTGCGCCGCGTACGCATGCGCCTCTGAGGCGGCCCGGGTCAGCTGCGAGCGCCGGCGCACGAGCGGCTCGAAGTTCCAGTGTTCCTTCGGCATCCGCGGTCCGGTCGGCGCGTTGCCGAGGAGCGCTTCGAGTTGGGTCTCGATGCGGCGGCAATGGTGGCTCCACAAGCTCCAGTACCGGTCGAGGACCGGTGGGCGTCCTTGCTCCTCGCCGCCGAGTTCCCGCAGTCGATCGGCGAGTTCCTTCGACAGGGAATGGAACTGGGCCTTTGCGTTCGCCATCTGCCGCATCCGGTCGGTCTGGCGTTCCCGCAATCCCGCGGCCTCGGTTCGGGTTTCGTGCAGTTCCACCGAGGCGGTCATGGCGTGCCGGTCTTCGAACCGGAACGCCGCGAGTTGCGCGTCCAGATCGCGAATGACGTTCTCGGCGCGTCGAATCTTGCGATCCCGAAGCACCGCGCGGATGCGGCCGACGCGTTGGTTCCGCAGTGCGGTGAGGCGGGTCAGATAGTCGGTCCGCCAGGCGGTCACCCGCTCCCAGCGTTCCTCGGAGAGTCGCCAATGGGCGTCGAGGCGCGCCGTTTCATGTCCGACGCGTTCGTCCAATTCGTGGAGCAGCGTCTGTTCGCGTTGTTCTGCTGCCTGTAGTCGGTCCAACGTCGACACCTGTTGCCGCAATGGGTCGAGCACGGCTCGCACCGTCCGAATCTGGTCCTGCAGGGTCGCATCGAATTGCGTGAGCAGGTCGTCTGCGGCGGCGGCCTCGCTCACGGCAGTCGCGGCCGTCCGCTCGGTGCGCTCCGACGCAGCGCGTATGACGCTGATCTCGGATTCCCTTGCGTCGATGCTCCGGGCGGCGTCGTCTCTGATGCGTTCCAACCGCGCTTCGGCTTCGCGTAGGTCCGTTCGCGCTTCCTGTCCGTCCCGGATCGCCGCCGCGATCTCCTGCAAGTTCTCGATCGCCTGGGTGGCCTGCGTTTCTCGTGCCGTCCACGAAGCGCGGCGTCCGCCTTCGGTGCGGGACAGTCGTCGGGTGAGGTCGTGGCCGATGCGGTCGAACAGGTAGGGATGCAGGTCGGGATCGACCCGGTCTTCTCGCCAGGTGACCCGAAGCGCGTGCACGCCGGGTTTGTCGCCGACTCGGCTGAGGACCTCGTCGACGGCCGCGTTGCTCGGGGCGAGTAGGAGAACGCGTTCTCCGATGCGGTGCAACTGCCTGACGAGTTCGCTGATGACGGCGGTCTTTCCGGTTCCCGGCGGCCCCTGGATGAAGTAGGCGTGGGGGCTCACGACCGCTCCGGTGACCGCTGCTCGCTGGTGGGCGTCCAGGCGGTCGCCGTCGGAGTCGCAGTAGAACATCGCCGGTTCGGGCGCGGACCTCCTGGCTCGGAGGCTTCCCGGTCGGGACAGCAACGCCGCCAGGTCGTCCCAGTGTCCTGCGCATTCGCGAGCGAGCAGTCGCTGAACGGATTCACGGTTCGCCTGGTACGGGTACCGAAGGTGCTCCTCGACTTCGACGGCGGTGCCGTTCGGCCAGGGCATGTTGGTGTCGGGTTCGAGCAGGATCGTGTCGCCGGCAACTTCCGCGACGCGGGCGCGGACGCTCTTCCCTCCTCCGGCGCGAATCCACAACGTCTCCAGTTTGGGGATGTCGCGATCGCCAGGGCAGACGATGCCCAGCTCGGGTTCGGTGGTCAACCGGCCTTGCGACTTCCAGCGTTCCTTCCCATCCCAGTGGCTTTTGAGCAGCCCGAACTGCGTCCACAGCAGTCGGTAGGCGACCTCGGTTCGACGTTCCAGGTCGCTTTGGCGCTGCAGGTGCCGGACCGGTTGCGGATCGGTGAGCCTGGCCCGGACGTTCTGCGCGTTGTTGAACTCCCTCGCGATGGCCTTGAGGTTGCAGAACACCTCTTCTTTGACCGACACGAACCGCACGGAGGGACGCATGCGGCTCTTCGGAGGCACGCCGTCGTACAGGTCGATGCGCTGGACCTTGGCCAGGGCGCGGCCGGTACGCGTCCCGGAGTCGAACTGCAGCACGATCTTGTACTTGTCGCCCCCGAGCAGGTACCGGTCTCGGCCCTTGTACGTCGAGATCCACGCTCCTGCTTCGAGATCGGCAACGACCGCCGTTTCAGTGCAGTCTGGGTAGTCCCAGCGTTCGCGGTAGTACAGGCTCAACGCGATCTCCGGGCGCAGCTGCGCCGCCGCGCGACGGGCCGTTTCCTCCACCCAGCCCGCAGGTAGCGAGATCGAGTCGGTCACAGGCCGTCCACGAATCGGAGTTCGGCAACGAGGTCGTCTACGTTCTCTCCCTCGTGCGCCAGGTTCCAGTACTGCTGGAGGCCTCGGAGGGCGAAGTTCTCCAGCTTCTCGCAGAGCTCTTTGGAGACGGGCTTGGTCCCGTGAGCGAGAATGGATTGGTTCCGTGAGGAGCTGAGCGAACGAAGGTGGCTCAGTGCCGAGGGCGAGTTCAGGCCGAACCGCCGGATGAACGGATCGCCGATGACTTGCAGCAGCATGGCCGCGCTCATCATGCCGACGTCCAACGGCAGTGATTCAGGTCGCGTGCCGTACACCTGCTCGCACAGGGCCGCGAACTTCTCGAAGAATCGCTGGTGGTCCTCGTCGAGGATCGACCAGTCTGGCGCGGAGCAGGAAAAGCCCTTGTCCGAGAGCCGCTTCGCGAAGAGCGCCTCCAGTGTGCGGTAGTACAGGAGCGCGGCGAACTCTCTGCGGTCGTGCTCCTCGTAGTTCTTGCCGAGCAGATAGAAGTTCAGCAGGAGGGCTTCGCCCTCGGCATCCTCCCCCAGTTGGTCGAGGAAGTCCAGTTGGCGATGGATCCGCTTCTTCAGGTCCAGATCGCATTGATAGGCGCCGTCGTCGAGCCGGCGCCGCATCTCGGGCACGGCCAGTTGCAGCCGTGACTGATCGAGATCACTCCAGGCCGCGTACAGGGCCGAAAGACTCTGCCCGAACCTCGCTCGGGCAGGAATGGGGGCGGATTCGGCGATCGCGTCAAAGCTGCGTTCGGCGGCGGCGAAATTGCCGTGGGCGAGTTCGAGCATCGCCGAGCTCATCTGTTTGTCGCCGAACAGTTTCGTGGGATTTCGAATGAACTCGAGCCGCTCTGTTCCCGGCTCGGCTTGCCGAAGCAGTGAATCATACTCTCCGTCTACATAGCACATCTCGGAGTCGAGTTGTGCTGCGGCCAAAGCGGCTCCGGCCGACATGGACTTCTTGCCACCGGTGATGTCGATGACGACACGTGGCCGCTTCGCGTTGTTGAAGCGTTTGAACTGATCCACCTCGTCCTGGATGTACCGGTATATCTGCACGGGATCGAGCGGATCGACTCGACGTGTGTCGATATGGGATTCAGGCAGATCCACGTGTCGTTTGATTACATTGAGGCCGCTTCGCGCCGTATGGGAGACCAGCACTAGAAGTTCCTTGGGGCGCAGAAAGGCAGCCGCGCACACCGTGGTCTCCGGAGAGAATCCGGAGAGGCTGACCAGGAGGTCCACGGGTTCGAGCGGGCTCTCCGCAACCATTTCTCGAATACGGTGGACCGATTCGGGCAGGAGCACTTCGTGTCGGTACAGCCGAGCCTGTTCGGCGGGCGGGCCTTCGGCGTACTGCTCCTCGCCGCGGAGGATGCGATGGAGACGATTGCGCTTGGCTGTCATGGGGTCTGACATCCGGACACATTAGCCCGGGTCGCCGAATATCGGAAGCACAGGTTCTACCGCAAGTGGAGAACTGTCGGATACCCGACTCAAATCACGGTTCCCCAGGAGAACCTGAATTACGCTAGCGTTGACGGATGGCAAGCGATGAGTCACACAACGCGTCATCTTCACCAGGAGACTCCGTCTCATTGCGTCTGGTGGAAGCGGCTGCCGCTCCCACCGACCGACCGGTCAAGATCACCGTTCGGAAGTTGTTGGAATGGTGGGGCGAATCCAGGCGCACCGCCGAGGCGATCGAGCGTATTCAGGGCGATCTCACCAAAGCCGGGCTCACCACCGAACCGCTGTTCACCAAGGTGTGGATCGACCACTTGGTCGCTCTGGTTCCTCAGGCTCCACACATCAAGGCCCCCGTCGACGACAGGCGCGATGTGACCCTCCGGATCGGACATCTCGCCTCCGCCAACCGGAAACCCGAGACCGCCCGATTGAACGAGCCGCTCATGGACGCCATCACGCGAATGGGAGCGAATCGGCACTCGCAACTCGCCGTGCTCGGCGAGAACGGCAGCGTGGAAGGCGCGTTGAGCGAAGGCGGCATCATGCGCGCATTCGCCCGCGGCCCGGCGGAGACGGTGGCCGACGCGACGGAATCGGCCCGACTCGTCCGCGGCGAAGAGCACGTGCTCGAGCTCCTCGACGTCGTGGAGAGGAACGGCTTCGTCATCGTCGTCGACCGCGAGGCGCAGCCGGTCGGCCTGGTCACCGCCGCGGAACTCCTCGCGGAGTTCGTGACCCGCCACCGTCCGATCCTCACCGTGGCCTCCATCGAACTGCACATCAGGCAACGGGTGTCCACTCGCGTCGATCCGAATGAGATAGCGAAGTTCCGCCCCAGATGGGCCCGTGGGGATCCGAGTGTCTTCCCGACGCTCGGTCAATACCCGGATCTCCTCGCGAAGGCGCCGAACTGGGACGCCCTCGACTGGCGCATCGACAAAACGTACTTCCTGAACACGCTTCGCAAGGTCGCCCGTATCCGGAACGACCTCGCGCATTTCGAAGCCGACCCGCTGACCGAATCCCAACTCCAGCTAATCGACTCGTTCCTGACCGTTCTGCTCGACCTCACGCAGAAGTAGACCGTCTCACCCCTTGGAGGAGAAGCCATGCCCCAGCTCACCCAGCGCGAACGATTGATCATCCTTGCTTTGATGGTGCACCAGCCGCCGGAGGAGGTCACCAACAGCGCGCTCGCCGAGTCGTACGGTTTCAAGGTCAGTAAGGAAGAGCGGGAGAATCTGGTCAAAGCTGGGTTCGTCACTGCGTATCGAGCCCACGGAGGCCACCGCCCGTACGTTCACGAGCTCACTTCGGAAGGGCGCGAGCGCGCAGTGGCGGAGCTCGCGGGCGAAGCCGACTCGAAGTCGGCGGTGAACCTCCGTGTGGTCTACGCGATCTTCAACGCCTTGCATGAGTTCTTGCGGCGCAACTTCCTCTCAGCGGAGACTGTCTTCAGTCCCGAATACCTGACCGGCGGCGGCACCGATGGACTGGATGAGGTCATCACCGAAACCGTACAGCGGCAGTACGAGGGCTTGGTGGACGACGACTCGGGGTGGGTGCCGCTGCGGTCGCTCCGTGAAGCGACTCCCGAGGTGAAAAGGGATGTGCTGGACGAGACTTTGCGGGAGATGTTCACCCGTCGCATCATCCGGCTGTCCTCCGAAACGAACCGACGGCGCATCACTGAAGCCGACGACGAAGCGGCCCTCCCCGTATCGGGCGAGAAGATGCACTGGCTGAGGATGGCATGACCATTCCCGCAAAGACGCGTCGCGCACTCGAAGCACTTGACCAACTGGTGTTCACGGTCCTCTTCACCGATGTCTGGCGCGATACCGATGTGAACGTCGCAATGCACAACTCGGAGGCGTTGCGGCTGCTCAAGCAAAGTCTCAAAGAGGCCTACGAGTCCCAACGCAGACGGGCTCGCGGATTGATCTTCGCCGGCCCGCCCGGGTCGGGAAAGACGCACCTCACCCGTGAAGGCCGAATGGAGCTGGAGCATATGAGCGGCACCTTCGTGCAGCTCGACGTGCAACTCGACGAAGACGTGACCAAGTCGGCGGTGCTGTCGTTCGCCCACGCCCTGACCACCAGCCATCGCGGCGGTCACAACACGCAGATCCAGAATCTTCTCGCACGACTCGTCGCGCTGGCCCTTCCCACTGGCGACGAATCCGCGATGCTGATCATGGACGGTGAGCCGACCTTCGAAGCGGTGGGAGCCTTCGTGGCGGGAGCGAGCAAGAGGTTCGGTTCGTTGAACCGCGATGAGCGCGAAGTGCTTCGAGTGCTCTGTCTCCAGGCCACCGGCATCCCGGAGTACACGGATCTCGCCGAGGACTGGTTCGCGTGCAAGCCCGAGCGTGTCGAAGGTGATCGCGCGCGATGGGGTATTCGTGAGGAGATCCCGCAGCCCCGCCGAGTGCTGTTCGCGCTCAGCAATATCGCCTCGCTCGTCGGACCGGTGCTCATGAGCGTCGACCAGATCGATGAGATGGTCCAATCCGCCGATGCGGATATCACCGGCAGTTCATCGGCGGGCGACCTGGATCGGGAGTTGGGCGAGCTTTCCGCCAAGCTCATGGACTATATCGAGAACACCCATCGGACCGTCCTGGTCGTCTCTTGTCTCGAAGGGTCCTGGAGCCGACTTCAGAAAGCAAGCCTCGCTTCAGTCGAGGGCCGATTCTGGTCCCCTCAGCCGTTGTCGTCGCACCCGAGTCGGGCCGCAGCAGCATCCATCGTGGCCAGTCATGTCGCAGAAGCCCTCCGCGACGTTGACTTCAAGGTCCCTTGGGATACATGGCCTGTCAAAAAGGAGGCGTTCCAAGACCTGAACCGTACACCTCGCGAGATTATCCGGGGTATTCAAGAGCATGCCCGGAAGTGCATACACCGCAACGAGTTCGTGCCACTGACATCGTTTCCCGCCCTCGACTCCCCCGAGGTAGAGTCCAGTGTGGATTCGCTCACCGCGGACTTCGAGCGGCTGTTGTCGGTCGTGGACGTGTCCGCAGCGGTCGATCCCGAACAGGAAGGTCAAGAACTGCCTCCACTGCTGGAAGCGGGCATCGGCGCCTACGCGATCGAAAACTCCAGCGAGCTCACGGTGCGTCCTGCGGCGACGAAGCAGAGCAAGCAGGGGATCCACGTGACCGCGTGGGAGGGAAACCGCCGCTGGTGCATTCGCGGTGTCGCGCTCGATCACGGTCCGGGATTCAAGGCCCGGCTCAACTGGCTGATCGACCAGTCGAAGTCGCTGTCGAACCCGGACATCACCGCGGTCGCGCTCCAGACCACCGAGTGGAACCTGTCCGCCACGAACAAGGAGAACCTGGTCGAACGGCAGAAGTCCGGGCTCAAGGTCTACCGGGCCGACATGCAGGACCTCAAAATCTGCGCCGCTCTGGTGGCGTTCAAGGCGAAGCACCCAGTCGCGTACGCCACTTGGCTGAAGGCCAACCGCCCCATGAGCGGGACGCGGCTGATCCGCAACATCTTCGAAGAACAGGGAGGCGAGCCTCCCCCACCGGGGTCGGAAGCACCGACCTCAACGTCGATCCTCCTGGGTCGCTTCACGAACGGCGACCCGGCGCTGATAGAACTCGAACGCCTACGCAAGCATGTGGCGCTCTTCGCAGGCTCGGGTTCGGGGAAGACCGTGGTACTGCGGCGACTGATAGAGGAATGCGCGCTGCAAGGGGTGTCGTCGATCGTGCTCGACCCGAACAACGATCTCGCGAGACTGGGGCAGCCGTGGCCGCGCCGCCCCGGATCGTGGAGCGACCAGGACGATGAACGGGCCTCGGCCTACTTCGAAGGCACTGAGGTCGTGATCTGGACACCTCGAGTCCTCAAGGGTAGGCCGGTGTCGTTCCAGCCGCTGCCCGACTTCGGGTCGGTCGTCGAGGACGTGGACGAGTTCGACAAGGCGCTCGACAGCGCGGTCTCCTCCCTCGCTCCCCGGGCCAAGATCACCGGCGACACCGCCAAGCACGAGGAGGGGAGGGCAGTCATCAGGGCCGCGCTCCGGCACTACGCCCAGCATGGAGGCAAGGGTCTCGACGGATTCCTGCAACTGTTGTCCGAGCTCCCTGCCGACATCGTGAACCTGTCGAAGGCCTCGGAGACCGCCCACAAGCTCTCAGAGACACTTCGCGCTTCGCAGATCAACGACCCACTCTTCGGGGGCGACGGATCGCCGCTCAACCCTGGAGAGTTGTTCCGTCCGGTCAAAGGCAAGCGGGCGCGAATCTCGGTGGTGAGCTTCATCGGACTGCCCGATCCCGTGCAGCGTCAGAGCTTCGTGAACCAGCTCCAGATGGCGTTGTTCGCGTGGATCAAGCAGTACCCCGCGGGCGACCGGCCCCTCGGCGGGCTGCTCGTGATGGACGAGGCGCAGACGTTCGCACCTTCAGGTGCGATGACGCCCTGCACCGGAAGCACACTGGCGCTCGCTTCGCAGGCGCGGAAGTACGGTCTCGGGCTCGTTTTCGCAACACAGGCGCCGCGTGGCGTCCACAATCAGGTCGTCGGCAACTGCTCGACACAGATGGTGGGATTCCTGAGCCATTCGACGCAGATCGCGGCGGTGAAGGAGATGGCTGACGCGAGACAGGCGGGACGCATGGAGTTGAGCGGTCTGGCCGCCGGACAGTTCTACCTTCGTTCCGAAGGAGCGCCCCACCAGCTGATCACGACTCCCATGTGCCTCAGCAACCACCCGAAAAGCGCCCTGACTCCGGAGGAGATCGTCGAGCTCGCTCGCGCCGGCGAATGAGGGGTGCGGTGCAGCACTGGACATGCGGGTCGATGTCGGGAGCGCTCCCTTATTCATAGGCTGTGCCTATATGTCGGAAAGGGGATGCATGTTGGACCTTGTCGGATTCGGGTGAGACAGTGATCACACTCAATACCTCAAGGAGGAGGCATGGCGTCCAAGGCTGCCCCCCGCGGCGGAACCGAATCCGCTGACGCACCACGCACCGACGTCGATCAGGCTCTGCTCGGCGGCTCCACCTATCGCAGTCTCACCGAACTCGGGTCCGGCGCCGAGGAGAAGTTCGAGAAGGGGCGCCGCCTGGTCGGCTGGTTCCTCGCCCCGCTCGTGTCCGTCGTGTTCTACTTCCTGCCCTTCGACATGGCCCGCGACCAGCAGACCCTCGCCGCAGTGCTGCTCGGTGTGGTCGTGCTGTGGATCTGCGAGCCGATCCCGATCCCCGTCGGCGGGCTCATCGGGGTCGGCGCGGTCGTGGTCCTCGGGGTCGCGCCGCCCGACGACGTGCTGGGGCCCTTCGGATCCAGCACCGTGTTCACCTTCATCGGCGCGTTCATCCTCGCGCAGGCGATGCTCAAGCACGGTGTGGCCCAACGGGTCGCGTACTTCGTGCTCGGACTCCCCGGCGTCGGGAAGTCCACAGTGCGCACCATTGTCGCGTTCGGCGTCATCACGTGCCTGTTGTCGGCGTTCATCTCGAACACGGCCACGGTCGCCATGCTCATGCCCACCGCGCTGGGCATCCTCGCCGTCATCGCGAAGCTCTTGCAGGACCAGGGGAAGGTCCGCCCCGACTTCGATCCGCTGCGGCTGCGGGTGGGCGCGGCGCTGATGCTCATGCTCGCGTACGGCGCGAGCGTGGGCGGCCTGCTCACGCCCGTCGGCTCGCCGCCGAACCTGATCGGACGCGGCCTCATCGAGGAAGCCACCGGCGAGCGGATCTCGTTCGGGCAGTGGATGCTCATGGCGTTCCCGATCTGCGCCATCATGTTCGTGGTCCTGGTGATCGTGCTGTTCCTGGTCAACAAGCCGGAGATCCGCCGCATCGAAGGCGTCGAGGAGTACATCCGGGACAAGCGCGCCGAGCAGGGCCCGATGAGTCGCGCCGAGAAGAACACGGTGATCGCGTTCCTGTTCACCGTCACTTTCTGGCTGGTCCCGGCGGCCGTGGGCCTCATCGCGGGGACCGACTCCGCGACGTACGCGACCGTCTCCGACCGCCTCGACGAGGGCGTGGTGGCCGTCATCGGCGCCTCGCTCCTGTTCATCCTGCCGATCAACTGGAAGAAGCAGGAACCGACGCTGACGTGGAAGGACGCCGCGAAGATCGACTGGGGCACGATCCTGCTGTTCGGCACCGGCATCATCTTCGGCGCGATGCTCTCCTCGACCGGGCTGGCCAAGACCATCGGCGACGGCGCGTCGGACACGCTCGGCATCACCAGCCTGTTCGCGATCACCGCGTTCGCGGTGGTCCTGTCGATCATGATCTCGGAGACCACGAGCAACACCGCCTCGGCGGCGGTCGTGGTGCCGATCATCATCCCGCTCGCGGTCGGCGCGGGCGTCGATCCGATCGTGCCCGCGATGGCCGCGACCTTCGCCGCGTCGTTCGGGTTCATGCTGCCGGTCTCGACCCCGCAGAACGCGATCGTCTACGGCACCGGCGCGGTGCCCATGACCCGCATGATCAGATCGGGCATCTCGTTCGACCTCATCGGCGCGGTCGTGATCATGTCGCTCATCGGCGTCATGGTCGGCGTGGCGGGCATCGGATAAGCCCCTGGGGCCCGCCCTCGCGGGGCGGGCCCTAGTGTTTTTCCCATAGGCACCGCCTATCGAGCGGAGGGACATGGACGCGCGCCAACTGGGCTACTTCCTCGCCGTGGTCGACCACGGCGGGTTCGGGAAGGCCGCCGAGCAGATCCACCTCTCCCAGCCCTCGCTCTCGCAGGCCGTCGCCACGCTCGAACGCGAGCTCGGGGTGCCGCTGTTCCACCGCGTCGGGCGCGGGGTGGTGCTCAGCGAGGCCGGGCGGGAGCTCGTCGAACCGGCGCGGCAGGTGCTGCGCGACCTGGAGACCGCCCGTTCGGTCGCGCAGTCGGTCAAGGACCTGCGGCGCGGGCGGCTCGACCTGGTGTCGATGCCTTCGCCGGGGATCGAGCCGCTGACGACGATCATGTGCCGCTTCGCCGAGGAGCACCCCGGTGTGATGCTCAATGTGGACGGCGCGTTCACCGCCGAGGAGGTCGTGTCGACCGTGCGCACCGGGGTGGCCGAGATCCGGCTGCTCGGGGCCGCGGGCGACCTGCACACCGCTGAGCTGAAGGTGATGCCGATCGGCGACCAGCCGCTCGTGCTCATCTCACCGCCGGACTGCGACCTGCCCGAAGGCACGGTGGGGCAAGGCGACATGCGCGGGCTGCGGATGATCGCGTCCCAGCGCGGGAGCCTCATGCGCCGCTTCGTGGACGACCTGCTCGAACAGGGCGCGGGCGTGCAGCTCGCGGCCGAGATCGCGCACCGCACCTCGATCCTGCCGCTGGTGCTGTCCGGGTTCGGGCACGCGGTGATGCCTTCGGCGTGGACGCCGCTGGCCGAGCGCGCGGGCGCGTCGGTGCGGCGGATCGAACCGGCCTGGCGGCTGCGGATGTCGCTGGTCAGCCGCCCGCAGGGGCTCACCCCGGCTGCGCGGACGTTCCTGCGGATCGCCTCGGAGTGGACCGCGGAGTGACCCATAGGGCCGCCCGATGAGGGGCATCGGCGACCGGTCTTGGACGCCGGAGGGCTCCTCGTAGTTCACTCGTACCGGGCCGCGATCGGCCCGTCACTACGAGCGAGGAGGCTCCGATGGAACAGTTCCGCATCGCCGCGATCCCGGCCGACGGGGTGGGGCGCGAGGTCGTGGCCGCCGGACGCGCGGTCCTGGACGCGGTCGAGGCGAACGGCGGGGGCCGCTTCGCGTTCGCGTGGGAGGAGTTCCCTTGGGGCTCTGACTTTCACGCCGAGCACGGGGTGATGATGCCCGAGGACGGCCTGGAGGCGCTGCGGGCCTTCGACGCGATCTACTTCGGGGCCGTGGGCTGGCCGACCGTGCCCGACCACGTGAGTCTGTGGGGCCTGCGGCTGCGGATCTGCCAGAGCTTCGACCAGTGGGCGAACGTGCGGCCCGTGCACTTCCTGCCCGGCGTCCAGAGCCCGCTGCGCAAGTCCGACGACACCGAGCTCGACTGGGTCGTGGTGCGCGAGAACTCCGAAGGCGAGTACGCCGGGCTCGGCGGCCGGAACCTCGCCTCGCGGGGGCGCGGCGGCGAGGTCGCGGTGCAGTCCTCGCTGTTCACCGAGGTCGGCTGTGAGCGGATCATGCGGTTCGCGTTCGACCTGGCGCGCACGCGGACGCGCCGCAAGGTCTCCAGCGTGACCAAGAGCAACGCGCAGCAGTACGGGATGGTCCTGTGGGACGAGGTGTTCGCGCGCGTGGCGGCCGACTACCCGGACGTGGAGACCGAGAGCGTCCTGGTCGACGCGATGTCGGCGAAGTTCGTGCTCCGCCCCGAGGACCTCTCGGTGGTCGTGGCCTCGAACCTCAACGCCGACATCCTCTCCGACCTCGGCAGCGCCCTCGCGGGAAGCCTCGGCATCGCCGCCAGCGCCAACCTCAACCCCGAACGCCGCTTCCCGAGCATGTTCGAACCGGTCCACGGCTCGGCCCCCGACATCGCGGGCCAGGGGGTCTCGAACCCGATCGGCGCGATCGGCAGCGCGGCGATGATGCTCGACCACTTCGGACTCGCGGCGGAGGCCGCGCGCATTCGGACGGCGATCGAGACCACGACCGCCCAAGGCACTCGAACCCGGGACATCGGCGGCACCGCCGACACGGCCGAGGTGACCGAGGCGATCATCGCGAACCTTCCCCGTTGACGGCGGTGCCGGTCGGGCGCTAGCAGGCGTTGACCCAGCGAATGTTCTTGATGCTGGCCTTGTTCGGGATCGACGTCCCGGTGGGGGTGTCGTCGCCGGGGTAGTGCAGGCAGATCGTGTACGAGGAGCCGCTCTGCGGAACGATGGTGGCCTTGATGTGGTCGTAGCCGGGGTCCTTCCAGCCCCGGTTCTCAATCCAGCCGCCGGCCGGGAGCGGGCCGATGGGGCCGGGGATGTTGCCGGTGCTGCTCGCGATGAGGCCGCGCAGTTCGTCGTAGACGCAGACCTCGCCGCGGACGCAGGTGTCCTGTTTCGTGACGTCGGCGGAGGCCGGCGCGGAGGAGACGAGCATCGAGACGCCCACGAGGGTCGCGGCCGCGGCGGCGCTGATCGCCCGTCGCATTTTCGGGATGCGCATGTGGTTTCCGATCTGAGGAGTTCGGTCAGGGACGCTTACCACGGTGACGCCGGGCCGCACGGAATCGGCACGGATTCGGCACCGGTGCCGGGACGAAAACACTTAGCTCTTGCGCTAAGTGTTTTTCGCGTGCATACTTAGCCTCATGGCACAGTATTCGGCTGAGGTGGACGGGGTGTTCCTCGCGCTCGCCGACCCCACGCGGCGGGAGGTCGTGCGGCGGCTCGGGCGGGGGCCCTTGAGCGTGGGCGACCTGGCCCGCGGATTCTCGATGACCTTGCCGTCGTTCATGAAGCATGTGCGGACGCTCGAAGCGAACGGGTTGATCCGCACGGTCAAGACCGGTCGGGTGCGCACGTGCGCGCTGCGGCGCGAGCGGCTCGCCGTCATCGACGACTGGCTGGCCGAGCAGCGCCGCGAGTGGGAGGAGCGCACCGACCGCCTGGAGAGGTTCGTCACCGAAACGAAGGAGCACGATCATGGACCCTGAACTGGATCTGACGCTTGAGCGGGTCATCCACGCGCCTCGGGCGGTGGTGTGGCAGGCGTGGACCGATCCGCTGCGGCTGTCGCAGTGGTGGATTCCCGCGCCGATCGTGTGCCGGGTGGAGCAGCTGGAGGTGCGGCCCGGCGGGGCGTTCGTCACGCGGATGAGCGAGGACGAGGGCGAGACGTTCGTGCCGCACATGGACGCGGCGTTCCTGGTCGTGGAGGAGCTGGAGCGGATCGCCTTCACCAACACGATCGACAGCACCTGGCGGCCGGTGGATCCGATGCCGGTCGCGATCACCGCCGAGATGACCTTCGGGGACCACCCGGACGGCACGGACTACCGGATCACGGTGCGCCACGGCGATCCCGCTTCCCGTGCGCGGCACGAGGAACTGGGGTTCTCCGATGGTTGGGCCACGGTCGCGGCGCAGCTCGCGGCGGTCGCCGAGACCGAGGCGCTACGCGCCTGAGCGGGGAGTGAGCCGCTGGAGCTGCGTGACGTGGGCCGGTTCGAGTCCTTCGAGCGAGGCCACGCCGAGGAGGCGCATCGTGCGGCGGATCTGGTCGGCGAGGATCGCGATGGTGCGGTCGACGCCTTCGCGGCCGCCGGCCATGAGGCCGTAGAGGTACGCGCGGCCGATGAGCGTGAACCGGGCCCCCAGGGCCACTGCGGCGACCACGTCGGCCCCTGAGGTGATGCCGGTGTCGATGTGGATTTCGAGGTCGCGGCCGACTTCTCGCGAGACCTCCGGCAGGAGGTGGAACGGGACCGGGGCGCGGTCGAGCTGGCGGCCGCCGTGGTTGGACAGGGTGATCGCGTCGACGCCGAGGTCGGCGAGGCGCTTGGCGTCGCCGAGGGTCTGGACGCCCTTGACGATGAGCTTGCCGCGCCACTGGTCCTTGATCCAGGCGAGGTCCTCGTAGTCGACCGAGGGGTCGAACATGCCGTCGATGAGCTCGGCGATCGTGCCGGGCCAGCGGCTCAGCGAGGCGAACGCGAGCGGCTCGGTGGTGACCATGTCGAACCACCAGTTCGGGTGCCGGGCCATGTCGAACAGGGTCCCGGCGGTCAGGCGCGGCGGGATCGAGAAGCCGTTGCGCTGGTCCCGCAGCCGCGCCCCGGCCACAGGGACGTCCACGGTGACCACGAGCGTGTCGAACCCGGCGGCCTCGGCGCGCTCGACGAGGGCCATCGAGCGGTCGCGGTCCTTCCAGACGTAGAGCTGGAACCAGTTGCGGCCCTTGGGAGCCGCGGCGGCCACGTCCTCGATGGAGGTGGTGCCCATGGTGGAGAGCGTGAACGGGATGCCCGCGGCCTCGGCGGCGGCGGCCCCGGCGCGTTCGCCCTCGGTGTGCATCATGCGGGTGAAGCCGGTGGGGGCGATGCCGAACGGGAGCTCGGCGCGGCGGCCCAGGACGTCCCAACCGGTGTCGACCGTGGACGTGTCGCGCAGGATCGCGGGGTGGAACTCGATGTCCTGGAATGCCTGTCGGGCCCGGGCCAGGGACAGCTCGCCCTCGGCCGCGCCTTCGACGTAGTCGAACGGCGCTCTCGGGGTGCGCCGCTTCGCGATGGCCCGCAGATCCTCAACGGTCAGCGCGGCCGCAAGGCGGCGCCGCTTCGCATTCCACTCAGGCCGCTTGAACCGCAACAGCGGCAGCAGATCAGCAGGACGGGGAAACTGGCGCTGGGGCATCGCGGAGGCCTCACGAGACGAAACGAGCAAAGCACGACGCAGAGGGCCGCGCCGCCGACAGCATACGCTTGCCGCCCGCTTCGCGGCGAGGCCCTGGGCCGACCCGAATCCCCGACCCATACGCGCCGAAGCGCGGCCTGAGTTGTCTCCCGCCGCCATCGAAATGTATCTCGATTGTCACAGCGCCCCAACGACTTTGAAGCATGTGCGGCAACGAGGATGCGGCTATGTTGAGTCTCCGCACACTTCGGACTAAGCGATCTGGAGCCGCGCGGGACATCACACACCCCAGCAGAGGAGTACCTATGCTCACCTTCGACAAGGCCGGTCGCCGTCTCGCCGCGGCTGCCGCTGCGACGGCACTCGTGTTCGTCTCCGCCGCGCCCGCGTTCGCGGCCGAAGAATCGGCCCTCGACAAGGGTCAAACCGCCACCTCGAACTCCAGCTTTTCCTTCCTGGACCAGGAACTCCCGTTCGCCGAGCCCGGGACGCCGCTCACGACGCAGCCGGAGTACCGCGTCGATCGCGAGTCCCCGGTCGAGGACGTGGCCGGGATCCTCCTGGTCTTCCGGGACTCGCAGAGCCTGGAGCGCCTGCTCGATGACGGGACGTACGAGTCGACCAACCACGCCTACGCGGCTGCGGGCTACGACAACTGCATCTACGTCCCCTCTAGCAAGGCCACGCAGTGCTTCCTGCCCTACGACGTGGAACTCGGGAAGACCTACACCTTGAGCGGGCCCCTGACCTACGTGATCGTGGGGGCGCTCACGGACGACGACGCGGGCGTGTACACCGCGCGGGACATCGACGCGGGAGTGTTCGAGGGCTACGCCCAGATCCACGGCTACGACCCCGACAACGAGAACAACCTGACGCTCGTCGAAACCACTCCGACCAGGGGCGGCGATTACTACGACGACTTCGGGCTCGTCACTTGGGAGACCCCTCGCGGCTAACCGGCAGCACAGAGGCCGCCGTCCGGGTCGGGCGGCGGCCTCGTCGCTGTCTAAAGCGTGGCGAGCCAGTTCTCCAGGGCCGTCCTGTAGGCGGCCGGGTCCTCGTTCCAGGAGGCCGTGTGGCCTGAGGCGGTGGTGACGAGGGTGCCTTGGCCGGGTTCGAGGAGGTCGGCGAAGTCGAGGGTGGCGGTGTGGTCGACGGTCTTGTCGGCGGTGTCGACGAACAGGAGCATCGGCATGTCGAACTCGTCCACGAAGTCGCGCTGGTCGAGGTCGGCGAGTTCGAGGTCGGCGCGGAACTCCACGATGCGCTTGGCCGTCCAGGTGATCGGGGCGATCACGTTGCGGTCGGCGGCCTGCATGTCGAGGGTCGAGTTCCAGTCCATGACCGGGGAGTCGAGGGCCACGCCGCGGACCTCGCCGGTGTCGGCGAGCTTGCGGGCCGCGGTGGAGACGATCGCGCCGCCCATGGACCAGCCGTGGAGGACCACGTCCTCGGCGCCGTTTGCCAGCGCGTAGTCGACGGCGTCGATGATGTCGTCGCTCTCGTACTGGCCGAGGCTGTGGATGCCGTCGGGAGCGTCGGGCGCGCCCACGTCGTTGCGGTGGGTCACGGCGAGCACGGGGTAGCCGAGGGACTGGTAGACCTCGACGCCGCGGAGGGTCTCGGCCGGGTCGGCGTTGCGGCCGTGGACAGCGATGACCCAGGTGGACCGCTCGCCGGGGAGGTACCAGGCGGGGGCGGGACCGAGCTCGGTCTCGATGTCCACTGTGGTGAATTCGAGGCCGAGGGCGGTCTGGGGGTCGTCGCGGTAGGCGTAGGTGTCGACGCGGACCTTCGTGCCTTCGGTGAGGTCGCCGAAGAGGACGCGTTCGAGGGAGCGCGTGACGGTGTCGTCGTCGGTGTCGATCACGTCGCCGATGAGGGCCTGGCCGTCGGCCCAGGCGAGGCCCCAGGTGCCGGGCTTCTCGGTCTGCTCGCCGCGCGGGAGGGTCACGGTGGTGGCGTCGACGGCTTGGACGGTGAGCTCGTACTCGCTCTCGGAGTGGTTCACGTTGACGACCTCGCCGGAGAAGTACCAGCCCGCGCCGCCGAGGGCGGCCAGAGCGAGGACGAGGAGCGTCACGAGCGAGATGGCGAGGGGCCGCAGCCAGCGGCGGCGACGTTTCGGGGCGGGGGCTTCGGTTTCGGCGGTGGCGGTCACGGCGGTCCTCGGGGCTCGGGCGGGTGGTTCGCTCGATAGTAATGCGCATGGGCGCGGCCCCGGCCTGGGCGGCCGGGGCCTAGTGCCCGTGGTGGGCGTGGACCACCGCGTGGCCCTTGCCTCGCGAGATGAGCCAGCGGTTGATGGGCACGGTGAGGACGAACGCGACGGCCAGCGCGGCGGCGAGCGAGAGCCAGAAGCGCGCGTCGGCGAGCCCGGCGGCCATCGCGCCGGGGATGGCGAGCATGAACGCGTTGTCGGCGATCTCCATGACGAGGATCGACACGGTGTCCGCCGCGAGCGCGATCTTCAGCGCCGCACGGAAGTCGAGCCCGGTCCGCATCACGCCGTGCATGGTGAGCGCGTACCCGAAGACGAACGCGAGCGCGATGGCGAGCGCGATAGTTGCCGCGTCATGGAACCCGAGCGCGGTCCCGATGACCATCCCGAGCACTTCGCCGATGGCGCAGCCGGTGAGGCAGTGAAGCGTGGCCGAAACGGCCATGCCCCAGGTCGCTTTGACGCGGGACGGAGGCGCGGTGGCGTGGTCGTGCGGGCCGGAGCCACCGTGCGCGGCGGTTCGGCCGTGCGAGCCGTGACCGTGGTCGGCCCGCGCCGCCCCGGGTTCGGCGTGGTCGTGAGACGCGGCGCTGACGCGGGCGGCTAGGCCACCGTGGTCGTGCGCGGTACTCCCCTGCGAGCTGCCGACGCCCCCACCGCCGTGTGCGGCGCTGTCGGGCACGGCCTCGCAATCACCTTGCGCCGCCTCAGGGCCGCCGTCCGCGGCATTGCCGCCGCGGCCGGCGTGCCCAGCGTGGCCGTGTGCGGCATTCTTGGGCGAGCCGTCGGCTCCCCCACTGCCGTGCGAGCCGCGACTTTGGTCGGCATGCGCCGCTTCGGCTTCAGCGTGGTCGTGAGACGCGGCGCTGCCACGGACAGGCGAGCCGCCGTGGTCGTGCGAGCCGCGTCCGCGCACGCCACCCGCGCTACCGCCTTGTCCCGCTTCGGCGTCGCCGAGCGCAGCGGAGCTGCCATGATCGAGCGCGGCACTCCCCTGCGAGCCGCCGACACCTCCGCCGCCGTGGTCGGCGCTGTCGGGCACGGCCTCGCGATCACCTTGCGCCGCCTCGGGGCCGCCGTCCGCGGCGATGCCGCCGTGGCCGTGGTCGGCATGCGTCGCTTCGGTGTCGCCGAGCGCGGCGGAGCCGTCGTGGTCGGCGTGGTCGGGCGCGGCCTCGCTGCCGCCTTGCGTCGCTTCGGCTTCGCCTGGCGCGGCGGGGCCGCCGGGCTTTTGCTCGGCGGCTCCGTCGTGGTGTTCGTGGTCGTTCACTTCGCGTTCCTCTCGCGTGCGCGTTACAGGGCGCGGAAGGTCCGCAGGCGGAGGCTGTTGCTCACCACGAAGACGCTGGAGAAGGCCATCGCGGCCCCCGCAAGCATCGGGTTGAGCAGGCCCATGGCGGCGAGGGGGATCGCGGCCGTGTTGTAGGCGAAGGCCCAGAACAGGTTGGCCTTGATCGTGCCGAGGGTCCTGCGGGACAGGCGGATCGCGTCGGCCGCGGCCCTCAGGTCGCCTCTGACCAGGGTCAGGTCGGCGGCCTCGATCGCCACGTCGGCGCCGGTGCCCATCGCCAGGCCCAGGTCGGCCTTGGCGAGCGCGGCGGCGTCGTTGACGCCGTCGCCGACCATCGCCACGGTCTTGCCCTCGGCCTGGAGCCGCGCCACCACGTCGACCTTGTCGGCGGGCAGCACCTCGGCGATCACCTCGTCGATGCCGACCTCGGCCGCGACCTGCTCGGCCACCGCCCGGTGGTCGCCGGTGAGCAGCACCGGGGTCAGGCCGAGCCGCTTGAGCCGCGCCACGGCCTCGGCGCTGGTGTCCTTGACCGCGTCGGCCACCACGAGCACCCCGCGGGCCTCGCCGTCCCAGGCCACGGTCACCGCGGTCCGGCCCTGCCCCTCGGCCTTCGCCTTGGCGGCGACGAGCTCCTCGGGCAGCGTGAGCGACCATTCGGTCAGCAGGCTCTCGCGGCCCACGAGGACCGCGTGGCCCTCGACGACGCCTTGCACGCCTTTGCCTTCGATGTTCGTGAACTGGTCGACCTCGGGCAGCGGACCGGTCTCCTCGGCGGCGCCCTTGGCCACGGCCTGCGCGATCGGGTGCTCGGAGGCGTGCTCCAGGGCCCCGGCCAGGCGCAGCAGCTCAGTGCGGTCGGTGCCTTCGGCGGCCACCGCGTCGAACAGCGTCATCTTGCCGGTGGTCACGGTGCCGGTCTTGTCGAGCACGATCGTGTCCACGCGCCGCGTCGACTCCAGGACCTCGGGGCCCTTGATGAGGATGCCGAGCTGCGCGCCGCGACCGGTGCCCACGAGCAGCGCGGTGGGCGTGGCCAGCCCGAGCGCGCACGGGCAGGCGATGATGAGCACCGCGACCGCGGCGGTGAACGCGGCGCTGGGCGGGAAGCCCGCGCCGATCCACGCGCCGAGCGAGGCCACCGCGATGGCGATCGCGATCGGCACGAACACGCCCGAGACGCGGTCGGCGAGGCGCTGGACCTCGGCCTTCCCCGACTGCGCGTCCTCGATGAGGCGCGCCATCTGGGCGAGCTGCGTGTCCGAGCCGACCCTGAGGGCCTTCACGGTGAGGCGCCCGCCCGCGTTGACGGTGGCGCCGGTGACCGCGTCGCCGGGACCGACTTCGACGGGCACCGACTCTCCGGTGAGCAGCGAGGCGTCCACGGCGGAGGTGCCGGTGACGACCGTGCCGTCGGCGGCGATCTTCTCGCCGGGCCGCACCACGAACTCGTCGCCCACGGCGAGGTCCTCGATCGGGATGCGCGACTCCACGCCGTCCTTGACGACCGCCACGTCCTTCGCGCCCAGTTCGAGCAGGGCCCGCAGGGCGGCCCCGGCGCGGCGCTTGGAGCGCTTCTCGAAGTAGCGCCCGGCGAGCACGAACGCGACTACGCCCGCACCGACTTCGAGGTAGATGTTCCCGGCGCCGTCGCTGGGCTCGACGGTGAGCTCGAACGGGTGCGTCATGCCCGGCTCTCCGGCGGTGCCGAGGAACAGCGCGTACAGCGACCACAGCAGCGCCGAGAGGGTGCCCACCGAGATGAGCGTGTCCATGGTGGCCGCACCGTGACGCAGGTTCGTCCACGCGGCCTTGTGGAACGGCCACCCGGCCCACAGGATCGCGGGCGCGGCGAGCACCAGCGAGGCCCACTGCCAGTAGTCGAACTGGAGCGCCGGGATCATCGACATCGCGACCACGGGGGCCCCGAGCGCGATCGCGCCGATCAGGCGCTGGCGCAGCGAGTCGAGCTCGGGGTCGGCGTCCGGATCGACCTGCGCCGCCTGGGGCGGCGCGGGTACCGCGGCGGTGTAGCCGGTCTTCTCGACCACCGCGATGAGCTCGGCGGCCTCGACGCCCTCGGGCGCGGTGACCTTGGCCTTCTCGGTGGCGTAGTTGACGCTCGCCGAGACGCCGTCGAGCTTGTTGAGCTTCTTCTCGATGCGCATCGCGCACGAGGCGCAGGTCATGCCGCCGATGTCAAGCTCGATCACATTGCCCCGCAAGGGGGTCTGTTCGGGCTTGGCCGGTGAGCCGGACATGGGGAACTCCTTCGGGTGCGTCAGCGGGCGTCGGCCGCGAACTGCGCGGTGTAGACCTGGCCGTCGACTTGGAAGTCGAGGTAGAGGAGGTAGCGGCCGGGCGTGGGCGCGGAGGCCGCGAACACGATGTCGGGCCCCGAGAGGACTCCGGGCTCGGCGTCGCCGCCTTCGGGGTGGACGTGGAGGTACGCGAGGTCGCCTTCGCGGAGCGCGACCAGGTGGCCGTACGCGCCGAGGTAGGGCTCCAGCGCGGTCACCGGCTCGCCGCCCTGGGTGACGGTGAGCGTGAGCTCGGAGGACTCCCCCGCGGTCAGCTCGCCTTCGATGGCGACCTCGAAGTCGCCGGTCCGCGCCGTCTCGGCGACGGCCAGGGGCGCGGCCGTGGCGAGGTCCCCGGCCACGTTCACGGTGCGGGCCAAGGTGACGTCCTCACCGCCCTTGGGAACGAAGTCGGTGTAGACGCGGTAGGACCCGGCCGCGTTCCACTCCCACGGGATCGACCAGACGCCCTCGGCGTCCAGCTCGGGGTGGACGTGGCGGAACTGGGACCCGTCGGAGCGGACCACGATGAGGTGCAGGTCCTTCTCGTGCGAGGTCTCGTACTCGGTGAGCGGCTCGCCGTGGGCGTCCGCGATGGTGAACGACAGCGCACCGGCCTCGCCGGTGACGGCGGGCGCGGCGACCTCGCCGAGGAGGTACCCGTCCTGCTCGATGCCGAGCCCGCGCGGTGCCTGCGCGGCCGGTTCGCCGTGGGTGTCGTGGCCTTCCACTTCCTCTGTCCCTTCGTCTTCCATGCCGTGCTCGTCCATGTCGTCTTCGGTGGCCGACCAGTTCTCCACGGTCCGCTCGGGGACCACGGCGCCGCCGATGACGAAGGCGGCCGCGAAGACCACCGCGAGTCCGGCTCCGTAGAGGCCGATGCGCTGCGGGGCGTTCATGTCAGGCCCGCACGGCCTTGTAGCCGGCCTCGTCGACCGCGTCGAGCACGGTCTGGTCGCTGAGCGCGCCCTCGGCCGTCACCTTCAGTCTGCCGGTCTTGGCGCTGACGTCGACGGTCTTCACGCCCTCGATGGCGCTGACCTCGGCGCGCACCGAGCCCTCGCAGTGGCCGCAGGTCATGCCGGTGACGTCGTATTCGAGTTCGATGAGGCTCATGTCGTGCTCCTTCGCTCCGTTATACCCCTAGGGGGTATCTCTGAGGTACATGTATACCCTACCGGGGTATGAGCGTCAACCCCGGGGGACGGCGATTTTTCAGAGCGAAACGGCCCGGTGCGCGACGCACCGGGCCGTTCGTCCGGTTCGAATCACTCGCGCCCGCGCGTCCACAGGCCCCAGGCCTGCGCGTACGGGCCGTCGGCGGCCGCGAGGTCGGCGTGCGCGCCCTCCTCCACGATCCGGCCGCGCTCCATGACCACGATCCGGTCGGCCTTCGCAGCCTGGTCGAGCCGGTGCGCGACCAGCAGGCCCGCGCGGCCCTCCAACGCGGCCGAAGCGGCCCGGTCCAGGGCCGCCGAATCGGCGCTCCCGGCCTCCGCGGTGGCCTCGTCGAGCACCGCGAGCGGCGGATCGAGCAGGACCACCCGCGCCAGCGCGAGCGTCTGCGCCTGCGCGGGCGTGAGTTCGAGCCCGCCGCCGCCGATGGCCGTGTCGAGCCCCTCGGGCAGGGCCAGGAGCGATTCGGCTCCGACGCGGCGCAGGGCCGCCTCCAGGTCGGCGTCGGTCGCTTCGGGCCGGACCAGGTCGAGGTTCTCGCGCAGGGTCCCGTCGAAGACGTGGACCTCCTGGGTGACCAGCGCGGTCCGGACCGGCGCCGAGGCGGCCCCGGACTCGGGTTCGAGGACCCCGGCCACGACCGCGGCGAGGGTGCTCTTGCCGGCCCCGGAGGAGCCGACGAGCGCGACGGTCTCGCCGGGGGCGATGCGCAGGTCCACGTCGTCGAGCACGGGATGCCCTGGGGTGTAGGCGAAGCGCAGGCCCTGAACCTCGGCGGCCGTGTCGGACGCGGGTTCGGGCCGGTCGGCGGGCGTGTACTGCTCGGCGCGGATGACGCCGACGATGCGGCGCATGGACGCCAGGGCCGACTGGAGGTCGTCCACGACGTACATGAGGCGGTTGATCGGGTCGAACAGGCGCAGGAAGAACAGCATCGCGGTGGTGGCCGCGCCGACGGTGCCCTGGCCTTCGCGCACGAGCCAGAACCCGACCACCAGGATCGAGCCCATCCCGAGGAACTCGGCGAAGTTCAGGCGCGCGAAGAACCCGTTGATCACGGTGCGGGCCCGCACGGCCCACTTGGTGACCTCCCAAGAGGCGCGGGCGATGCCTGCGCCGTGGGGGCGCGAGCGCCCGAAGGCGTGGACGGTCTCGATGCCGCGCAGGGACGCCAGGAGCAGGTGGGCCCGTTGGGCCATCGCGGCGCGCTCGGCCTCGTACACGTGCGGGGCGTTGCGGCGGTGCCAGCGCAGGGTGCGCCAGTGGACGGGCGCGACCAGGAGCACGGCGGCCACCGCGTAGCGCCAGTCGAGTGCGGCCATGCCGACGATGGTCATGGCGATGGTGAAGGCCGAGCTGGTGACGGCGGGGACCACGACGGGCGCGGCTTCGGCGACCACGGCGACGTCGTCGCCCGCGCGGGAGACGAGGTCGCCCGCGCCGGCCTTCTCCAGGGCGGCGCGCGGGAGGGCGAGGCCGCGGGCGACCATGCGTTCACGGGTGGAGGCGAGCACGCGCTCGACCAGGCGGGTCGCGCCGACTTGCCCGAACCCGTCGAACACGGCCGCGGCGAGGGCGCCGACTGCGATCGCGGCGGCGATCCACCAGATGCGTTCGGCGCCTTGGCTTTCGGAGACCACGTCCACGAGCGCGCCGAGCGCGGCCGGGGTGACCAGGCCCGCGGCGGCCCCGGCGGTGAGGAGCGAGACGACGCCGACGACTCTCCAGGTGCCGCCTTTGAGGGCGAGGCGCACTTCGGCGCGGACCTGGGCGGAGGTGGCGAGCGGGAGCGGTTCGCGGGTGTCACTCATGGGTGCTCCCTTCGAGGCCGGTCGTGGAGAGCTGCGCGGGGGCATCGGCGACAGGCGGCGACGAAGCCGGGCGGCGCGGCGGGCGCGGTTCGGCGACGGACGTGAGGCGTCCGCGGGTGTCACTCATGGGTGCCTCGCAGGTCCACGACGCGGTCGCACACGGCCAGGAGCGCGGGCGCGTCGGTGATGAGCAGGGTCGAGCCGCCGCGGCGGGCCTCGCGCAGGCGCTCGGCGATGCGCGACTCGGTCACGGAGTCGACGGCGGTGGTCGGGTCCTGGAGGACCAGCAGCGGGGGCCGCTGGGCGAGGGCCCGGGCGAGGGCGATGCGCTGGCGCTGGCCGCCGGACAGGCGCAGGCCGTCGTCGCCGACCTGGGTGTCGAGGCCCTCGGGCGCGGTTTCGAGGATCTCCGCGCCGTCGGCGGCGGCGATCGCGGCCTCGACGTCCGCGTCGGTGGTGTCGTCTAGGGCGACGTTGTCGCGAATGGTGCCGTCGAAGAGGGCGGCGTAGTGGGGGACGACGAGCACGGCGGCGCGGAGGGCTTCGAGGTCGTAGTCGGCCAGGGGCCGGTCCTGCCAGGTGACGGTGCCCGCGTCCGGTTCGGCCGCGCCGGAGAGGACCGCGGCGAGTTCGGCCGCGGCACCGGGGTGGGCGCGCAGGCCCACGCATTCGCCGGGGGCGATGTCGAGGTCGAGGGCGGTGAGCGAGGCGGTGGTGAGGCCGGTGACGCCGAGTTTGCCTTCGCCGGGTTCGGGCCGGGCGTCGCCGTGCGGGGCGGCCCCGGGCGGGAGCTGGAGGATCGAGAGCACGCGGTCGGCGGAGGCGAGCGCGGTCGCGAGGATCGCCCCGAAGTTGGTGGCGAAGGAGCCGAGCGGTCCGAGGATGATCTGGGCCAGGCCCACCACGGTGATGAGCTGGCCGACGGTGAGGTCCCCGTTCCAGGCCCGCAGTCCGGCCACGAGCGCGAGTCCGGCCACGAAGAGGCCGGTCGCCAGGCTCATCGAGCCGGTGTAGAGGCCTTGGGCCCCGGCGGCGTGGAGGCTGCCGCCGAGGGCTTCGCGGCTGGAGCGGCGGTAGCGGCCCGCGGCGGTGTCCTGCGCGCCGAGTCCGGAGATGACGCGGTAGCCGGCGATGAGGTCGGCGGCCTTGCCGGAGGCGGCTGCGGCGAGCGCGGACTGGCGTTCGCTGCGGCGGCGCAGTGGCCCGCCCGCGCGGTCCATCAGGAGCAGCAGGATCGGGACGCCGAGGAGGACGATGAGGCCGAGCTGCCAGGAGATCGTCATCAGCACGGTGGTGCACAGGATGATCGCGGCGAGTTCGCCCACCGGGTAGTAGGAGAGGATGGCGGCCCGCGCGAGGACGTTGACGTCCGAGGAGGCGATCGAGAGGGAGACGCCGGGCAGTCCGGTGCGGCCCTTGACGCCCGCGGGGTCCAGGAGCCGGTCGGCCACGAGGGTGCGCAGGCGGTGCTGGATCGCTTCGACGCCGAGCATGCCGACGCGGGAGCCGAACCGGTAGCTGAAGGAGAGCATCGCGAAGTCGGCGGCCAGGAGCGCCAGGCACAGCGCGAGGCGCACGGGGTCGCCGGTGGCGACGGCCTGGTCGATGGCGAAGCCCATGATGACCGGGACGAGGACCTCGCCGACCTGGTGGCCGATGAGGAGGGCCGCGGCCGGGACGGTGTACTTGGGGGCGCCTCCGATGACGCGGAGCGTCAGACGTCTGGCGGTGGTGCCTTGGTCGACGCGGAGCGGCCGGACCGGGATCGGCTCGTCGGGGGCCTGGAACCAGCGCGGGAGCCGCAGGCGCGGCTGCCCTTCGGTTCGGGGCGTGGCGGGATGCGGCATGGGTTCCTGTCTGCGGGTGGTGGGCTCACCGAGATCTTAGGCAAGCCTAACTAGCGCCGCAACGTGTCCCGCGGCACGTGCCGGTCTCAGTTGTTGAACAGCTGCTCGATGAGGCCCAGGCGCATGGCGGCGTCGCGGGCGAGGAGGAAGCCGACGATGCCGATGATCCAGCCGGTGGTGGAGGCGGCGTGTTTGGTCATCCAGGCGTTGATCTTCTGGAGCACCGGTTCGATCGCGTTGCGGGCCATGAGCCTGGCGGCCAGCAGGAACAGCGCGGGCGCGATCATGACGAGGCAGTACGCGGCAATCGTGGCGGTGGTGCCGACCGCGCCGAGCCCGGCGGCGGTGACCAGTCCGATCGCGGCGAGGTACGGGAGCATCGTGGCGACTTCGAGGGTCGCGGCGGCGGTGGCCAGGCCCATGAGGGAGAGCACCGAGCCGCGCGTGCGCACCGCGCCGTCCCCGGCCTGCGCCTCGACGCCGAGGGCTCTTTCGCGCCAGCGGTCGACGCGGCCGCCGCCGTCCTGCTTGCGCCTCTTGGAGTCGAAGCGGAAGCTCAGGGCGAACAGGCCCACGCCGAGGGCGAGCTGGATCCACATCGCGGGGCGGGTCTCGACCAGCGCGGAGAGGTCTTCGAGGAACGTGGTCGCGCCGAGCACGATGAGCATGCCCACGGCGAAGTAGAACACCGCGATGGTGCCGAGGTAGACGAGCATGCGCCCGGCCCTCACGCGGCCGGGGGCGAGCAGCAGCCAGATCGGGATGAGCAGCGTCCCGAAGCTGGTCGAGTCGATCAGCGCGAGCGCGACCAGCGGGGCTACGAGGGTGAGTTCCATGCTTGAAGCGTATGAATCCGGGCGGGGGCTCCGCGTCGGTCGCGGGAGTGAGGTTCGCAGGCGCGGCTCAGCCTTTGGTGGCAGTACGAAGGGTGCGGACGCCGGGTGGATAGCGCTTGCAGATATGGTGGGGCTTCGATGCGGCGAGCGAGAGGGAGCCCCCGATGGACGAACCCCTGGTGGTCAACGACAACGGCGCGTGGTGCTGGTTCCAGGACGAGCGCGCCCTCGTCGACCCCGTGGCGGGCACGCTCGTGGTCGGCTCGATCGCCGCCGCCGAGGGCCCGGGCGGCCAGGCGCGGTCGGGGAACGTCGAAGTCGCGGTGGTCGACCTCGCTTCGGGCGCAAGTGAAGTGGTGGTGCTGCACGAGCGGCTCGAAGTCGACGACCACGACGTGCCCGCGCTGTGGCACCGCGCCGACGGCCGCTGGCTCGCCGTCTACACCAAGCACAAGACCGACGACCTGACCCGCTGGCGCGTCAGCGAACCGAATGATCCGACCCGGTGGGGGCCCGAGCGCACGTTCGACTGGAGCGCCCTGACCGGCGGGAGGGGCGTCACGTACGCGAACCTGCGCGAGATGGACGGGCGGCTGTACTGCTTCGCGAGGGCGGTGAACGACGACCAGTGCGCGCTGGTCTCCGACGACGACGGCGACACGTGGGCGTACGCGGGCAAGCTGTTCACCAGGCCGAAGGTCGGCTACGTCAACGGGTACACCCGCTATGCGGGCCGCGGCCGGATCGACCTGGTGACCACCGACCACCACCCGCGGGACTTCGACAACTCGATCTACCACGGCTACTTGGAGCACGGTGCGCTGCACCGCAGCGACGGCACGGTCGTGGACGCCGAGGCCCTTCGCGGTGAAGCACCGTCGCAAGTGGAGCTAACCACGGTGCTCGCGGCGGGATCCCACTGGGGCGGGGTGCGGATGTCGCACTGCTGGACCACCGACATTCGCCGCGGCGAGGACGGCACGGTCGCGGCGGTCCTGACCGCCCGCGCGGGCGAGACGGAAGCGTTCGAGCGCGGCAAGGCGCACCCGGACCTGCGGTTCTTCTACGCGCGCCTGTCCCCCGGCGGCCAGTGGCGCGTGGGCGAGCTCGCCCAGGCCGGGCCGGGGCTCATGCCGCACGAGGAGGACTACACGGGCCTGGCCTCGATCGACCCGTACGACTTGGACTCGGTGTACATGTCCACCCGCGTCGACCCTCGCGGCGGCGACCTGGCGCACCACGAGATCTTCCACGGCCGCACCGAGGACGGCGGCGAGACCTGGGCTTGGACGCCGATCACCGAGGACTCCGAAGTGGACAATCTGCGTCCGATCGTCGCTCCCGGCGACCCGTCCCGCGTGCCGCTGCTGTGGTTCCGCGGCGACATGACCGCGTCCCAGCACTACCGCAGCGAAGTGGTCCTGCTGGACCTGCCGAGGGGCTGACGCGCCCTAGTAGCTTGGGGCGCATGGACTGGACCCGGAAGGCCGTGGCCGCGCTGCGCGAAAGCGAGCCGACGCCGCTTCGCACCGGGGTCGTGCGCTTCGGCGAGGGCGTCGCGATCCACGTCAAGGACGAGACCGCGCAGCCGACGGGGAACCTCAAGCACCGGCTGGTGCGCGACCTGCTCCTCAAGGCCGTGGTCGACGGCGAGCTGCGAGAAGGCACCCCGATCGTGGAGGCCACCGGCGGCGGTGCGGCACTCGCGTTGGGGCACTTCGCGAACCGGCTCGGGCTGCCGTACACGTGCGTCATGCCCGCGAAGGCCCACCCGGCCCAGATCGCGGCCGTCGAGGCGCTCGGCGGCACGTGCGAGCTGGTCGATCCGCCGCTGGCGATCTACGCGACCGCCGAGCGTCTCGCGGCCGAGCGCGGCGGGCACTACCTCGACATGTTCGCCCGCGCCGAAGCGGCCACGGACTGGCGCACGGGTGGCGTCGCCGGGGAGATCCTGGCCCAGAGCGACGTCGCACCGGCGTGGATCGTGTGCGGCGCGGGCACCGGCATCACCTCGGCCACCGCGGGCCGCCACGTGCGCTACGCCGGGGCCGCCACGCGGGTGGCCGTGGCCGACCCCGAGCATTCGAGCCACTTCCCCGCGTGGGCCAGCGGCTACGACGGCTACGCGACCGGGATGCCCTCGCGCGTCCCCGGGATCGGCAGGCCGCGCGTCGAACCGGCGTTCCGCATCGACCTGGTCGACGCCGTGGTCCCGGTCCCGGACGCGGCCGGCGCGGCCGCGACGCGGTACCTGGCCGAACGGCACGGCCTCGCGTTCGGGCCCGCCACGGGAACATGCCTGTGGGCCGCGATGGTGTTGGCGGCCAAGATGACCGCTCGCGGCGAGACTGGGGACCTGGTGGTGGTCGCCGGGGACGGCGGCGAGGCGTACCGGGGCACGTACTACGACGACGCGTGGCTGGCGACGAAAGGCCTGGACCCGGCCCCGCACCGGGCGGTGCTGGACGAGTTCGACGCGACCGGCCGGTGGACCGCCTGAGTCGTTTACAGCCGGTTCACACCGCCGGTCCTACGGTTCGGGCATGAGACGCATCGTGACGATCCTCGCGGCGGCCATGCTGGCCGCCGCATGCACCGCCGACTCCGGTCCCGGGGAGGGCGAACCGGCCGCCGAGCCTTGCGATCCGGACCTGGTGGCGGGCCTGAGCGGTTGGGCCGCGGCCGGGTTCAGCGGCGCGGTGGCCCTCGCCGGGCCGGACGGGTTCGGGTGCCGGGCCGCGTTCGGGTCGGCCGACAGCGAGAACGGGACGGCGAACTCGAACGAGACCGTGTTCGCGATCGGCTCGGTGAGCAAGGCGTTCACCGCGGCCGCGATCGCCGAGCTGGCCGCGGACGGAGTGATCGGGGTCCAGGACCGGGCCGGGGACCTCGTGCCGGGCCTGGCGGGCCCGGCCGCGGAGGTGACCGTGGAGCAGTTGCTGCTGCACACGAGCGGCCTGAACGGTTCGCACGGGCACGACCACGAGCCGCTGTCGCGGGAAGACGCGATAGCGGCGATCGGCGAGTTGGAGTCGGCGTTCGCACCGGGGAGCGACTACCTGTACTCCAATGCGGGGTACACGCTGCTGGCGTTGATCGTGGACGAGGCCACCGGGTCCTACCGGGAGTTCATGGCCGCGGAGGTGCTTCGGGGCGGCGGGTTCTGGGACGGCGACCCGGCCGCGCCGGGGCCGCGCGCGATCGGCTACGAAGGGGGCGTGGCCGCGTCGTCCACTGGGGACTTCGCCGGGCCGCACTGGGCGATGGAGGGCAACGGCGACCTGGCGATGACCACCGCCGACCTCGCCGCCTGGACCGAAGCGCTGTTCGCGGGCGAGGTGGTCTCGCCGGAGGCCGTGGAGTTGTTGCGGGGCTTGGAGTTCGATCACGGGGATGGGGCCGTCGAACTGCCCGGGTGGGTGTCGCTGGACGCCGAGGCGTTCGGCACCCCGGTGGTCATATCGGCCGGGGGCGGGGGCGACACCGGGCAGAACGCGGTCGTGGCGTGGCTGCCGGAGACGGGCGAGTCCATCGCGGTCGCGTCCAACACCGATGCGGTGACCGCCGAGGAGCTCATCCAGGCCGTGGGTCCGGCGCTCGCTTCGGGCGATGCGATCCCGATGCCCGAGGGGCACGTCGAGGCCGACCCGGCCGAACTGGCCGCCGCCGAGGGGACCTACGAGTTGGATTCGGGCGGCGTGTTCACCGTGACCGCCGCCGAGGACCGGCTGCTGGTGGCGGCCGACGGCGCGGACGCCGTCGAAGCACTGTTCGTCCCCGGGGCCTACACCGGCGATGCGGTGGCCGAACACGAGTCGGCGGTCGAGGCCCTGCTCGCGGGCGAGACCGCGGCGGGCCGCGAAGAGGTCGAGGCCGTCGAGTCGGACATCGGGGCGATCGAGGCGGTCGAACTCGCGGGGACCGTCGTGGAGGAATCGGAACTGCGCACCTACGTGCGCATCACCGCCGAAGACGGCGAGTACTTGGCCTGGTACGCGCTCGACGCGCAAGGCGGCGTCGCGGGCGTATGGCTCGGCGCGGAGCCGCCGGAGTTTACGCTGGTCTCCTCGGGCGACGGCGGGTTCCGGCCGGAGAACCTGAGCGGCGCCGGGAGCGGCCTGCGGGTGGTCTTCGACGCCGACGGACTCACCGTCGAGGGCCCCGGCGGCACCGCCCGGGCCTGGCGAACCGACTGAAAGGCACCGCATGCGCATCCTCCTGGTCGAGGACGACCGCGACCTCGGACCGGTCCTCGCGCTCGGCCTGCGCAACGAGGCCTACGCGGTGGACCTCGCGGCCACCTGTGCGGAGGCCGAGGAGCTGCTGTGCGCCAACGACTTCGACGTGGCCTGCCTCGACCTGGGCCTCCCTGACGGGGACGGCATGGACCTCGTGCGGCGCCTCGCGACCGACCCGCACCTGCGCCGCCCCAGACGCGTCCTGGTGCTCACCGCACGGGACGCGGTGGACGACCGGGTGGCCGGACTCGACGCTGGCGCGGACGACTACCTCGTCAAACCGTTCAGTTTCAGGGAACTCGCGGCTCGGCTGCGGGCCCTGGCCCGCCGGGCGGACGAAGCGGACGCACTGCTCGAAGCGGGCGACCTGCGTCTGGACACCGCGACGCACCGGGCCTGGCGCGGCGAACGCGAACTCGAACTGACCGCGCGGGAGTTCTCGATGCTGCGGTACCTCATGCACCGACAAGGGGAGGCGGTCTCGGCCGAGGAACTGCTGGAGCACGTGTGGGACGCGCAGGCCGACCCGTTCACCGCGTCGGTGCGGGTGATCCTCAGTCGTCTGCGCCGCAAGCTCGGCGAGCCCGGACCGATCGCGACGGTGACCGGGGTCGGCTACCGGTTGGAGGCGTCATGAGATCGCTGCGAGTCCGCTTGGCGCTGGCGGGCGCGCTGGCGATCTACCTGCCGGTGGTGCTGGTCTTCGCCGTCGCCTCCATCGAGGAGCACGAGGTGATCGAGGTCGACGCGCAGGGCGTGGCGCACACGGTCACGGGCACGAGCATCGCACCGTCCGGTTGGGCCGTGGCGACACTGGTGGCGCTGCTGCCGGTCACGGCGGCGCTGGCCTGGTGGTGGTCGGGCCGGGCGGTGCGGCCGTTCGTGCGCATCAGGGAGGCGGCAGAACGCATCGAGGCGGCGGACTTGAGCCTGAGGGTGGGCCGGGCCCAAGGATCGACGGAGGCGATCGGGTTGGCCGCCGCGTTCGACGCGATGCTCGACCGCTTGGAGCGTTCAGCGCAGGTGCAGCGGCGACTCGTGGAGGAGACCAGCCACGAACTGCGGACACCGCTGGCGGTACTCATCACCGGGGCCGACGTGCTGCTGGATCACCCCGAGCCCACGATGGAGCTGTACCGGGAAGGCTTGGAGCGCAGCCGAAACGCGGCCGCGCGGCTGAGCGACACGGTGGGCGAACTGCTCGTGGACGCGAGGGGCCGGGCCCGCACGCTCGAACGCAATCCCACGGACTTGGCGGCGCTGGCAGCGGCGGTCCTGGAGGAGTTCGCAGCGGTGGCCGAAGCGAAGTCAGTGCGCTTGACCCGCAGCGGCGACACCGATGTCGAAGCGGCAGTGGACGCCCCGAGCCTCCACCGAGCGATCGCGAACCTCGTGGACAACGCGATCAAGCACGCCCCGCAAGGCTCAGAAGTCGAAGTCGAGCTGAACCGAGGACCTGGGAACGTGTCGGTGGTGGTCACCGACACGGGCCCAGGTGTGCCTGCGGCCGAACGGGAACGGATCTTCGAACGATTCTGGCGAGGCGGGAGCACCCCCGGCACCGGCCTGGGCCTCCCGATCGCCCGCCAAATCGCACAGGCCCACGGCGGCAACCTCGATCTCCTCGACACCGAGGAAGGATGCCGCTTCCGCCTCACCCTCCCGACCGGTATGCCGCACGCTACCGATATTCGTTGAACCGCAGGGTATTGCCGAATGGATCAATGACGGTCATCGAGCGGGCGTCCCAAGGCTCCGTTTCGATGCCCGGGTTCGAGTACGGATAGTCCTTCGCCCCGAGCTCTCGATGGAACGCGTCAAGGCCGGTCATCCGGACGAACACGACCGTGCCGGGGCTGCCGTCGCCGTGGTGCTCGCTCAGGTGCAGGACCGTGGCGCCGCGTTCGACCTGCATGTACAGCGGCAGGCCGTCCTCGAAGCGGTGCTCCCAGGCCAGGTCGAACCCGAGGTAGTCGAGGTAGAACTCTTTGGCCTTCGCCTCCGAGAAGATCCGCAGGACCGGGACGGGCGCCTCCAGGGAGACGCCGTTGGAGCCGATGTCGGGCATGATGTCGTCCTTTTCGGGCCCTAGGGAAGCGTGTGTCCGGCCGCGCGGAAGAGGCGGTACCACTGTTCTCGGGTCAGGGGGATGTCGGAGCCCGCGGCGGATTCTCGGACTCGGTCGGGGTTGGTGGTGCCGAGGACGACCTGCATATTAGCGGGGTGGCGGGTGATCCAGGCGACGGCGATCGCGGTGGGGGTGGTGTCGTAGGCGGCGGCGATGTCGTCGAGGGCGTCGTTGAGTTCGGGGTGGTGCTCGCGGTCGCCGAGGAAGACGCCGTCGAAGAAGCCGCGCTGGAACGGGGACCAGGCCTGGAGGGTCATGCCGTTGAGGCGGGAGTAGTCGAGCAGGCCCCGGTCGCGATCGACGGACTGGTCGAGGCCGGACATGTTGGCGGCCACGCCGGAGGCGATGAGCGGCGCGTGGGTGATGCTCAGCTGGACCTGGTTGTAGCGCAACGGCTGCCGCACGGCGGTCTTGAGCAGCTCGATCTGGCCGGGCGTGTGGTTGGAGACCCCGAACTGGCGGACCTTGCCGTCGGCTTCGAGCTCGTCGAAGGCCTCGGCGACCTCGTCGGGCTCCACGAGCGTGTCGGGCCGGTGGAGCAGCAGCAGGTCGAGGTAGTCGGTGCGCAGCGCGGCCAGGGACTCGTCGACGCTGCGGAGGATGTGCTCCTTGGAGAAGTCGAAGAAGCCCTCGCGGATGCCGACCTTCGACTGGATGACGATCGCCTCGCGGTCCTCGTCGGTCAGCTTGAGGGCCTTGCCGAACCGGTCCTCGCACTCGTGGCGCTCGGAGCCGTAGATGTCGGCGTGGTCGAACACGTTCACGCCCACTTCCAGCGCGGTGTCGAACAGGGTTCGGATGGCGTCGTCGTCGAGCGCGCCGATGCGCATCAGGCCCAGGACCACGTTCGAGGGGCGCGGCCGGGCGTCCGGGATGTCGAGCGTTCTCATGGCGCCAATCCTGCCACACGGTCCGCGAGCGGCGGTGAATCGCCGGGTCAGGACGCCGCGGCCCGCTTCAGGCGGTCGAGGAGTTCGGGGCCGGGCCAGTCGCGGCGGCCGCCCTCCTCGGCGGCGTGGACGAGTTCGGTGAGCTCGGCGTTGACCGGGGCGGTGCGCCCGTGCTCGGCGGCGAGGGCCGTGACTTCGCCGTTGATGTGGTCCACTTCGGTGGGACGACCGGCTTCGAGGTCGTCCCACATGGACGATCGGGCGTGGCGGTCGACGGCGAGCGCGCGGCGGGCCGCGCGGGCGAAGACCTTGTCGGGCAGGCGGAGCAAGACCGGCATGAGGCCCGGGGGCAGCCCGGCGGTGCGACCGACGTCCAGGCGCGCGGCGCGCAGGACCCCGAGGGCCTCGCGGTGGGCCAGGGCCAGGCAGCGGCGGAAGTCGCGCTGCGCGAGTTCGGTGCGCAGCGGCAGCCCGGAGAGGGCGTTGACGGAGTTGTTGAGGTTGATCAGGAGTTTCGCGGCCTGGACGGCGCCCAGGTCGGGGCGCTGTGCGACCCCGGCGCTCGCCAGCGCGTCCGCGTAGGCCGCCAGGCCCGGGTGGTCTTGGACGAGGACCGCTCCGGCGGTGCCGCGGTGGAAGCGGCCTTCGCCCAGGCGCGCCACGTTGAACTCGACGGTCCCGGCCAGGACGGTCTGGTCGGGCAGGGCTTCGCGCAGGGTCGCGGTGTTGCGCAGGCCGTTCTGGAGGCTCACCACGATCGCGCCGGGCCGCAGGAGCTCGGCGAGGCATTCGGCGGCTTCGGCGGTCGCGCCGGACTTGACGGTGAGGAGCACCAGGTCGGCGTCGGCGGCGGCCTCGGCGTCGGTGGTGTAGCGGGGGTGTTCGACCCGGTCGGAGGTTCCGTCGAGGCCGGTGAGGGTGAGCCCGTGCGCGGCGGTCTCGCGGGCGAGGGGTTCGCGGCCCACGAAGGTCACGTCGGCTCCGGCGGCGGCGAGCCGCCCGCCCACATAGCAGCCGACGCTCCCGGCGCCGTAGACGCAGATCATCTCCGGATCGTACCCGGTGCCGAACGGCGGCATCGGGTCTCGCGAGCGGCTGGTTATGGGGAGGCGGCGTGGGTCGCGCCGCCGTAGCATCGAGGGAGACCTGCCCCTCGCCTCCCCCTCAGGAGCTCTCATGGGTCATCTTGTCTTGTCCCGCACCACCTCAGTCCATAGTGGATTCCGTGATGGGAGGGCTTGACGGTTTCTTCGCCGAAGTGGCGCAGGTGCTGACCGTCCTCGGGCTCGACGTCGACGCCGCGCTCGTCGGCGGCCTGTTCTGGCTCGTGGTCGCCGTGCTCACGGTCTACGTGGGCTACAAGGTGACCCGCGCGTCCATCACCGCCGGGATCGGCATCGGGCGGTTCACCAAGGACCAGATCGAGCGGCGGTTCTGGCAGGACCCGGGCAAATTGCGATTCGTCATCGGCCTGGTGCTGCTCACGGTCGCCTACGCCTTCTACGGCGGCGACCAGCCTCGCCCGCTCGCCGAGGCGCTGCTCGACATCGGTCGCGGCCAGATCCTCGGCGTGATGCCCCTGGCGATCCTGACGCAGTGGACACTGCTCATGGCGTTCTGGATCGCATTCGGACTGCTCATGGGCGTGCCGCTGGCGAAACTGGGGAAGCCCTTGGCCGACATCGCGATCGGCATGACGGTGCTCGCGGCCGAACTCGTCCTGTTCGCTCTCGTGATCATGTCCGTAGTGGAGGCCGAGTTCGCGGCGGCGGTCGCGTGGTTTCTCGTGTTCGCCGCGGCGAACCTCCCGCTCGCCTTCACCGCCCGCGCCGCGTTCCGCAAGCGGGGCCTGCGCGAACGACCCGTGCTGGTGCTGTGGCTGGTCTACACCGGGACGCTCACGCTGCTGCTCGGGTTCATCGCGGTCTGCGCCACCGTCGTCTTCGCGGCGGCCGAACTGGGGCCGCCCACCCAAGGAGGCGTCGTCAAGGTCGTCCTCATCGTCGTCCTGGTGATCGCGCTGATCATGTGCTTCCGGTTCCGCTCGGACGTGCTCGCCGAGGTCGACGCGCCCGAGTCACTGCTGTTCTTCATCGACTTCAGCTTGGCGCTGGCGACCGGGGTGGTGGCGGTGATCGGGGTGCAGCAGGCGCCGGTGACGCTGGGGCCGGTGCCGTCCTGGCTGGTCGCGGTCGGGCCGCCGCTCATCGTGGCCGCCATGATCCTCCTCGTCCACCTGCGCAGGCTGCGGGAGTCGACGCCGCGGTGGACGGCGTGCCTGGTGACCGGCGTGCTCGCGGCGTTCCTGGTCCTGCCGGCCACGGCCGGGCTCGCGCTCGTGCTCGGCCCGGTCCTGCCGCAAGTGGACCTGCCGTTCCTGTGAGCGGGGCCGAACCCCAAGGCCCCGAGATGTTCCGGTATCGACACCCGCGATTCAAGATGGGGTCATCGGATGTCACCCGAGTTTCGTGGAATACTCCTCGCATACCGCTCGAATCCCTCGGGAGAATCAGGAGCAGCAAGCATGACCGTCAACCGCAGAACCCTCCTCGGAGCATCGGCCGCCGCGGGGGCGGCCGCTGCCGCGATCACCGCGTCACCGGCGCAGGCCAAGCCCGTCAAGCGCCACTCGTTCACCGTCATGGGCACCACCGACCTGCACGGCAACGTCTTCAACTGGGACTACTTCGCCGACGGCGAGTACACCGACGCCGACGGGAACGCCAAGGGCCTGGCGCGCATCGCCACCCTCGTCGAGCAGGTGCGCCGGGAGAAGGGCCGCGAGAACACGATCCTCATCGACGCGGGCGACACCATCCAGGGCACGCCCCTGGCGTACTACTACGCGCGCGTCGACCCGATCGCGGGCGAGGCCGGGCCGGTCCACCCGATGGCCCAGGCCATGAACGCCATCGGCTACGACGCCGCCGCGCTGGGCAACCACGAGTTCAACTACGGGCTCGACACGCTCCGCAAGTTCGAGTCGCAGCTGGAGTTCCCGCTGCTGGGCGCCAACGTGATCGACACCGCCACGGACGAGCCGGCGTTCCCGCCCTACCACATCGTGCGCATGCGCACCCCGAGGGGCCGCGACGTCAAGGTCGCGATCCTCGGTCTGTGCACCCCGGGCGTGACCATCTGGGACAAGGCCTACGTGGACGGTGTCCTGGAGTTCCCGAGCCTGGAGACCGAGGCCGCGCACTGGGTGAAGCACCTGCGCGAACGCAAAGGCGTCGACGTCGTGATCGTCTCGGCCCACTCGGGGACCTCCGGGACCTCGGCCTACGACACCTCCACCGGGATCGGCATCGAGAACGCCGCCAAGATCGTGGCCGAGACCGTCCCCGGCATCGACGCGATCCTGGTCGGCCACGCCCACATCGAGATCGAGGAGGAACGCGTCACCGGCCCCGACGGCCGCGAGGTCGTGCTCTCCGAGCCGTACTTCCACGGCCAGCGCCTGACCGTGTTCGACTTCGAGGTCGAATGGGACCGCGGCAAGTGGAAGGTCACCTCAGTGTCGGCCTCGATCCGCAACTCCAACACGGTCGCCGACGACCCGGAGATCACCGAGATCCTCACCGCCGAGCACGACGAGGTCGTGGCCTACGTCAACCAGGTCGTGGGCCAGGCCGTGATCGACCTCGACACCGCCGAGGCGCGGTACAAGGACGAGCCGATCATCGACCTGATCAACAAGGTCCAGGAGGACGTGGTGCGCGAGGCGCTGGCGGGCGGCGAGTTCGCCAAACTGCCGGTCATATCGCAGGCTTCGCCGTTCTCGCGGACCTCGCTCATCCCGGCCGGGGACGTGCGTATCAAGGACCTGTCGAGCCTGTACATCTACGACAACACGCTGGTCGCCAAGCGGCTCAACGGGTCGCAGCTGCGCGACTACCTGGAGTACTCCGCCGAGTATTACGTGCAGACCCCGGCGGGCGGAGCCGTCGACCCCGAGGCGATCACGAACCAGGACGGGCGGCCGGACTACAACTACGACTACCTCTCGGGGTTCACCTACGAGATCGACATCGCCAAGCCCGCGGGCTCGCGCATCGCGAACCTCCGGTACGAGGGCGTCGAGGTCGCCGATGACCAGGAGTTCGCGTTCGCGGTGAACAACTACCGCGCCAACGGCGGCGGGAACTTCCCGCACGTGGCCGCGGCCGAGGAGCTGTGGAGCGAGTCGACCGAGATCCGCACCCGCATCATCGAATGGGTCACCGCCAAGGGCGCGCTCGACCCGGCCGAGTTCGCCTCGGTGGACTGGACGCTGACTCGAGACGGCGTCCCGGTCTTCTGAGACGCTGACGGCCCCGCGACCAGCCGGTCGCGGGGCCGTTTCACGTTCGGCGCGGGAAGGGTGTCCGGTGCCGGGACGAGCGTGGCAGTATTGCGTCCACCAGGCGGGCTTACCGCCCGGCTAGTAGACGCATGGGAGCGCACATGGACTTTCGGGAAGAGGCCGCGACGATCGCACCGGAGCTGATCGCACTGCGACGCGAACTCCACAAGATCCCCGAGATCGGCCTCGACCTGCCGAAGACGCAGGCGGCCGTGCTCGCCGCACTCGACGGGCTCGGCCTGGAGATCACCCTCGGCGAGACCTCGACCTCGGTCACCGCGGTCCTGCGCGGCGGCCGCCCCGGCCCGGCGGTGCTGCTGCGCGGCGACATGGACGCCCTCCCGGTCACCGAGGAGACCGGCGTCGAGTTCACCTCCGAGCACGTGGGCACCATGCACGCGTGCGGGCACGACCTCCACACGACCGGCCTGGTCGGCGCCGCGAAGCTGCTCGCGGCGCACCGCGACGAGCTGCCCGGTGACGTGGTGTTCATGTTCCAGCCCGGCGAAGAGGGCCACGACGGCGCCAGCCACATGATCGCCGAAGGCGTCCTCGACGCCGCGGGCGAGCGCGTGGTCGGGGCCTACGGCCTCCACGTCATCTCCGACATGGTCCCGCGCGGCGTGTTCACCACCCGGCCCGGACCGATGATGGCCGCGTCCTCGGGGCTGTTCGTGAACGTGATCGGCAAGGGCGGCCACGGTTCCCGCCCCCACGCCACGCTCGACCCGATCCCGGTGGCCGCCGAGATCGTGACCGCGCTCCAGAACCTCATCACCCGCCGCTTCAGCGTGTTCGAGCCGATCGTGATCACCGTAGGCACCTTCCACGCGGGCACGAGGCACAACATCATCCCCGACAACGCCAAGTTCGAGGCCACCGTGCGGACCTTCTCCGAAGCGGCGCTCGCGCAGGTCGAGAAGGAGTCGGTGAAACTCGCCGAGGACATCGCCACCGCGCACGGCCTCCACGCCGAAGTGCGGTTCGACCGCGAGTACCCGGCCACGATCAACGACGCCGACGAGGCCGCGTTCGTGGCCGACACCGTCAAGGACCTCTTCGGCGAGCACCGCTACACCGAGATGCCCGAGCCGGTCATGGGCTCCGAGGACTTCTCGCGCGTGCTCGAAGCCGTCCCCGGCTCGTACATGTTCTACGGCGCCACCATCGCCGACGACCCGGCCGTCGGGGCCTCCAACCACTCCCCGCGGGCCGCGTTCGACGACTCCGTGCTCGCCGACGGCGCCGCGCTCCTCGCCGAACTGGCCGTTCGCAGACTCAACCGAGGCTGAAAGGAAGGGAGGCGGACCCGGTCCGCCTCCCTTCGCTCACTTCTCCAGGCCCAGCTCGTCGATGATCTCCTCGACGATCTGTTCAGGATGCTCGCGGATGTCCACCAGCAGGCCGTGCTCACCGGGAGTCAGCGGTTCGAGCGCCGCCAACTGCGACCGCAGCAGCGCCGGAGGCATGAAGTGGCCCTTGCGATGCGCGAGCCGCTCGGCGATGACCTCCTCCGAGCCGTGCAAGTGGATGAAGTGGATCTTCGGCTCCGAAGGATCAGGGGCCCGCAGCACGTCGCGATACGAGTGCTTCAGCGCCGAACACGTGACCACCGTCGACTCCCCCGCATCGGCCCGCCCCCGGATCCACGCCCGCAGCGACTCCAGCCACGGCAGGCGGTCCTGGTCGCTCAACGCCTCCCCCGCGCGCATCTTCGCCACGTTCGACTCCGGGTGGAAGTCGTCACCCTCCGCCATCGGCCAACCGAGCCGCTCCGAGAGCAGCCCCGCGATCGTGCTCTTCCCCGAGCCCGACACGCCCATCACCACCAGGCACTCAACTGTCATCGCCCCTCCTCGCCGCACCGTAGTCACGCATGAGTCGCGCGGCCCGGAAATCGGAATATTCCACCTCCGCACCCGCGCCACCATCGTTCCCGAAGCGGCGCCGAATCGCAAAGCCGAAGTGCCGCAGCAGGAATCGCTTTGCCAGATCGTGCCAACCGATCCAGGCCGTGCAACGCCACAGGCGCCTCACAGCGCCCTCTAGTCAGCGCCACGACGCCCGAGCGGGCAAAATGGTGCAGGAGACCACAGACGCGACGGTGCACCCCACACCGCGCGTCCCGCACCGCGATCGGACCTGGAGCGTATTTGTGCGACGACACGGCGTTTCACCTGGTCTGAGCACTGAAGCACAGCCAGTAACCGATTAGCATGTGCCACAACACCACCACGGCTCACAAGGCCGCGACACCACCGCAGATCGGACCAGCCATGCCCGAGTTCGCACCAGTGCGATTGCCGCACTACGACGGAAGAGCCGCGAGAGCCCACTCGCTCCTCGCCGACGTGGCCGCCTGGAGCGGCTCCGAACCCATACGGGAACTCCTCAGGCACTTCGGCGGCGCACTCCCCGGCACCGGCACCGCAGAAGACCTCGCCTACCTCGACTCCTTCTCCGCCGTCCACTGGGACTTCCGCGCCGGCCGCGAACGGCACGAGACCGCACCCGAACCACTAGGCCCCGAACAGGAACGCGTCGTCGCCGACGCCGCGCTGGCCCTCGGCCTCGGCGCGGAGGTCAAGCCGCGGCTGGAGCACTACACGCACGTGCTGGTGCTCGGCGGCCTGGTGTCCTCATGCGTCTTCCGCACCCGGTTCGCGGCCGAACTACTCGCGGGCGGAATCGGAGCCGACCACGTGACCGGCGTCGGCGGGTTCCGGCCCCTGGGCGGGCCCGACCTGGAGTCGGCCGCGCTCACCGGGCTCGACGGGGGCGAGTTCGAGGTGGACGCGATCGAGGCGAGCCTCAAGCGCGCCTTCGCCATCGCGGGCGACCCCGAGGTCAGCGAAGGCGGCGACCCGCACCGGGCTCCAGGCAGGGCCTGGAAGGTCGCGACCTACGAGACCGGACCGGTCACCGTCCGCGCCGTGGCCGCGCCGTCCTCGCAGCCGGACCTGCGCCGCGCCGACACCGTGGACACGTGCCGGTTCTGGGCCGACGAAGTGGTCGACCTCGCGCCCGGCGACAGCGTCCTGGTGGTGACCTCCGCGCCCTACACCGCGTTCCAGCACTGCGACGCGATCGCCCACATGGGACTCCCCTACGGGTGCGCGATCGACACGGTCGGCGTCGACCCGGCGACCCTCCCCGAACCGCACTTCCGCAAGCGCCACACCGCGAGCGGGTACCTCCAGGAGATCCGCTCGGCGATCAGGTCCATGCGCAGGCTCTACCAGGCCGCCTACAACGCGATCCAGTCCCCCACGCGGACGGTCGAATCGGCGGCCTTGCCGCGCTAGTGGCGTTCGAGCTTCTCGCGGACGTTGCGGGCCGTCTCGTCCGCGCCGAGTTCGGCGTACCGCTCTGACGCGCCTCGCCAGGCCTCCCGGGCTCCAGCGGTTTCGCCGTGCGCGGCCCGCGCGTCGCCGAGGTGGGTGAGCGTGTCCGCCTCGAGCCACCGGTGGCCGAGCTCCGAGGCCATGGCCAGGGACCGGTTGAAGCATTCGAGGGCGAGGTCGAGGCGGCCCTGGCGGTGGCGGATCACGCCGATGGTGTCCAAGGTCCCGGCCATGGCGACCTTGGCGTCGAACCGGGTCTGGATCTCCATGGCCCGCTCGGCGTGGTCGAGCGCCTCGTCGAGCCGCCCGATCTGGGTCAGGTTCCAAGCCAGGACGCTCAGGGCCCGGCTCTCGTTGCGCTCGTTGCCCGAACGACGCGAGACCTCCAGCGCAAGCCGCCCGTGCCCGATCGCCCCCTCGGTGTCATCGAGGCGGTCGAGCAGGTGGGTCATACCGAGGTGGAGGCGGGCCAGGAGCAGGTCCCCTTGCGACTCGTCCCAGAGTTCGAGCGCCAGCTCCAGCTGCTCGCGGGCCTGCTCGGACTCGCCGAGGTGGCCCAGCAGGACCGAGAGGGTGCGCCGGGCGTGCAGCTGCGCGGCCACGTCGCCGTCGCGCTGCGCCGCTTCGAGAACGGTGCGCTGGGTCGCGAGGCCTTCGTGCCAGTCGCCTTGGCGGAACACGTGCTCCTTGAACGCCCAGGCGAGCTTCCAGGACAGGGACCCGCGGCCGGTCGCGGCGGCGCGGTCGATCACCGCGGGCAGGGTCCGGCGCTCGGCGCCGAACCAGTGCAGGGCTTCGGAGAGGTCGCCGATCGGCTCCAGCACGACTCCGGGCAGGGGTGCTTCGACGGTGAAGAAGTCCCGGTCGCCTTCGGTCATGGCGTACGCGGTGTCGCAGTTCTGGAGGTAGTGGTCGAACATCCGGTCGGCGGCGGCCTCGCGCTCATCCGGTGCGTCGGAGCGCGACAGCTCGACCGAGTACGCGCGCAGCAGGTCGTGGAACCCGAACCTCCCGGGCTCCACTTCGGACAACAGATGTTCGCGCAGCAGGTCGAACAGCGCGCGCCGGGCCCGCTCGACCGGGACGGCGAGCAGGCTGGCCGCCGCCGGGGCGGTGATCTCAGGGCCCGGATGCAGACCGAGGAACCGGAACAGACGCGCCGCGACCGGGTCGAGGCCCCGGTAGGACGTGTGGAAGACCGCCCGCAGGTCCGTCGCGGCGTCGTCGCCGCAGAACGCGTCGAGCCGCCCCTCCTCGAACTTCAGCTCGTCGGCGATCGTCCCGAGCGAGAACTGCGGGTGCACCACCGCCATCGCGCCCATGATCGCCAGCGCCAGCGGCAGTCGCGCGCACCGGTCGATGATACGAACGGTCGCTTCGGGTTCGGCGGCGATCCGCTCCCGGCCGATGCGGGCCGCCAGGAGCGAGCGCGCCTCCTCGACGGTGAGCTCGGGGACCGAGAATGCTTGTGCCCCTTGCACTGCGATCAGCCCGAAGAGCGGATTGCGGCTGGTCACGAGTGTGACGTTGCCGGTTCCGCCGGGTACGAGCGGGCGCGCGTGCGCAGCGTCGGCGGCGTTGTCGAGGATCACCAGGGCCCGCTTGCCGGACATGATGCTGCGGTAGAGCGCGAATCTCGCCTGGGGGTCGGCGGGGATGCGCTGGTGCGGCACCCCGAGCGCGCCGAGCAGCACTCGGACGGCCTCTTCGGGGGCCAGTGCGGCGCCTTCGACTTCGAAGCCGCGCAGGTTGACGAAGAGCTGGCCGTCGGGGAACCGGTCCGCGACGCCATGTCCCCAGTGGACGGCGAGGGTGGTCTTGCCGACCCCGCCGGTGCCGGTGATCGCCCCGATCCGCGTCCCTTCGGCGGCGAGCAGCGCGTCCAGGGAGGCGAGTTCGCCGCAGCGGCCGGTGAACGTGGGGATGCCCGGAGGCAGCAGCGCGGGTGCGTCCGTGGATGTCGATGGCGCGGGAGGTGCGGGCTTGTCGCGGAGGATCGCGGTGTGGAGGTCCCGCAGGCGTTCGCCGGGGTCGATGCCGAGTTCCTCGGCCAGGCGCGTCCGCAGTTCGGCATAGAGCCCGAGGGCTTCGGGGGTGCGTCCGGTGCGGTGGAGGGCGAGCATGAGCAGTTCGGTGAAGCGTTGGCGCAGCGGGTGTTCGGCGGCGAGCTGGCGCAGTTCGGCGCTGGGGTCGCGTCCGAGTTCGAGTTCGTCGGCGAATCGCGCTTCGAGCAGCGCGAGCCGGTACTCCTCGAGCCTGCGGGCGGCGGCCTCGATCATGCGGCCTTCGAGCCCGGCGAACGGGGAGCCGCGCCATTCGTCGAGCGCGGCCCGGAGCGCGGCGGCGGCGCCGACGCGGTCCCCTGCGGCGCGGAGCTTGTCGGCTTCGGCGGCTTTGTCCTTGCAGCGCAGCAGGTCGAGCTCGGATCGGTCGACGCGGAGCCGGTAGCCGTGGCCGACGGTCTCCAGTCGCGAGCCGCCAGGCCCGAGCTGGCGGCGCAGGCCCGCGACCACGTTCTGCACCTGCTGGCGCGCCGACTCGGGCGGCACGCCGTCCCACAGCCCGGCGGTGATGCGGTCGACCGGGACGACCCGGTTGGCCTCGTCGAGGAGGATCGCCAGGAGCTTCGGGTGATGGCGGCCGCGCACGGGAACGCGGCCGCCATCGCCGACGACTTCGAGCGCGCCGAGCAGACGGAACTCCATGTGCCTCCTCACCGGACCGGATACTCATGAAAGCACGGCAAAGGGACCGGTGGGGTACGCGGTGTTCGGGTTGAGGAGGCGGTGGGTCAGGCGCTCATGCGGTCGATGTAGGGGGTCATCTTCTGGGCAGCGGTCTCAGTGGCGAAGATGAGGACCATGAGTGCGCTGAAGGCCCGTGCGACGTGCAGGGCGACCTGGATGATCTCCAGAATGATCCGAATGAACATGGGGATCGACTCGAGGAGGAGCTCGGGCCATTTCGGGACGCCGCTGATAAGGAACTCCATCACGAGGCCGACGACGTCGGAGACACGGCTCATGAGGTAGCCCTGGACCTTCTCGAACACCGAGGCGCAGAATTCGAGCGCGGTCGCCACGCTGGTCGACAGTTGGGCCGCGACCAGGAGGATGTCATTGCCTTCACCGATCCGGACTACCGCGGCCTCCGACGCGTCGTCATGCCATGCGGCGTCAAGCTTCCGCGCGGCCGCGGTGAGACCGGTCGCCTGCTCCGCGAGTTCGTTGGAGAGTGCGTCCCACATGCTGGCCGAGGTCTTGATGCGCTCGGGGTTCCCAGTGAGGATGCCGACGAGATCCTGGACCGGCTGGACGTATTGCATCAGGAAGTTCATACCGAACGTGGCCAGGTTCCCCACCAGGGCGCCGATGAGGCCCCCTGGATCCTTGCCCGCGTTCGAGATGGCATAGGCGAACTCGCCGGCCTCGATCAGCCCGACCGCAAAGGAGAGCGCCGAGTCCACCGCGTCGAACAGCTCATCGAAGGTGAGTTCGCCTTCGAAGAGCGATTCGGCCGCCGCTTTGCCCATGTCGAAGAAGTCAAATCCCTGGACGACCTGCTTTACGCCGATGACGTTCTTGCCGGCGTTCAGGGCCGCTTCACGACCGTCGTTGTAGATCGAGCCCTCGTCGTTGACTCCGAAATCCGACTGGCGCGGCGCGTCGTCGAAGTGCGTGCTGCTGTCACCCATCGGCGTCGTTCATCCCCATCTCGGCGCTGTTGAGCTCGTCGAACGAGCGCTTGACCCCGTCGTCGCTCTCCGAGATCGACTTGGCGGAGTCCTCGATGCGCTGGGCAAGGCCGCTGAACGCGTCAGGGAGGCGGCCCAGGATGCCGTGGATGCGGTCCGCCGACATTGAGTAGATCTGGCCGAACGGCAGACCGACTCCGCCCCACATGGTCATATCGGGATCGGCTTCGACCGAATAGGCGGCGGCGCTCTCGGTGAAGTCCGCTACCTCTCTGACACTTCTGGACACCGAGACGATCTGATCGACCTCCGCGAACCTCTGATCTGACAACGTGATGCCCCTTCCATACAGGTGAAAGGAGTGTCAGTCGGCGCGCTACGAGTTCGGTACGAGTCGGCCATGAGCCACCGTGAATACCTAGAGTTCGATATATATCTATGCACTCGAAGAGAAACGGCCGACCCCGCGCGCCAGCTGGCGGGGTCGGCCGGTGGGGCCGGGCGTCCGTGCGATCGCCCGGCCGTTCACTCAGCGGAGTTAGACCAGGAACCTCGTGTACGCCGGGAGGGTCAGGAACGTCGGGTAGTCCTCCCCCAAGGCGCATTCGGTGAACACCGAGAGCGCGTCCTCGAAGCGGTCGCCCTCGAAGCGCTCCATGCGCGCGTACTCGTCGCGCAGCAGCGCCTCGACCCATTCGCGGGTCACGGTGCGCCCGTCGGCGGTCTTGGAGCCGGACTTGATCCACTGCCAGATCTGCGAGCGCGAGATCTCGGCGGTCGCGGCGTCCTCCATGAGGTTGTTGATCGCCGCGGCCCCGTTGCCGCGCAGCCACGATTCGAGGTAGCGGACCCCGACTTCGAGGTTCTTGCGGATGCCGGTCTCGGTGATGTCGCCAAGGGTGGCGGCGACGTTCAGGAGCGCGGCCGCGTCGGGGACGACGTCCTCGCGCTGCTTGTCGATCTGGTTGGGCACCCCGCCGAGCGTCTCGTCGAACACGGCCATCGCGACCGGCACCAGGTCGGGGTGGGCGACCCAGGAGCCGTCGAAGCCGTCGTCGGCCTCGCGGGTCTTGTCGGCGCGGACCTTCTCCAGCGCGGCGGCGTTGGCCTCGGGGTCGCGGCGGTTGGGGATGAACGCGGCCATGCCGCCGATCGCCGAGGCGCTGCGCCGGTGGCAGGTGCGCACCAACAGCTCGGTGTAGGCCCGCATGAACGGCGCGGTCATGGTGACCTGGTCGCGGTCGGGCAGCACGAAGCGCGGGCCCCGCTCGCGGAAGTTCTTGATCACCGAGAAGATGTAGTCCCAGCGCCCGGCGTTGAGCCCCGAGGAGTGGTGGCGCAGTTCGTAGAGGATCTCCTCCATCTCGAACGCGGCGGTGATCGTCTCGATGAGCACGGTGGCCCTGATGGTCCCCTGCGGTATGCCGAGGAGGTCCTGGGCCATCACGAACACGTCGTTCCACAGTCGCGCTTCGAGGTGCGATTCGAGCTTGGGCAGGTAGAAGTAGGGGCCGCGGCCCAGTTCCAGCAGCCGGTGCGCGTTGTGGAAGAAGTAGAGGCCGAAGTCCACGAGGGACCCGGCCACGGGCAGGCCGTCGACCCTCAGGTGCAGCTCGGCGAGGTGCCAGCCGCGCGGTCGCACGATGATCGTGGGCAGGTCGGTGAGGGTCTCGCCGGTGAGGCGGTACGACTTGCCCTGCTCGGAGGTGAAGTCGATGCGCCGCTCGATCGCGTCGCGGAGGTTCAGCTGCGCGTCGACCACGTTGTGCCAGTTGGGGGTGGAGGAATCCTCCAGGTCGGCCATCCAGCACTTCGCACCCGAGTTGAGCGCGTTGATCGTCATCTTCCGGTCGCACGGGCCGGTGATCTCGACGCGGCGGTCCTCCAGGCCCGGGGCGAGGGTGGCGACGCTCCAGGAGAAGTCCTCCCTCACGTCGCGGGTCTCGGGCAGGAAGCCGGGATCGGCGCCGTTGGCGATCTTGGCGCGGCGGGCCTGGCGGCGCTGGAGCAGCTCCTGGCGCCGGGGCGCGAACGCGCGGTGGAGGGCGGCGACGAACGCCAGCGCCTCGGGGGTCAGGACCTCGTCCTCGCGCTCGACGGCGGGGCCCTTGACGGTGACGCCGGGGTCGGACTCGCCGGCGAACCGGGTGCCGGCCGCGAACCCGGTGCGGGAATCGGAAGTGGTGACCACGTGGTTCTCCTCTGTGGCTCGGGCGGGGCCCGCGCGGGGCCCCGCCACTTCGGACTGGGCTGCTGGTGCCCGGGCTGTCTAGTGGAATTGTCCCGCTTCGGTGGAGCCCGCGAGGGCGAGCGTCTCGCTTTGCGGGTTGAGGGCGGCGGTGACGCGGTCGAAGTAGCCGGTGCCGACCTCCCTCTGGTGCTTGGTGGCGGTGTACCCGCGGTCCTCGGCGTCGAACTCGCGTTCCTGGAGGTCCACGTAGGCGGTCATGCCGTCGCGGGCGTAGCCGTGGGCGAGGTCGAACATGGAGTAGTTGAGCGCGTGGAACCCGGCGAGGGTGATGAACTGGAACGTGAAGCCCATGCTGCCCAGTTCGCGCTGGAACTTCGCGATCGTGTCGTCGTCGAGGTGGCGGCGCCAGTTGAACGACGGCGAGCAGTTGTAGGCGAGCATCTGGTCGGGGTGCTCGGCCTTGACCGCTTCGGCGAAGGTGCGGGCGGCCTCCAGGTCGGGCGTGCCGGTCTCCATCCACAGGAGGTCGGCGTAGGGCGCGTAGGCGTTGGCGCGGGCGATGCACGACTCGATGCCGTTGCGCACCCGGTAGTAGCCCTCGGGCGTGCGGTCGCCGGTGATGAACGGGCGGTCCCGCTCGTCCACGTCGGAGGTCAGGAGGGTCGCGGCCTCGGCGTCGGTGCGGGCGATGATGAGGGTGGGGACGTTCTCGACGTCGGCGGCCAGGCGCGCGGCGTTGAGGGTCCGCAGGTGCTGCGAGGTGGGGATGAGGACCTTGCCGCCGAGGTGGCCGCACTTCTTCTCGGAGGCGAGCTGGTCCTCCCAGTGCACGGCGGCCGCGCCGGCGCCGATCATGGCCTTCATGAGTTCGAAGGCGTTGAGCGGGCCGCCGAAGCCGGCTTCGGCGTCGGCCACGATCGGGACGAGCCAGTCGTCGACGCTGTGGGCGCCTTCGGAGGACTCGATCTGGTCGGCGCGGAGCAGCGCGTTGTTGATGCGGCGCACGACCTGCGGGACCGAGTTGGCCGGGTAGAGCGACTGGTCGGGGTAGGTCTGCGCGGCGAGGTTGGCGTCGGCGGCGACCTGCCAGCCGGAGAGGTAGATGGCCTTGAGGCCGGCCTTGACCTGCTCGACGGCCTGGCCGCCGGTCATCGCGCCGAGCGCGTGGGTGTAGCCGCCGGTGGCCGCGTCCTCGGTGAGCCGGGTCCAGAGGTTCTCGGCGCCGCGACGGGCCAGCGTGTGCTCTTCGGTGACGCGGCCGCGAAGGCCCGCGACGGCGTCGGCGGTGTAGTCGCGGGTGATGTGGGCCCAGCGCGGGTCGGAGGCCCATTCGTGGGCGATCCGTTCGGCGGCGAGGCTGGTGTCGCGGGTGTTGTCGGACATCGTCGGCTCCGTGTCGTCGGGACCGCAGCGCGGTCATTACTTGCAGGTAACAGCAATCTTTCATCGCTTCGGGGCGTCTGGAAGCCGTTTGGAGTGGAAAGAACGACGTTTCTTCGCGATACTGGGGTTATGACGAACCTGCCGCAGTCCGCTGAAGACCGCTCCCGCGAGGGCGCCGGACCGGTCCGCCAGGTGGCCCGCGGGGCCGCCGCGGAGGGCCCGCACCGCCCGTGGGGCGCGGCCGAGGCCGCCGAACTGGCCTCCGACGAGCTCGCGGTGGACCTGATCAGCCTCGGCAAGCAGATCCGGCACCTGCGCAAACAGCGGGACATGAGCCTGGACGACCTGGGCGCGGCCGTGGGCTCGGCCGCCTCGCAGCTCTCGCTGATCGAGAACGGGAAGAAGGAGCCGAAGCTGTCGATGCTGCGCGCTCTCGCGCGGGCGCTCGGGGTTTCTTCCGACGAGCTCTTGGGGGCCGAGCCGCCGAACCGGCGCGTGGCGCTGGAGATCGAGTTGGAGCGGGCGCAGCGCTCGGCGCAGTACCGGTCGCTGGGGCTGCCGTCCGTCAAGCCCTCAGGGCGCATCCCGACCGAGATCCTGGAGGCGCTCGTGGGTCTGCACCGGGAGGTGGACCGGCAGGTCAACCTGCACGCGGCCACCCCCGAGGAGGCGCGGCGGGCCAACACCGAGCTGCGGCGGCGCATGCGGGACAAGGACAACTACTTCGGCGACATCGAGGCCGAGGCCCGCACGCTGCTGGGCCACGTGGACTACTCGGGCGGGCCGCTCTCGCAGCACCAGATCGCCGACCTGGCCGCCCACCTGCGGTTCACGCTGCACCACGTGGACGACCTGCCGCACTCCACCCGCTCGGTCACCGACCTCAAGCACCGCCGGATCTACCTCACCCAGGTCGGCACCGGCTCCCACGACCCGCGCACGGTGCTGCTCCAGGCGCTCGCGAGCCACGTGCTCCAGCACGAGGTGCCGCGGACGTACCTGGAGTTCCTGGGCCAGCGGGTGGCCACGAACTACCTGGCCGCGGCCCTCTTGATACCCGAGTCGAGCGCGGTGGCGTTCCTGCGGCAGGCCATGTCGGGCAAGGAGATCGCGGTCGAGGACCTGCGGGACAACTTCGCGGTGTCCTACGAGGCCGCCGCGCACCGGTTCACCAACCTCGCCACGCACCACCTGGGGATCAGGACGCATTTCCAGAAGGTCCACAAGTCCGGGATCATCTTCAAGGCCTACGAGAACGACGACGTGGCCTTCCCGGCCGACCCGACCGGCGCGATCGAAGGACAGTCGATCTGCCGATTCTGGACGAGCCGTCAGGTCTTCGACGTGCCCGACAAGTTCAACGCGTTCAACCAGTACACCGACACCGCCACGGGCACCTACTTCTGCACCGCCCGAACCGAACGCAGCGCGGACGGGCTGTTCTCGCTGTCGATCGGGGTGCCGTACGAGTCGGCGAAGTGGTTCCGCGGCAAGGAGACCAAGGCCCGCTCGGTCTCGCGCTGCCCCGACCCGGACTGCTGCCGCAACCCCCCGCGCGAGCTCTCCAGGGCCTGGGCGGGCCAGGTCTGGCCCACCGCGAGGGCCGCGAGCTCGCAGCTCTCGGCGATGCCGCTGGGCTCGTTCCCGGGCGTGGACGAGACCGAGGTCTACCAGTTCCTCGAACGCCACTCGAAGCGTTGACGATGACACCGACGTTCGTGCTGATCCACGGCTCCAACGCCAACTCGTTCACCTGGGCCCCAATGCAACGCGAACTCGCGCTCCTGGGACATCGCTCGCTCGCGGTCGACCTGCCCGGGCACGGGTTCGACGCCTCCGTCCCGGCCTCGTACCAGACCCGGGACGAGGCCGAACTGGCGCACGCGCCGTCCTCGCTCGACGGCGTGGGACTCGGGGCGAACGTGGACCACCTGGTCGCGACTTTGCGCCGCGTCAAGGAGCACGGCCCGGTGATCGCGGTGGCGCACAGCCGCGGCGGGATGACGCTCACGGCCGCGGCGAACCGGTTCCCCGAGCTGTTTGACAGGATCGTGTACCTCTCGGCCTGGTGCTGCGTCGAACGCACGCCGCGCGAATACGTGGCCCTGCCCGAGAACGCGGGCGGCGCACTCGACGCGGCCTTCGGTGCGGCCGTGGGGAACCCGGCCGAGCTCGGCGCGAGCCGCATGAACTGGCGGACCGGCGACCCGGCACTGCTCGCGGCACTGAAGCACGCGCTGCTGGCCGACGGCACCGACGCCGAGCTCAGGGTCTTCCTGGGAACCTTGACCCCCGACGAGTCGCTCGACTCGGGGAGCCCCGCCGACCGCGCGGACCCCGCGACCTGGGGCCGCCTGCCGCGCACCTACATCCGGCTCACCGAGGACCTCTCGATCCCGATCGCACTCCAGGACCTGTTCATCGCCGAGGCCGACGCGCTCACCCCGGAGAACCCGTTCGACGTGCGCACCTTGGCGACAAGCCACTTGGGCCCGCTCGTGCGCCCCGAGGGGACGGCGGCGATCCTCGCGGGGCTCGCCTAGGCGTCGATCGTGATCAGTTCCCAGCTCGCCGAAGAGTTCGGCGGGTCGGGGACCAGGAGCATCCACGGTTTGACGGCGAGGTCGTGGCGGATCAGATAGCCGCCTTCGGCTTCGGGGCCGAAGAACTCCGCGGCCGAGCGGACCTCCCGCTCGCCGTGGCGGTTGCGCACCTTCCGCGCGGCCGCGTCGTCCGACCTCAGATAAGCGAACCAGTCGCGGAACGCCCGCCGAATCCGCGCGGCAGTGGCCGGGTCCAATCGCGCGTCCACGCCGATCACGGCCTTGGACCAGCCATTGCTGCCGAGGACCTTGAACCCGGCCGGGAACACCTCGGCCACCACGCCGCGATCGGTTGCGGCCGCATGCAGTTCGCGCACCTCCCGCGGATGGTCGCGCCGCTCCTTCCGGTAGGCCAGCGGCGCGCTCGCGAGGAACCAGACCGCGGCGACGAGCACCGCGGCCCAGTGCCAGCGCACCCCGAACATGATCGCGGCGACGACGCCGCGGTCCGATTCGGTCGGCTCGGGTGCGAAGGCGAAGCTGAGCACCGCCCACACCAGGAACACCGTCCCGATGACGCCCAACGTGATCGCGCTGGACTTCGCGGTCTCGGGCGGGGCGGCGAGGCGTTCGAAGTCCTCGAACGCGGTGAGGTCGGGCGGGACGGGGCGCGGCGGGGGCTCGCCGGGGTCGGCGGCGGCCCAGATCGCCTCGGGGTCGCCGGGCCAGGGCTGGGGAGGGCGCATCGGTTCATTATGCGCCGCCGACTCCAACGGTCAGGCCTCGTCGTCAAGGGCCTCAAGGGTGTCGGCGAGGTGTTCGAGCGCCTCCAGGGTCGCCGCGGCCCGTTCGTCGCCGAGGGCGTCGCAGAGGCGGTCGGCGAACGCCGCGTGTGCGGGGTTGATGCGCCGCACCGCTGCGAGGCCTTCCGGGGTCGGCGCGACGAGTTTGGCGCGGCGGTGGGCGGGGTTGGGGCGGTACTCGACCATGCCCTTGTCGGCCAGGAGGTCGGCGATGCGCTGGACGCTCTGGCGGGTGATGCCCATGCTGCGGGCGATGCCCGAGACCGGCAGCGGCTCCTCCAGGACCGCGCCGAGGACCTGCCAGTGCGCGGCGGTGAGACCGGCGGGCCTGGCGAGGGCCTCGGCGACGTCGAGGAAACGGCCGTTGAGGCGGAAGGCGGTGAGCGCCATGCCGGACAAGAGGGCCTGCCGCTCGCTCACGCGTCCGTGCCCGCGAGCTCGTAGTACCCGGCGGGGTCGCCGAGGCCGTAGAGCTTGTGCCAGGACGCGAGCACGTCGGGCGCGTACAGGTCGAGTTCGGTGAAGATCGCGCGGGCGAAGTCGACCGGGGCGATGCCGGTGGCGGTGATGAGGCCGCGGTCGGTGACGGCCGGGGCGTCTCGGTAGAGGTCGGTTCCCTTGGAGCCGAACGCTTCCACGAACTCGGGGGCGTTGCTGGTGTGGTGGCGGTCGTCGAGGAGCCCTTCGGCGGCGAGGCCGCCGGTGGCGCCGCAGATCGCGGCGACCGGCACGCCCGCGTCGAGGAAGACGCGGGCCTTCGCCGCGAAGGCCGCGTTGTCCCCGGTGAGCCAGGTGCCGGCCCCCGGGAGGATCAGCATCGCGCTGTCTGAGGGTTCGAGGTCGGCCAGCGCGAGGTCGGGGGTGATGCGCAGTCCGCCTGCGGTGGTGACCGGTTCGAGGGTGGCGCCGACGGTGCGGGTCCGGTAGCGGCCGGGTTCGATCTGCCACTGGGGGTCGTTGATGTGGGCGGTGGCGTGCCCGATCTCCCAGTCGGCGAGCGTGTCGTAGACGGCCACGTGAACGGTGCTGGTCATGTCGTCCTCCATCGTTGTTATGACAGCAGACTACCATGTTGACAACATGCTGTCAAACAAGCGATCAACCGATCGGTTGATCGCCCGAATCAGCCGACCGCTCCGCCCCTCGGGCGATGGCCCGAGCGCGATTCGGCGGCATCGTTGGGGGCACGCAGAAAGGAGACCGGCATGGCGGTCATCGAAGTCAAGGACCTGGTCAAGCAGTACGGGTCGCATCGCGCCGTGGACGGTGTCTCGTTCACGGTGGAGGAAGGCGAGATCTTCGGCATCCTCGGCCCCAACGGCGCGGGCAAGACCACCACGGTCGAGTGCGTCGAGGGCCTGCGCAAGCCCGACTCCGGGTCGGTCTCGGTGCTCGGCCTCGACCCGCGGCGCGACGGGCGCGAGCTCAAGCAGGTCCTCGGGGCGCAGCTCCAGGAGAGCAGCCTCCCCGACCACATGAGGGTCGAAGAGGCTCTGAACCTCTACGCCTCGTTCTACCGCGACCCGGCCGACCCCGCGCACCTGATCCGGATGCTCGGCCTCGAAGAGAAGCGCAAGGCCCCCTTCGCGAAGCTCTCGGGCGGGCAGCGCCAGCGCCTCTCGATCGCGTTGGCGCTCATCGGGAACCCGCGCGTGGCGGTCCTGGACGAGCTGACCACCGGGCTCGACCCGCAGGCCCGCCGCGACACGTGGGACCTCGTCGAGGAGGTCCGCGCCTCCGGCGTCACGATCGTGCTGGTCACGCACTTCATGGACGAGGCCGAGCGGCTCTGCGACCGGCTCGCGGTGATCGACTCGGGCAAGGTCGCCGCGATCGACACCCCGGCCGGGCTCGCGGCCCGCGCGGGCGAGGAGCAGCGAGTGCGGTTCAAGCCTTCGCGGCCGCTCGACGACGCGCTGCTGCTCGCGCTCCCAGAGGTGGCGGCCGTGGACCGCTCGGGCGGGCAGGTCATCGTCTCGGGCCGCGGGAACCTCCTCTCGGCCGTGGCCTCGCTGCTCGCGGTCAACCACATCGTGGCCGCCGACCTGCGCGTGGAGCAGGCGACCCTCGACGACGCGTTCGTGGCCCTCACCGGCCGATCCCTCGACCACCCTTAAGGAGCACCCCATGTCCTCATTCGCACACCTCACCAAGATCGAGATCCGCCTGCTGTTCCGCGACCCGCTCGCGGTCGTCCTGAGCCTCATCCTGCCCACGGCGATCCTGCTCGGCCTCGGATCGGTCCCGCTGCTGCGGGAACGCAACGACGAGCTCGGCGGCATCCGGTTCATCGACTACTACGCCCCGTCGGTGCTGGTCATGTCGGTGGCGGTGATGGGCCTGGCGATCATGCCGGGCGTCATCGCGACCTACCGCGAGCGCGGCATGCTGCGGCGCATGCGCACCACCCCGATCCCGCCGGGCGCGCTGCTCGGCGCGCAGCTGCTCGTCGGCCTCGGCACCGCGCTCATCGCGGCCCTGCTCGTGGTGGTCGCCGGCCGCCTCGTCATCGGGGTGCCACTGCCCCAGCACCCGGTCGGATTCGCGGTCGCGTTCGTCCTCGGCATCGCCGCGGTGTTCTCGCTCGGGCTGGTCGTGGCCGCACTCGCCCCGAACGCCCGTGTGGCGCAGACGTTCTCGACGATCCTGTTCATGTCGGTGATGTTCTTCGGCGGTGTGTACGTCCCGCTGTCGATGCTCCCGGACTCGATCGCCCGCATCGCGAACTACATCCCGCCGGGCGTCGGGGTGCTGCTGGACGCCTGGACCGGCACGGCGCCGCCGGTCCTCCCGTTGGTCATAATGGGAGCCGTCACCCTGGGCCTCGGACTGGTCTCGGCCAGGGTCTTCAAGTGGGAGTAAGGGCATGGCGATGATGCCGCGAATGGCGGAGGAATTCGGCGAGGACGAGTCGCGGCTCGACCGCGCGTACGGCAGGGTCCTGGGGATCCTGCCGTACGGCACGTTGGCGGTGGGCTGGGCGCTGAGCCTCGCGGTCTCGGACCGTTCGACCTCGTACCAGGTGACCACGGCGGGGATCGTGATCGCCACGGCCGCATGGGTGTTCCTGGCGTTCACCAGGATCGGACCGGACCGCGAGAACGCCCCGGTGCGCCTGACGGTGTACCTGTTCGTGATGCTCGCCCTGGGCGCGGTCCTGGTGAGCCGGGACCTCCTGTTCTTCGTGTTCGTCATCACCGCGTTCTTCCACGCGGGGTTGCTGCGGCCGTTCGCGCTCACCGCCGCCGCGATCACCGGCGCGTCCTTCGTGGTCAACATGGGGATGCTCGAAGGCGGCACGCAGCTCATCGTGGTGTTCTGCGTGGTCGTGGTGGTGCAGTCGGCCGCGATCATCGGCGCGTTCCTCATCGGGGACAAGATCACCCAGCTCACGGCCGAACGCCAGGAGGCGCTCCAGGCCCGCGAGGAGGCGCTCGAAGAGAACGCGGGCCTGCACATGCAACTGCTGACCCAGGCCCGCGAGGCCGGTGTCCTGGACGAGCGCCAGCGCCTGGCCCGGGACATCCACGACACCGTCGCGCAGGGTCTGGCGGGGATCATCGCGCAGCTCCACGCCGCGGACGAGGCCGACGGGGACGACCGCCGCCGCCATCTCGACAGCGCGGCCGAACTGGCCCGGTCGAGTCTGGACGAGGCCCGGCGCACCGTGCAGGCCATCGGGCCCTCCACATTGGAGACCGCGCAGCTGCCCGAGGCGCTCGCCGAGGAGGCCGCGAAGTGGTCGGCGGCGAACGGGGTCGACGCGGCGGTCACGACCACCGGGGACGCCCGGCCGATGCACCCGGAGGTCGAGGTGACGCTGCTGCGCACCGCGCAGGAGGCGCTCACCAACGTGCGCAAGCACGCCGAGGCCGGGCGCGTGGGTCTCACGCTCTCGTACATGGACGACGAGGTGGCGCTCGACGTGAGGGACGACGGCCGCGGGTTCGACCCGGACCGGGTCACCTCCAGCGCGCGCCACGGTTTCGGGCTCGCGGCGATGCGGCAGCGGGTGGGGCGCCTCGCCGGGAGCGTCACGATCGAGTCGGAGCCGGGCGGGGGCACCGTGGTGTCCGCGAACGTCCCCGCGATTCCGCTGGCGGCGGCCGATGTCCGCTGAAGCCTTGTCCCCCAACGGTATTCGACTGCTCATCGTGGACGACCACCCGATCGTCCGGGACGGTCTGCGCAGCGTGTTCGGGCACGGCGACGGCATCGAGGTCGTGGGCGACGCCCCTGACGGCCGGGCCGCGGTCGAGCGGGCGACCGCGCTGGAACCGGACGTGGTGCTCATGGACCTGCGGATGCCCGGCGGGGACGGCGTGACCGCGATCCGCGAACTGGCCGCGCGTGGTTCGGCCGCGAAGGTCCTGGTGCTGACCACGTACGACACCGACGCGGACGTGCTGCCCGCGATCGAGGCGGGCGCGAGCGGATACCTGCTCAAGGACGCCTCGCCCGAGGAGCTGCGCCGCGCGATCCGCACCGCGCACGAGGGCGGCACCGTGCTCGCCCCGGCGGTGGCGTCGCTGCTCATGGACCGGGTTCGCAAGCCCGCGGCCGCGCCGGGACCGTTGAGCGACCGCGAGCTGGAGGTGCTCGCGCTCGTCGCGAAGGGCCGCGGCAACCGCGAGGCGGCCAAGGAGCTGTTCATCTCGGAGGCCACGATCAAGACCCACCTGCTGCACGTGTACGCGAAGCTCGGCGTCAACGACCGAGCCGCGGCCGTCGCGGCGGCCTACGAGCGGGGCCTGCTCAGTCCCAAGGGGCGGTGAGGCGGCATGCGCCGCTTAGTTGTCCTCGAGGTAGGCGAGGACGGCGAGGACGCGGCGGTTGTCGTCCTCGGACTGGCCGAGGCCGAGCTTGCGGAACACGTTCGCCGAGTGCTTGCCCACGGCCTTCTCGGTCACGAACAGGGCCGAGGCGATCGCGGCGTTGGTGCGTCCTTCGGCCATGAGCCCCAGCACCTCCTTCTCGCGGGGCGTGAGCGATTCGAGCCGGTTCTGCTGGCGGCCCAGGAGGCTCGCGACCACTTCGGGGTCCATCGCGGTGCCTCCGGCGGCGACGCGGCGCAGCGCCTCGATGAACTCGGTGACGTTCGAGACGCGGTCCTTGAGGAGGTAGCCGACCCCGCCGCGGCGGTCGCCGAGGAGCTCGCGCGCGTACAGCTGCTCGACGTACTGGGAGAGCACCAGGATCGGCAGGGCCGGGATGTGGCGGCGGGCCTCGATCGCGGCCCGCAGGCCCTCGTCCTTGAACGTGGGCGGGAGCCGGATGTCGACCACGGCCACGTCGGGCCGGTGCTTGAGCAACGCGGCGGCCAGCGAGGGCCCGTTGTCGACCGCTTCGACCACGGTGCAGTCGTGCGCTTCGAGCATGCGGGTCAGGCCGTCGCGCAGCAGCGAGTGGTCTTCGGCGAGGACGACGTCCATGTGGTGCTCCCGTTCTCAGGCCGCGTCGGCGGTCGGCGCGACCCTGGACGCATTATCGGGCTCGCGCCGCCCGGTCGCCACGGCGGGGAGGGTCATGAGGACCCGGGTGGGTCCGCCTTCGGGGCTCTCGACGGTGAGGGTCCCGTCGAACGCGGCCAGGCGGCTCCGAACGCCGTCCAGGCCCCCGCCGGGGCACACGGCGGCGCCGCCGCGGCCGTCGTCGCGGACCTCGATCTCGACCTGGCCGTGTTCGTGGTGGACGATGACCTGCACCTGCGTGGCCTCGGCGTGCTTGGTGATGTTGGTGAGGACCTCGTTGGTCGCGAAGTACGCGGCCGCTTCGAGCGGCGCGGGCAGCTTGTCGTGGAGCCGGTCGACGACCGAGACCGGCAGCGGGTGGTCCAGGGCCATCGCCTGGAGCGCCCCGGTGAACCCGCGGTCGGCCAGGACCGGCGGGTGGATGCCGCGCACGAGCTGGCGGATCTCTTCGAGCACGTCGGAGCAGGTCTGGCGGGCCTCGGTCACGAGCGGCGCGGCCTTGTCGGGCTTGCCGTGGTCGAGCAGTTCCTCGGCCATGCCGAGGGTGAGACTCAGCGCGGCGATGCGGGCCTGCGCGCCGTCGTGGAGGTCGCGTTCGATGCGCCGCAGCTCGGCGGCCGCGTGGTCGGCCGTGGCGTCGCGGGACTGCCGCAGCTCCGAGACGCGGGCGGTGAGGACCGCGTTCGAGGTCGGGCCGAGCAGGAGGACCCCGAGGTGGGAGTACCAGCGCAGGAACAGTTCGCCCCAGCGCCACCAGGCCGCGCCGCAGGCCAGCGCGAGCGGGACCAGCATGAGGGTCTTGGCGGGGGTGTCGAAGTCGTAGAAGCCGAAGTCGTTGACGACGGGGATCGGCGCGGACTGGAAGACCGTGACCAAGAGCAGCGGCTGTACGAGGTAGTAGACGGCGACGCCGAAGACGCAGAGGTAGATGAGGTTGACGAGGAACCCGAGGGTCGCGTCGATGGCGAGCCAGGCCACGTCGCGCCAGGTCGCGGCCTCGCGGATGAGCCAGAGGGCCTGCTGGTCGATGCGGGCCTTGGGGCGTTCGCGGTAGGGGCAGGGGATGTCGACGCCGAGCTGCTCGCCGATGATGCGCCGCTGCGAGTTGGCCCAGACGCGGATGGCGAGGAACACGCCGACGGCGACGGGGATGCCGATCCAGAACACGACGAGGGCGCCGGTGACGATCGCGGCGGCTAGGAGTACGGCGGCGACGACGGTGAGGCTGAAGCGCAGGACCGACCAGCCTGGGAGGGCCAGTCGGCGCGTGATGGGATTCGCCGGCATTGACATGGTGCGGCAAGCGTACCCGCAGGAGGGGCCCCGACCTGCGGCGCGACCGTCCACGGTCGGGTGTGGCTAGGCTGGGCCGCGTCGTTCGAGGCGGGAGAGTGCGGGCATGGGGTCGTGGGCGCTGGTCACGGGTGCTTCTTCGGGCATCGGCGCGGCCTTCGCGGAGCGGTTGGCGAAGCGGGGCATGGACTTGGTGCTCGTCGCGCGCAGCGAGGCGCGGCTGGACGAGGTGGCGGCGCGGCTGCGGGAGCGGCACGGGGCGCGCGTGATCGTGGTGGCGGCCGACCTGGCCGAACCGGGCGCGGCCGAACGGGTCGGCGCGGCGGTGGAATCGGCCGGGGCCGAGGTCGAGGTGCTGGTGAACAACGCGGGGATAGGGACGTTCGGCCGGGACGTGGAGATGGACCCCGAGTACAGCCGCGACGTGGCGATGGTGAACGTGGTCGCGGTCGCGGGCCTGGTGTCGCGGTTCCTGCCGGCGATGGTGGCGCGGGGTTCGGGTTCGGTGGTGAACGTGGCGTCGATGGCGGGATTCCAGGCGCAGCCGTACATGGCGCTGTACGCGGCCACGAAGGCGTTCGTGGTGAACTACAGCCTGGGCCTGTGGGTGGAGACGCGCGGCACGGGCGTCAAGGTCCTGGCGGTGTGCCCGGGGCCGGTGGACACGGGCTTCCCGATCGCGAACGGCATCCGCTACGACCGCAAACGCCTGGGCTGGCTCCTGGCCGACCCGGACGCGATAGTGCGCCAGTCCCTCCGGGCCCTGGACCGCGACAGGGGTTACGTGGTCCCGGACTGGCGAAACGCTCCGGAAGCACACCTGATGCCGAGACGCCCCCGCAAGCTCATGGCGAGGTTGATAGGAGTGGTGCTGAGAAGGTTCGCGGACTACCAGAAGCGGTGAGCGCAGGCCCGGCCGGGCAATCGCACCCCGACTCCGCGGAAACGCCCGCCCGTCCCGCGCCGCTCGGCCTCAACCGCCGCACGCCTCGCGAGCCGCTCGCCAAGCCCGCGGCACCGCCCGATCCCTTCGGTCCTCGCGTCGCCGGTTTGCGAGCCGCCCACCGAACCCGCCCCGTCGTTACCTGAGCGCCTGATCGTACGTTTTCAAGGTCGAGGCGGCCACGGCCTCCCAGGCGTGGCCCGCGCAGGCTCGGGAGCGGGCGGCGAGCCCTGCTCGCAGTCGCAGGTCGTCGTCTTCGAGGAAGGGCCGGACCGCGGCGGCGAACGCCGCCGGGTCGTGGCTTCGCACCAGTGCGCCGGTGACGCCGTCTTCGACGATGTCGCCCAAGGCTCCGACCGCCGTGCCGACGACCGGGACCCCGCAGGCCATCGCTTCCAGCGCGACCATCCCCAGCGGCTCGTACCAAGCCGTGCAGACCGCGACCTCCGAGGCCCGGTAGAGCGCGGGCATCGCGTCGTGCGCCACCGCGCCGGGCAGGATCAGCCGGTCGGCCACTCCGCATTCCTGCGCGACCCAGCGGAGCCGGGCCGGTTCCGGATCGCCCGAGCGTTCAGCGGGTCCGCCCGCGATCACGAGTTCGGTAGCGGGCAGGTACCGCAGCGAAGCCACGGCCAGGTCGAAGCCTTTGCGGCGCAGGAGCTTCCCGGCGGCTACGAGCCGCGAGCGGCCGTTGCGTCCGCCTACGACTCCGGCACCGACTGTCCCGACCGGGCAGAACCGGTCGAGGTCGACGCCGCCGGGGACCACCGCGACCTTTTCGCCCGGGACACCTGCGGCGATGAGTTCGGCGGCCTCGTCTTCGCAGGTCGCGATGACCGCCTCGGATCGAGTGCCGATCTCGCGTTCGACGCCGGGGCGTTCGCGCGGGCTCGGGTCGGCCGCGCCGAGGTGGCGGCCCTGGACCGCGCCGAGTCCGTGGAACGTCTGGACCACCGGCAGCTCGAACGGCAGCGCCACCCGGAGCGCAGCGAGGCCGGAGAGCCAGTGGTGGGCGTGGACCACGTCGGGCCGCTCGACGCCCCAGGACTCCCCCAGACGCTCGGCGAAGCGGGTCGCGTACGGCAGGAGGTCGTCGCGCGGCATGGGCTCGGCCGGGCCCGCGTCGACGTGGACGACCGCGTAGCCGTCCGCAGTGTCCACGGCCGCTTCCACGTCGGGCCGGTCACGTCTGGTGTAGACGGTGACCTCGCAGCCGTGGCGGACGAGCGCGGAGGCCAGGTTCGCCACGTGGACGCTCTGGCTTCCGGCGCCCGCGCCGACGTCGGCCAGGGGGCTGGCGTGCACGGACACCATTGCGATCCTCATGGCGTTCAAGTACCCCGAGGGGCGCGCACTCAACCGCGAAAGCGAGGACAGATCACATGAGACGATCGAGGGCGGCGGGCGTTCGCGCACCGCCCCTTGAGGTCTCAGGTCTAGGAGGTCACGCGGGCGATCGAGAGCCCGTCGTAGCCCTTGACGCCCACGGTCTGCACCACGGTGCCTTCGAGGCGCGGGTTGGCGGCGACCTTCTCCAGATAGGACCGCACGCCCTGCACGTTCGGGTCGCGGCTGAGCCCGTCGGCCACGGCCCCGCCGCGCACCACGTTGTCGGCCACGATGAGACTGCCGGGCCGGGTCAGTTCGAGCGCCCGGTCGAGGTAGTTCGGGTAGCCGCCCTTGTCGGCGTCGATGAAGACCATGTCGAACGGCTCGGTCCCTTCGGCCACGAGCTTGGGGAGGGTCTCCCCCGCGGCGCCGACCCGGATCTCCACGGTGCCGACCAGGCCCGCGCGCGCGATGTTGCCACTGGCGACCTCGGCGTGCCGGGGGCTGTACTCAAGACTGATCAGATGCCCGTCGGCGGGCAGGGCCCGCGCCATCCAGATCGCGCTGTACCCGCCGAGGGTGCCGATCTCCAGGATGCGGCGCGCGCCGAGGGTCTTGGCGAGCAGGTAGAGCAGCTTGCCCTGGGCGGCGGACACGGAGATGGGCGGCAGGCCGGCCCGCCCGGCCGCGGCGGTCGCCTCGGTGAGGGCCTCGTCTTCGCCGACGATCAGCGATGATAGGAACGCGTCGACTTCGGTCCATTGCGCCTGGCCCATTGTTCGCCCCTTCCGAGGAGTCAGAGAACTACGGGTGAAACGCTATCACCGCCTCGGCGCGGGCCTCACTGCGATAATTCCGGACCGCTCCGAGAAGGCCGGAATGTCCATTGCGGGGTGCCGCCGGAGCATCGGGGAATAGTACCGCTAAAGAGTGAAGCCTGTTGTTGTAATTACGACATCGACGGAAGATCGATGGTGGCCTTTTGTAGGTTTTTGCCCCTGAATCAGCTGAACGCGCCGTCCTCGGTCTTGCCGATCGTCGTACGGTGCAACGGCTTGAATGATAGACCTGAATCACGACTTGTTCGAGGTCGCGAAACCGGTTCTCCGGTGCGGCGGCGAACTGGAATGACGACCGGCTTCGGGGGGAGCCGGTCGCACCACTGGGGGGGTAACGCTATGAGCATGGCACGATCGGCGACTGTCGATATCGGCACCACCATGCGGCTCGTCGCGCCCGATTTCGCGACGGTGAGTGTGCGCGCGAGTCTGCGCTACGACCCGGATGATCCCTACGCGGTCTGCGTCATGTTCCACCCTGACGGGTCGGACGCCGATCAGGTCGCGTGGTCGTTCTCGCGCGAACTGCTCGCCAAGGGCCTGGAGGAGCCCACCGGCATCGGCGACGTGCGCGTGTGGCCGTGGACGACCCCGCGCGGCGAGTCGGTGGCGCTGGCGCTCTCCTCGCCCGACGGGAACGCCCTGTTCGAGATCAACCGCGGCGTGGTGCAGCGGTTCCTCCGCCGGGCCTACAGCCTGGTGCCGCGCGGCCGCGAATCGGGCTATGTGGACATGGACACGACCCTCACCAAACTCCTGGCCGGGGGCGTGTAAACGCCGGACCTGCCATACCAGTGAGCCGAAGAGCGGACCGGATCCCCGGTCCGCTCTTCGCGTTGTCTCACCGTTCGAGCAGGGCCGCGGTCTGGCGGGCGATCTCGCCTTCCTCGTTGGTCGGGATCACCATGACGGTGATCGGCGAGTCGGGCGTGGAGATGACCGGCCCCCCGGCGGCGTTCGCGGCCTCGTCGAGCTGCACCCCGAGCGCCGTCAGCGACCCGACGGCCCCCGCGCGCACTTCAGCGCTGTTCTCGCCGATCCCGGCGGTGAACGCGATCGCGTCGGCGCCGCCGAGCGCGGCGATGTACGAGCCGATGTACTTGCGGATGCGGTAGCAGTAGATCTCCAGCGCGACCTGCGCGGCGCGGTCCCCCGAGGCGGCGGCGGCCTCGATCGCGCGGTTGTCGATGTGCCCGGTGAGCGCGAGCATCCCCGAGCGCTTGTTCAGCGCGTCGTCGAGGTCGGCGAAGCTCGCGCCGGTCCGGCGGTGCATGTGGAACACGATCGCCGGGTCCAGGTCGCCCGAGCGCGTGCCCATGACGAGCCCTTCGAGCGGGGTCAGGCCCATCGAGGTGTCGATCGAGCGGCCCCGCTCGACCGCGGTGACCGACGCGCCGTTGCCCAGGTGCGCCACGATCACGTTGACGGCCTTGGGGCTCTTGCCGAGCAGCTCGGCGGCCTTGCGGGACACATAGGCGTGCGAGGTCCCGTGGAAGCCGTAGCGCCGCACCCCGTGCTCCTCGCGCCACTCGCTGGGCACCGCGTACAGGTGGGCCCGTTCGGGGACCGTGGCGTGGAAGGCCGTGTCGAACACGGCGACCTGCGGCAGGCGCGGGAAGAGCTTGCGGGCGACCCGGATGCCTTCGAGGTTGGCCGGGTTGTGCAGCGGCGCGAGCGAGGACAGCGCCTCGACGGCCTGCTCGACCTCGTCGTCGACGATCACCGGCTGCACGAACCGCTCGCCGCCGTGGACCACGCGGTGGGCCACGGCGATGAGCCCGGCCTCGGCCAGAGGCGTCCCGGCCTCCTCGAACGCGGCGACCATCGCTTCGAGCCCGGCCGCGTGGTCGGCGAAGCGCCCGGTGCGCTCCAGGCGCTCGCCGTCGCTCTTGTGGGTCAGGACCGACTCGTCCTGGCCGATGCGCTCGATGAGCCCCGTGGTGGCGGCCTCCAGCGTCTCCCCGTCGACCAGCTGGTACTTGATCGACGAGGAACCGGAGTTGATCACCAGGACCGGTGCGCTCATTGAGCATCCCCTTCTCGGCGCGGCGGCGCGCACTCGTTCAGTCGGTCTGACTCGCCTGGATCGCGGTCAGCGCGACGGTGTTGACGATGTCCGGCACCGTGGCGCCCCTGGAGAGGTCGTTCACGGGCTTGCGGAGGCCTTGGAGCACCGGGCCGACCGCGATCGCCCCGGCCGAGCGCTGCACGGCCTTGTACAGGTTGTTGCCGGTGTTCAGGTCGGGGACGATGAACACGGTCGCCTTCCCGGCCACTTGCGACTGGGGCAGTTTCGTGCCCGCGACACCGGCGTCGGCGGCGGCGTCGTACTGGATGGGACCCTCCACCGGGAGCCCGGGCCGCCTCGACCTGACGATCTCGGTGGCCTCCCGGACCTTGTCGACGGCTTCGCCGCTGCCGGAGGTGCCGGTGGAGTAGGAGAGCATCGCCACGCGCGGTTCCACGCCGAACTCGATGGCGGTGTCAGCAGAGGATAGCGCGATGTCGGCGAGCTGCCCGGCATCGGGGTTGGGGTTGACGGCGCAGTCGCCGTAGACGAGCACACGGTCTTCGAGGCACATGAAGAACACCGAGGAGACCACCCCGACTTCGGGTTTGGTCTTGATGATCTCGAACGAGGGCCGGATGGTGTGGGCGGTGGTGTGCACCGCGCCGGAGACCATCCCGTCGGCCATGCCCGTGTGGACCATCATGGTGCCGAAATAGGACACGTCGGCGACCGTGTCGTAGGCGGCCTCGACCGTGACGCCCTTGTGGGCGCGCAGGTTCGCGTACTCCTTCGCGAAGCGCTCGCGGATCTCGTGGTCGCCGGGGTTGAGGACGGCGGCCGAGCCGAGGTCGACGCCCAGTTGCGCGGCCTGCGAGCGGATCTCGGACTCCTCGCCCAGGAGCGTCAGGCGCGCGACCCCGCGGCGCAGGAGGATGTCGGCGGCCTTGAGGATGCGCGGCTCGGCCCCTTCGGGCAGCACGATGTGCTTGTCGAGGGCCTTGGCGCGCCCGAGCATCGAGTGCTCGAACATGATCGGCGTGACCACCGAGGGCTTGGCCAGCGCGAGCCGGTCGAGCAGGTCGTCCCCGTCGACGCCGGCCGCGAAGCCTTCGAGGGTGCGCGAGATCTTGCGCTGGCCCCCGGCGGCGAGCGAGCCGGAGACGTCGCCGACGAGGTTGGCCATGTCGAACGTGTCGTGCGGGACCAGCGCGATCGGGAGGCGGGAGTCGAGCCCGGCCACGATGTCGAGGATCTGCGGCTGGGGCCGGATGCCGCCGGTGAGGAACACGGCCGAGAGGCTGGGGGTGCCTTCGGCGAGGTGGGCGGCGAGGAGGCCGAGGAGGACCTCGGAGCGGTCGCCGGGGAGGATCACGGCCTTGTCGTCGGCGAGGCGCGTGAGGAGGTTGGGGAGGGTCATCGCGGCGACCACGACGTCGCCGACGGTGCGGGTGAAGACCTCGGGGTCGCCCGAGACGAGCGTCCCGTCGGCGGCCTCGATGAGTTCGCCCACAGTGGGCGCTTCGATCGCGGGATCCTCGGCGATGACGCCGGTCCCGGGGTGGGCGGCCTTGACGGTGGCCACGTCGGCGGGGGCGACGCGGTTGACCACGGCGGCGAGGACGGTCGCGTGGTCGGCCTCGGCCTGGGTGGTGCCGAAGCGGAGCGCGGCGGCGATGTCGTCGGGGCTCTTGCGGTGCCCGGTGATGACCAGGAGCATCGGCGCGGCGAGGTTGACGGCGATGCGGGTGTTGTAGGTGAACTCGACCGAGGCGCCCACATCGGAGTAGTCGGAGCCGACCACGAGCACGACCTCGTGCCCGTCGGCCAGCGCGTGGTAGCGCTCGACGATCTGGGTGAGGGCCGCGTCGGCGTCGGCGCGCACGTCGGAGTAGGTGACGCCGACGGAGTCCTCATAGGGCGCGGTGAGGCGGTACCGGTCGCGCAGGAGGGTGATGACGGGGTCGCCGCCGGTCGCGGGGGTGAGCCCGGCGGGGTCGGCGGGGGCCGGATGCGCGTGTTCGTCGCGGACGATGGGGCGGAAGACGGCCACGGACGCGGAGCGCCGGGTGAGCAGGTCCATGACGCCGACTGCTACGGCGGACTTGCCGCTGCCGGGGTCCAGACTGGCGAGATACAGACTTTGAGCCACGCCTCCAACGCTATCCACCCCACGCACGCCCCGCAGGAGATATGCGCCCCGACTCACCTGTGAGCCTCGCCGTCCCGCCGCTCGGGCAGCAGCTCCCCGGCGTGGATGATCGCGTCGAGCATCTCGTGGGCGACCTTGAGCTCGTCTATGGATCGGCTCATGCGCTCGCGTTCGCGTTCGAGGTCCCGGGCCATCTCCTCGCACGTCGGGGCCAGGATCGCGCCGGTGTCGGTCATGCACGGCAGGACCTCGGCGATCAGGTCGGTGTTCAGGCCGGCGGCGAGCAGGACCCTGACGCGGCGGACCCTGTCCACATCGGCCTCGGCGAACTCGCGGTAGCCGCTGGCCCGTCGCTGCGGGTGCAGCAAGCCCTGTTCCTCGTAATAGCGAAGCCCTCTGGTGCTGACTCCGGTCCGGCGAGACAGCTCTCCGATGAACATGTGACCTCCCGCATAGAAGTTTGACTTTGACGTCAACGTCAAGGTTTAGCGTAGCCGACATGACAGCGATCCAGAACGACTCGACCTCATCCGCCACCGACCCGAACTCCTTGCGCGGCAAGCGCGCCGTCGTCACCGGCGGCACCATCGGCATGGGCCTGGCGATCGTCCGCGCCCTCACCGACCGCGGGGCCAACGTGCTCTACACCGGACGCAGCGAACAGCGGCTCGCCGAAGCCCAAGCCGCGCTCGGTACCCCACTGGCCCATCCGGTCCGCTCCGACGTCACCGACGCCGCCGATCTCGCCGCGCTCGCGGGCAAGGCGTCCGAGCTCCTCGGCGGCATCGACTACCTGTTCGTCAACCAGGGCATCGCCGAGTTCCAGACCCTCGAAGCGGTCACCGAGGAGTCCTGGGACCGGATCTTCGACGTGAACACGAAGGGCTCGTTCTTCACCGTCCAGCATCTGGCGCCGCTCATCGCCGAGGGCGGCTCGATCGTCTTCACCACGGTCTCCAACGACGAGATCTTCCCGGGCCTGAGCGCCTACTCCGGTGCCAAGGAGGCCGTCGCCGCCTTCGCGAAGGTCCTCGCCGCCGAGTTGCTGCCCCGCGGCATCCGCGTCAACGCGGTCGCCCCGGGCTTCATCCTCACCCCGACGATGGGCGTGGCCGAGCTGACCGAGGACCAGCGCGCCGAGTTCATCGAGCAGGGGAACGCCTCGACCCCGATGGGCCGCGGCGGCACCGTCGAGGAGGTCGCCGCCGCCGCGCTCTACCTCGCGGTCGATGCCACGTTCACCACCGGCGTCGAACTCCCCGTCGACGGCGGCTTCGCAAAGGGCCTCGGGCATTGATCATCATTGCGGCCCCGCACGACTGTCGTCGTGCGGGGCCGCTGGCGTGGTCTCAGGCGGCGAAGCCGTCTTCGGGGACCGGTTGGGGCGGCGGGGTGCCGACGTAGCGGGCGCGGGGGCGGATGATCTTGGAGTCGCGGGCCTGTTCGAGGATGTTGGCGCTCCAGCCGACCACGCGGCTGGTGGTGAACGTGGGCGTGAACATCGGGCGCGGGACCCCGGCGAGCTCCATGACCACGCCCGCGTAGAACTCGACGTTGGTGTAGAGCTTGCGGCCGGGTTTGACCTCGGCGAGGATCTCGACCACGCGGCGCTCCACGGTCTTGGCGAAGTCGACGACGTCGCCGCCGAGTTCGGTCGCGACGTCCCTCAGGTGCAGCGAGCGCGGGTCGTCGGTCTTGTAGACGGCGTGCCCGAAGCCCATGATGCGGTTGCCCGCTTCGAGTTCGCCGCGGATCCACGCGTCGATGTTGTCGGGGCCGCCGATCGCGTCGAGGGCGTCCAGCGCGCGGGCGGGGGCGCCGCCGTGGAGGGGTCCCGAGAGCGCGCCGATAGCGCCGACGAGGGCCGCGCCGAGGTCGGCGCCGGTGGAGGCGATGACGCGGGCGGTGAAGGTGGAAGCGTTGAAGCCGTGGTCGATGGTGAGGATGAGGTAGTGCTCGACGGCCCTCGCGGCGGCTTCGGTGGGCTCCTCGCCGGTCATCATGTAGAGGTAGTTCGCGGCGTAGCCGAGGTCTTCTCGCGGGTCGATGGGGTCGAGTCCCTGGCCGAGGCGCCACATGGCGGTGAGGATCGCGGGGGTGACGGCGCACGCGAACAGCGCGTCGTCGGCGCGGGCGGCCTCGTCGATGTCGAGCACGGGCCGCATCGGCCGGGCGGCGCACGCGGCCGACAGGGCGGTGCGCAGGCCGTCGAGCGGGGAGTCGGCGGCAAGGTGGGGCAGGAGGTCGCGCAGTTGATCGGTGAGGACGCGGTGGGGCGCGACCTGGGCCTTGAAGTCGGCGAGCTGCTCGCGGGTGGGCAGGGCCGCGTGGGTCATGAGGTACCAGACCTGCTCGAACGAGCAGTGCTCGGCGAGGTCCACGGCGCTGTACTGGCGGTAGTGGTAGAAGCCCTCCTCGCCGCGCACGTCGCCGATCTCGGTGTCGGCGACGATGACGCGGTCGAGGCCCTTGGGGACTTCGATGAATTCGGTCATTGGGTCCTCCTCGCCCGGTGCGTCCGCGTGCCGCCGCCTGTCACGGCATGCCGGGTCCGCCGCTCCGGTTCGCTTGACAGCCTACGGGATTTCGAGGCCCGGGGGCTCGAACCCGACCCCGGGAATACTCGGCGGTACGGGCGGGTCACACTGTTGCCGGAGCGGTGATCCGAGGGTCCTTCGGTTCCTCGTGCCCCGGGCCCGCCCGCCGCTCCGCAGTCCCGCTCGACGACCGAACTGAGGTTTGCACGTGGAATCCGGAACCCTCGTCGCCGGCCGGTACCGGCTCGAACGGGTCATCGCCTCCGGCGGCATGGGCAGTGTGTGGCGGGCCGTGGACGAGCGGCTCGAACGCGACGTGGCCGTGAAGGTCCTGCACCCGGGCCTGGACGAGTCCCAGCGGCCCAGGGACCGCTTCGAGCGCGAGGCGAAGACGCTCGCGAGCCTCAAGGGTCCCGGGTGCGTCGAGATCTACGACTTCGGCGAGGAGGCCGACGGCGACCGGGCGGCCCTGTTCCTGGTGATGGAGCTGGTCGAGGGCGTCTCGCTCGCGGAGCTGCTGCACCGCGAGGAGCGGCTGGACCCGGCGCGGACGATGCGGATCGTGGCGCAGGTGGCCGAGGCGCTGGCGGCCGCGCACCGCAAGGGGATCGTGCACCGGGACGTCAAACCGGGGAACATCCTGGTGGGCGAGGCGGACCGGGTCAAGGTGGTGGACTTCGGGATCTCCCTGTTCGCGCATCGCGCGCGCCTGACCCCGACCGACGCGGTCCTGGGGACCGCGCCGTACGTGTCGCCGGAGCAGTTGCGCGACAAGGGCGTCACCGGCGCGTCCGACCTGTACTCACTGGGCGCGGTGGCCTACGAGTGCCTGACGGGAGCGCCGCCGTTCGACGCGGACGACCCGGCCGCGATCATCCACGGGCACCTCTACTCGGACCCGCCGGAACTCCCGGGCGATGTCCCGCCGGAGGTGGCTGGGGTGGTCACGAGGTCGCTTAAGAAAGTCCCGGAGGAGCGCTGGCCTTCGGGGGAAGTGCTCGCGGCGGCGTGCAGGGCGGCGACGACGGGCGCGCATCCGCAGGTCGCGACGGGCGAGATCGCCGCGGCGGCAACGGAACCGTTCGCGAGCGCGGCGGCCGGGCCCGGTGCGCCGCAGCCCGGCACGAGCGGGGTGGCTGGATCCGACTCGCCACAAGCGGTCGCGCCGCAGCCCGGCACGGATGGGGCGGCGGACGGACCCGGCGCGGGCTGGGCGGCCACGCCGGAAACCGGCCCTGGTCCCAACCAAGCTGGGGACGCGGCGCAACCCGAGGCGGGTCAGGCGGTCACGCCGGCTTCCGGCCTTAGTCCCCACCAGACGGGAGCAGCGGCACTCGCGCAGCCCGGCACGGGCCAGGCGGCCACGCCGGACTCCGGGCTCGGTCCTCGCCATCCCGGCACGGGCGCGCACGGCCCGGCGGCCGGTTCGCCCGGCTCCGCTCCGTCCCCTGCGGACCGGGACGAGTCGGCGACCATCCTGCTCCAACGCATCCCCGCCGCGCCTCCCGGCGCGGCGCCTCGCAAGCGGCGCAAGCGCTTCGCGCTGCTCGCTCTCGCCGTCACCACCGTCGCCGTGGTCGTCGCGGTCCTGATCGCGCGGCCGTGGGCCGGGGACGGGCCGGTGATCGGGAGCGGCGATCCGACCACCGCGCCCGCCGCCGAGACCGCGTCTCCGACCGAGTCCGCGGAGCCCGAGACCAGCCCCGTCGAGGAGCCCGAGCCGACCACCGCCGAAGCGACCGCCGAGACCGCGACCGAGAACTCCGGCGGCCACACCGAAGGCCACACCGGCGACTCGGGCGAGGGCGGCGCTGAGGACGACACCGCGCAGGACCCGCCGCCCACCGGCGACGGCACCGTCCCCGACGTGCGCGGCATGACCACGTTCGAGGCCCGCGACGCGCTCAACGCGGCCGGGTACACGAACGTCACCGCCACCATGGGCTACTGGGTGATCAGCCCCGAGCCGCAGCACTGCGAGGTCATCGTGACCTCCCCGAGCCACGGCGAGACCGTGGACTACGCGGAGAACATCGACCTCTCTTTCCACAACCGCAACAGCGTCGGCACCTCGTGCGCTGTGTGATACTCGACCGGCCGGAACCGCGAAGCAGGTTGACCGGCCGGGCTCGGCCCTGAATGATGGTGTGGGCGACCGGTTTCGCGGTCGCCGCACGGTCACCCTCTGAAGTGATTGGTCTGAAATGGAAGACAACCTGGGCGCTGCCCCCGGCGTAGTGGTCGGCGTGCTGCTCATCATCGCGGCGGTCATGTGGTTCTCCCCCGGCGCCCGCCACAAGTTCCGCAAGGCCACCCTGTGGCTCGTGATCGTCGCCGTCGCGATAATCATCATCTTCGGCTACCTGAACGCGGGCCAGCAGACCTAGGCTCGGCGGTTTTCGAAGTATCCCCAGCTCACACGCCGGTTTCGGCGATTCCAGGGAGTACTTCGACCTCTTGAACGGAACAGATTATTCCGGTCTGCTATAGTGGAATCTAACGTTCCGTTCCATAGTTTTCGGAGGCCGCCATGACCCTCACCGCCGACACCCTCCCGACCGAGACGGCCGCCGCGCCCCTCAAGGCGCCCCCGGTCTTTCCGCGGCGCTGGCTCGGACTGATCGCGATCCTCGCCGCCACCCTGCTCAACCTCCTCGACGCCTCGATCGTCAACGTCGCGGCCCCCGCGATCCGCGCCGAGCTCGGCGGGACCGCCTCGACCATCCAGTGGCTCGCCGCCGGGTACACGCTCGCGCTGGCCGTGGGCCTCCTCACCGGCGGGCGGCTCGGCGACATGTTCGGCCGCAAGCGGGTCCTGCAACTGGGCCTCGTCGGCTTCCTCGCCGCGTCCCTCGCCTGCGGCGCGGCTGACTTGATCGAGCTGCTCCTGGCGGCCCGCGTCGTCCAGGGCGCGTTCGCCGCGGTGATGGTGCCGCAGTGCTTCGGGCTCATCCGCGACATGTTCGGCCGCGAGCTCGGCAAGGCCTACGCGCTGTTCGGGCCGCTCATCGGGCTCGCCTCGATCGCCGGACCGATCGTGGCCGGGTTCCTCGTGGACGCCGACGTGGCCGGCACCGGCTGGCGCTCGATCTTCCTGATCAACCTGCCGCTGGGCCTGGCCGCGCTGGTCCTCGGCGCCAAGGTCCTCCCGGCCGGGGCCCCGGTGGCCAAGGGCCTCAAGCTCGACCTCGGCGGGGCCCTCATCGCCGCCGCCGGGATGTGCCTGCTGCTCGTGCCGCTGGTCGAAGGCCGCGAACTCGGCTGGCCCGCGTGGTCGATCGCGATGCTCATCGCCTCGGTCCCGGTGCTGGGCCTGTTCGCCTGGACCCAGGCCCGCCGAGCCCGCGCCGGGAAGGCCGCGCTGATCGAGCTGAGCGTGTTCGCCAAGCGCTCCTACACCTCCGGGATCGCGTTCGTGACCGTGTTCTTCGGCGCCGTCACCGGGTTCTCGCTCGCGGTGGGCCTGTTCCTCCAGCTCGGCCTCGGCTTCGGGCCGCTCGACGCGAGCCTGGCGATGGCCGGCTGGGCCGTGGGCGCGTTCATCGGCTCCGGCTCCAGCGCGGGCCTGGCCCCCAAGCTCGGCCGCAAGGTCCTGCACCTGGGCCTGACGATCATGACCGCGGGCCTGGTGGTCCTGTGGTTCCAGTTCGGCGCGGAAGCGGCCCCCGGCATGTGGTCCCTCTCCCCCGCGTTCCTGGTCTTCGGCATCGGGATGGGCATGATCTTCGTGCCGCTGTTCGAGATCATCGTGGGCGACCTGGAGGACCACGAGGTCGGCTCGGCCTCGGGGCTGTTGGAGTCCTTCCAGCAGGGCGCGGCGGCGCTCGGCGTGGCCGTGCTCGGCACGGTGTTCTTCTCCGGCTTCGACATCGGCGGCGGGGCCGCTGCCGCGATGGAGTCGGCACGGCTGGTCACGGGCCTGACGATCGCACTCACGCTGGTGGCGCTCGTGGTCGCGTTCGGGCTCCCGAAGCGGGCCCGCGCCGAGCACTAGACGGTGAAGCACCCCATGCCGGTCGGGCCCTCAGGGGCGCGGCCGGTGCGGGCGTATCAGAATGAACTACTCTGTTCCAGTTAGGATGCCTCCATGACCGACAAGCCGCTGAGCGGCCGCAAAGCCCAGGCCGCCCGCAACGACACCCTCATCCTCGAAGCCGCCCACGAGGTCTTCGTCGCGAATCCCGACGCCCCGATCGCCGAGGTCGCCAAGCGCGCCGGAGTCGGCATCAGCGCCCTCTACCGCCGCTACCCGAGCAAGGAGGACCTGCTGCGCAAGCTGTGCGGCGACGGCCTCGCCAGGTACACCGAGCTGGTGCGCGAGGCGGTCGAGGCCGAAGGCGATCCCTGGGAGGCGTTCCGGGCCTTCATGAGAGGCGTCGTGGAAGCCGACACCCCGTCGATCACCGTGCGGCTGGCCGGGACGTTCACGCCCAGCCCGGACATGTTCCAGGCCGCGATCGAGGGCGACGCGCTCAACACCGCGATGCTGGCCCGCTTCAAAGACGCCGGAGTCCTGCGCGAGGACGTGGTGAACGGAGACCTCCAGATGGTCACCGAATCGATCTGCTCCATCGTGATCGGCGACCCCGAACGCACCCGCGAGGTACGCCTGCGGACCCTGGAACTGCACCTCCAGGCCCTCAAAGCCCCCGGAGCCGGACCACTCCCGGCCACCCCGGTCAGCGACGACGAGATGAGCGCCCGCTGGGTGCCCGAGCACATGAAGCAATGAGCACGAGAAAGGGCCCGGCATGACTGCCGGGCCCTTTACGTCCGCCCCTGTTCCCGGGCACGAGAAAGGGCCCGACACGAATGCCGAGCCCTTCAACCGAGCGGACGACCGGGATCGAACCGGCGACCTACACCTTGGCAAGGTGTCGCGCTACCAACTGCGCTACGTCCGCATTTCACAGGTGTTCACCTGGGAACGAACCATACTGTAGCGCATGGCCCGAACGGCCCCGATGGGGCCTTGGCGCCAATTGGGGCGCGGCTCACGCCTCGCCGCCGAGGCCGAGCATCTTCAGGACCTCCTCGTCGAGTCCCTCGACCGTGACCTCGTGTCTGCGATGCGCTTCCCAGTCCTCGCGGCTGAGCCGCCAGCGCCGTTCAAGGCGCCGTTTGCCTTGGACGACCACGTGGGCGATGCCGTCGGCCTGGTAGCCGAGTCGGCGCGAGACGCCCGCCGAGGCCGCGTTGGCGTCGAGCGAGCCGCTGGTGGCCCATTCGGCGTCGAGCGCGTCGAAGCCGAAGTGCAGCACGGCGGCGCGCATCTCAGTGCCGAGGCCGTTGCCGTGGTGGGCCAGGCCGAGCCACGAGCCGGTGGCGACCTCGCGGGTGATCGGGAGCCGCTTGGCGCCGATCTCCTGCATGCCGATCGGTCGGCCGTCGCGGAAGGCCACGAAGGGCAGCTGCCAGTCGTCGTTCTCCCAGCGGCCGATGCAGCGGTGGTACCAGAGGGCGACGCTGCGGCCGCGTTCGGCGGGGGTGGCGTCGGTCCACGGGAATATGAAGGGCATGAAGGAGGGGTCGTGGACGCCCTCGGCCGCGGCGTCGGCGAGTCCGGCGAGCTCTTCGAAGTCGGGCAGGCGCAGTTCGAGGCGCTCGGTGCGTATGCGGAGTCGGTAGATCGGCAGATGGTCGGTGAGCATGGCTCAATTCTGGTGACGGGCGGGTGGGGGCGGCAACGGGTTTTGGCGGGGTTGCAGGCTTCGCTTTCATGTGTCAATATTTTCTTACACACGACAGGGAAGGTTGACATGAGAGCGGCCTCAGGATGATCGGCGAGGAGCCCTTGACGGAGGAAGCGCTGCTGGCGGCGTGCGCGGCGCTGGCGAATCCGCATCGGCTGCGCATTCTCGGCGCCCTGGCGGACGGGCGGCAGTACGTGAGCCTGCTCGCGCGGGAGCTGGGGATGAGCCGTCCGCTGCTGCACATGCACCTCCAGAAGCTCCAGGCCGCGGGCCTCGTCCGCGGGGAGCTGGCGCTCGGGGAGGGCGGCAAGGCCGTCAAGTACTTCGAGGCGGTCCCGTTCGCCCTGGAGATCACGCCGCAGCTCGTCAAGTCGCTGATCGACACACTGCAAGACAGCACCACCGACACGGAAAAGGACACCTCGTTATGCCCACGGAACAAGCCGGAATGCTGTTCGTCTTCGGATTCTTGCTGCTCATCACAGTCATCATCATCGCCGTGATCTTCTCGTTCGCCTCCACCTCGAAGGCCAAGGCCTCGGCGGCCCGCGAGGCGGCCTACCGGGAGCTGGCGGAGAAGTCCAGCCTGGACGCGGCCGAGCTGAAGGCCTCGCTGATCGAGATCAAGAGCCGCCTGGCGTCGGTCGAGCGGATCCTCAAGGAAGTCGAGTGACCGGCCGCGATTCAGGCGCGAGGAATTCTCCGGATCAGCGGTCAACCCGCGCCTGATGCGGCACGCTCGGACGCATGGACACAACCCGGGACCGCGCGGCCGAAACGCTCTCCGATGAGGAGCTGTCGCGCCTCGACGCGTACTGGCGGGCCGCGAACTACCTCACCGTGGGCCAGATCTACCTGCTCGACAACCCGCTGCTGCGCGAGCCGCTGCGCCCCGAGCACATCAAGCCGCGGCTGTTGGGCCACTGGGGCACCAGCCCCGGCCTGAGCCTGATCTACGCGCACCTCAACCGCTGCATCAAAAACCGCGGCCTGGACATGATCTACGTGACCGGCCCCGGCCACGGCGGCCCCGCGATCGTGGCGAACACGTGGCTCGAAGGGACCTACCCGGAGCTGTACCCGTCGGTGAACCACTCCGAAGAGGGCATGCGGCGCCTGTTCCGGCAGTTCTCCTTCCCCGGCGGGATCCCCTCGCACGTGGCCGCCGAGGTCCCCGGCTCGATCCACGAGGGCGGCGAGCTCGGGTACTCGCTCGCGCACGCCTACGGCGCGGCGTTCGACAATCCGGGCCTGACGGTCGCCTGCGTCGTGGGCGACGGCGAGGCCGAGACGGGCCCGCTCGCCGGATCGTGGTTGTCCAATGTGTTCCTCAACCCGGTGTCGGACGGCACCGTGCTGCCGATCCTGCACCTCAACGGGTACAAGATCGCGAACCAGACGATCCTGGCCCGGATCGGCGACGAGGACCGCGTCTCGTACTTCCGCGGCATGGGCTACGAGCCGCACCTGGTCGACGGGGACGATCCCGAAGCGGTGCACCGGGAGCTGGCGGCCACACTGGACGCGTGCTTCGACCGGATCGCCGAGATCCGCGCCGAGGCCCGCCGCGGCGCGAACGGGATGCCGACGCGGCCGCGCTGGCCGATGGTGGTCCTGCGGACCCCGAAGGGCTGGACCGGCCCGGCCGAGGTCGACGGCCTGCCGGTCGAGGGCACCTGGCGGGCCCACCAGGTCCCGCTGGCCGCAGTCCGCACCGACCCCGAACACCTTGCGATGCTTGAGGAGTGGATGCGCTCGTACCGGCCCGAGGAGCTGTTCGACGCGACCGGGAAGCCGGTGCCCGAGCTCCTCGCGCAGCACCCGGAGGGCGCGGCGAGGATGAGCGCCAACCCGCACGCGAACGGCGGCCTGCTGCTGCGGGACCTGGTCCTGCCCGACTACCGCGACTACGGGGTCGAGATCGAGGGTCACGGCCGCACCGTCGGCGAGGCCACCAAGGCGCTCGGGGTGTGGCTGCGAGACGTCATGGGCGCCAACCCCGACCGGTTCCGGCTGTTCGGGCCCGACGAGGTCGCGTCCAACCGGCTCGGCGCGGTCTTCGAGCAGACCGACCGCCAGTGGGAGGCCGAGATCCTCCCGACCGACGAGCACCAAGCCCCGCAGGGCCGGGTCATGGAGGTCCTCTCCGAGCACCTGTGCGAGGGCTGGCTGGAGGGCTACCTGCTCACCGGCCGCCACGGCGTGTTCACCTCGTACGAGGCGTTCATCCACATCGTCGACTCCATGTTCAACCAGCACGCCAAGTGGCTCGACGCCTCGCGGAAGATCCCGTGGCGCCACCCGATCGCCTCGCTCAACTACCTCCTGTCGAGCCACGTGTGGCGCCAGGACCACAACGGCTTCTCCCACCAGGACCCGGGATTCATCGACCACGTGATGAACAAGAAGCCCGAGATCGTGCGGGTCTACCTCCCGCCGGACGCCAACACCCTGTTGTCCACGATGGACCACTGCTTGCGCTCGCGGCAGTACGTCAACCTCGTGGTGGCCGGGAAGCAGCCCTCGCTCCAGTACACGAGCATGGACGAGGCGGTGCGCCATTGCGAACGGGGCCTTGGGATCTGGGAGTGGGCCTCGACCGACGACGGGCTCTCTCCCGACGTGGTGCTCGCGTGCGCCGGGGACGTGCCCACATTGGAGGTCCTGGCCGCGGCGGACCTGCTGCGCCAGACGCTGCCCAAGCTCAAGGTCCGGGTGGTCAACGTCGTGGACCTGATGCGGCTCCAGCCCGACACCGAGCACCCGCACGGGCTCGGTGACCGGCAGTTCGACACGGTGTTCACCGCCGACAAGCCGGTCCTGTTCGCCTTCCACGGCTACCCGACGCTCATCCACCGCCTGACCTACCGGCGCACCAACCACCACAACATCCACGTCCGCGGGTACAAGGAGGAGGGCACCACGACCACGCCGTTCGACATGGTCATGCTCAACGACCTCGACCGCTACCGCCTGGTCATGGACGTCATCGACCGGGTCCCGGGCCTGGGCGCGAACGCGGCCGGGCTGCGGCAGCGGATGGTCGACGCCCGGCACGCCGCGCGGGAGTACACGCGCTCGCACGGCGAGGACATTCCCGCGGTCGCCGAATGGCGCTGGCCCGGTTAGGTTGCGGCGCAATACAACCGGTGTAGACGGTTTTGTCGGGGCACTTGAGTGGTGTGAGCGTTCTCGTTAACCTGGGGGTTGGCACGGTCCCGCTCACCCCCGGAGGTCCTCACGTGGCGAAGGTCAGGCCAGGTCGCGTCGTGGTCGACTACGAGGAAGACTTCGTGGTCTTCACGGTCGGCATGCGCGTCAACAAGTTCTGGAAGTTCGGCAAGTGGGTCCCGATGTTCAACGCGATGCCGAGAATGTTGCGCGAACTCCAGGCCGACCCCGAACTGGGCCTGATGGACTCGCGGATCACGTTCGGCGGCAGGGGGATCGCCGTGGTCCAGTACTGGCGCAGCGCCGATCACCTGGAGCGGTACGCGCACTCGCAGATCCATGCCCACCGCGGCTTCTGGAAGTGGTTCAACCGCAACGTCAAGGACAACGGCGACGTGGGCCTGTGGCACGAGCTGTACCACGTCCGCGCCGGAGAGCACGAGACCTCGTACGTGAACATGCCGCCGTATGGACTCGCCAAGGCCACCAAGGAGAAGGACGCGAAGCGCACCGACCCGGACGACCACGACCACGACCACGACCACCACCATCGCGGGCGCGGGGCGGGCGAGGTTCGCTGAGGACTACTGGGCGAGCGCGTCGAGCCCTTCGGTCAACGCTCCGGTGGCCCACTCGGTCTGGCCGGCCGCCTGCTCCTCGTCGAAGCCGCGCACCCCGCACTCGGCGACGAGGATGAGCATCAGGTACATCCGGTAGAGCGTCAGGCGCCGCTCCTCCCCCGCTGTCATGGGGCGGCCGAGGAAGCCGTCCACGATCGCCGGGAAGTCCCCTTCCGGTATGAGCTGCAACGAGACCAACTCGGCGATCGGGTCGCCGTAGAAGGCCCGCTCGCCGTCGATGAACGCTTCGAGGCGCCAGCCCGACTCGGTGCGCTCGACGAAGATGTTGCCGTCCCACAGGTCGAAGTGGACCAGTGCGGGCCGGGTGACCTCGTCGAGGAGGCCGCGTTCGGCGGCGAAGAGCGCCTCGATCTCGGCGATCGGGCGGGGCAGTTCCAGTTCCTGGTCGGCGATGTCGGCGAGCACGTCGGCGATCATCGCAAGGAAGGACTCGCTCCACGAGTCGGCCTGGGTGCGGCCGCTCTTGCGGGGGTAGCCGAAGCGTTCGCCGGTGGCGATCGCGAACCGGGCGCTCATCGCGCCGATCTCGCGGCGCAGCGGGAGGCGTTCGGCTTCGGGGATGTCCTCGCGGAGTTTCTGGAGCGTGGAGCCGCCCAGGCGGTCGATGATCATCAGCCCCGCTTCGGTGTCCCCGTGCCACAGGCGCGGCATCGGCACGCCCGCTGCGATGGCCTTCTCGAAGCACTCGATCTCGGTGGCCATGAGGTCGACCTCGTAGCGCAGGAGCTTCAGGTCGCGGTCGGGGGCGACTTTGACCACGAGGCGGCGGCCGTCGGCGAGGTCGAGGCCGTGGGCGGCGTTGAAGAACCCGTCGGTGAACTCCTCGTGGCCGGTGAATTCCAGGTCGGGGCCGAGGCTGTCGCGGACGAGCGCCTCGACGTCGGCGCGACTGAGCTTGGGGCGGATCGCGATCTCCATCGCGCCATTCTCGCGGTCGCAGACGCGAGCGGCAAGCACGAATCGGCGGAGGACCCGCGCGAGTCGGGCGAGCGATTCGGCGCCGGACGCACTGCGGGCGGGGCCTCCAGGCCCCGCCCTGCGTGTTCACCGTCGCGGCGTCACTGCGACTTCAGGGCCGCCATGCGGGCCTCGATCTCGGCGTCGTCGCCGAGGCTGTCGAGGTCCTCGAACTGGTTGTCCAGCGAGGACAGCGCCAGCTCCTGCTGGCCGCGGACCTTGGCCTCCTCGCGGCGGACCTTCTCCTCGAAGCGGCTGACCTCGCTGAGCGGGTCCATCACGTCGATGCTGCCGAGCGCCTCGGTGACCTGCTTCTGCGCCTGCGCGGTCTTCTGGCGCGCCGCGAGACTGCTGCGCTTGGAGCCGAGCTCGGCGAGCTTGGACTTCATCGTGGTGAGCGACTGCTTGAGCTTCTCGACCACCTCGGTCTGGCTGGCGATGACCGGCTCGGCGTCCTTCATCTCCTTCTCGAACCCGATCTGCTTGCCCAGGGCGACCTTGGCGAGGTTGTCGAACCGGTCGGCCTCGGCGGTGTTGCCCGCCGCGCGCAGCTGGTCGGCCTTCACACTCGCGTTGCGGGCCTTGGCGCCCCACTCCTCGACCGCCTGCTTGTCCGAGGCGTAATCGTCCTCCAGCAGGCGCAGGTTCCCGATGGTCTCGGCGATCGAGCTCTCGGCGTCGGCGATGCTGTTCTTGTAGTCCCGCTCCATCTGGGCGAGCATCTTCTCGGGATCTTCGGCGTTGTCGATGACGTCGTTGATGTTCGCCTTGACGAGTTGCCCGATCCGCCCGAAGATCGACTGCTTCTTGGTCATGTTCTCTCCTAGCTGGTCCTCGCCCCCGGGTAGCCGGGGCCGCACTGGTCAGAATCGGCCGCCGCCACCGCGTCTGCCGCGGGTGCCGCTGCCGCCGAACGAGCCCGGTCCCGGGCTGTGCCGTCTTGTGGTGCCGCCGTATCCGCCCGAACCCCGGCCGCCGCCACCGCCGAGGAGGTTGCCCAGGAGGATGCCTCCGAGGACCGCTCCTGCGTTGCCGCCCATCGGGGACGAGCCTTTGTTCGGGTTGCTCGGGGCCAGGTAGCCCCGGACGTCGCGCTGCGCGGCCGAGGAGGCCGCGTTCGCCAGCTCGTCGGCGCGGTGCGCGAGCTGCAAGGCCCGCGCCGGGTCCGACTCGCGCAGCGCGACCGCCTGCGACAGCTGCTGCTTCGCCTCGTTGAGGCGGGTGCGGGCCTCGGGCCCGACCGCGCCGCGGTTGGTGTTCACGTAGTCCTCCACCGCGGCGGTGGTGCTCTGGGCGCTCATGAGGACCTGCCCGAGCTGGTCCTTGGCGCGCTTGATGTTCTGGACGGCGTCCCGCAGGGCCTGGAGCTCCCCGTCGAGCTCGGCCGAGGCGCGCTCGACACCCGCGGTGGTCTCCAGCGGGTCGACCGGGCCCGCGGCCATAGCGGTCCGGGCCTCGGCCACCACGGTCTTCAGTCTGGCGGCCTTCGCGGCGGCCTCGGGGCCCGAGCCGGTGGCGCCGGCGAGCCGCTCGGCCTCGGCCACATCGGACTCGGCTTCGGCGAGGACTCCGGGCAGGGCCGCGGCGGCCTCGTCGAGGTCGGCGTCGCGGCGGGTCACGGCCTCGACGGCCTGCTCGGCCTGCTGGGTGGCCTCTTCGGCGGCGCGCACCAGGAGCGCGGCCTTGCCGTTGTCGCCTCCGGCGACGGCCTCGTCGGCGGCGTCGAGCTGTTGGGCGGCGAACGCGAGCCGGTCGTCGGCGGTGTCGGGGAAGTCCGCGACGGTGGCGATGGCGCTGGCCGGGTAGCGGCTTTGGAGCGCGGTGAGCGTCTGGCGGGCGGCGGCGGTCTTCGGGGCCAGCGCCGCGCCCCTTTCGCGCAGCGCGGCGGCGGCTTCGGGGGCCCGCTGGCCGAGGTTGCGGAGGCGGTCGAAGTCGGCGGCTTTGGCGTCGAGTTCCTTGTTGGCCTTGACGAGCTTGTCGATGATGTCCGAGAGCATCTGGCGGCGTTGGGGCTCGGTCTCGGGTTCGTCGTCGTCGAGTTCCTGGCGGATGCGGAAGGAGGCGGTGAGTTCGGCGCGGGCCGATTCGAGCGAGGCGGCGAACGCGGCGGTGTGCTCGGAGCCGAACTCGGCTTCGGCGAAGCCGAGTTCCTGTTCGCTGGTGCGGATCGCGTCGTCGGTGGCCACGAGGAGGCGGTTGGCCTCGGTGTCGAGCTGGGCGGTGGTGAGCTTCTTGCGTTCGGCCGCGGAGGGGGCGCCGACGGCGTTGGCGTTGCGCCGCTTGCGAAGCCAGAGCACGAGGAGGAGCACGGCGGCGGCGATGAGGACGATGACGAGGATCGCGACCCAGGCGGAGGAGCCCGAACCGGAGCTGCCGGTGCCGGTGTAGGCGCTGCGGTAGCCGTCGGCGGCGGCGATGGCGGCCCCGGCCCAGTCGTCCTGGCCGAGCGCGGGTTCGATGCGGTCGGTGGCGACCTGGTCGAGCTGCTCGTCCGAGAGGGGGAAGTCGGCGGCCACCGACCAGGTGTAGCGGCGCTCGTCGGTGGCGACGGCCAGGAGCAGGTCCTCGCCGCCGAGCCCGGCACCGATCGCGGTGGTGTCGGCCCAGTCCTGGGCGGTGTAGCCGCTGAAGCCGTCGACGTAGACCACGTAGAGGCCGATGCCGGTGTCGTTCTGGAGGTCGGAGAAGGCTTCGAGGATGCGGTCCTCCTCGCCGGTGACCGCGCCGACCTTGTCGGTGACGGGGCCGGTGAGGGCGACGGGCGCGGTGGCCGCCGCGGGCGAGCTCCACGCGAGGAGCGCGAGACCGGCCAATGCCGCCAGCGCGGTCCGGATCACGGCGCACCCCTCTCGTCGGAAACTGTGTCAGTCTAGGAGCGAATTCCCTGGTGAAGCGGGTGTTTGCGAGATTCGGGGAGAAGCCCAGCGTGCCGGGGCGGCGGTGGCGTGTGTCACGGCTGAAATATTCGGCGGGCGGGCGGCGTCGTATCTGGCATTAGCACTCTCGGGTTGGGAGTGCTAATCCTGAGAGAGGAGACCGCCACCATGATCGTTCGTTACCAACACCCCCAGGCAGCGTTCCGGCAGCTCGACGGGCACTTCAGCCGCGAGTTCGAGCGCTTGGTCCAGCTGGGCTTCGGGCGTCGCCCGGTGCAGAACTCGCTGCGGGCCGACGTCTACACCGAAGGCGAGGACCTCGTGGTCACCGCCGCCGTCCCGGGCGTGAGCCCCGAGGACGTGACGGTCGAGCTCGACGGCCGCCGCCTGTCGATCACCGCCGAGCGCCGCGAACGCGAGACCGCCGAAGGCGACCGCTACTTCGTGCGCGGCCTGACCGCCGGCTCGTTCAGCCGCGAGTTCACCCTCCCGGAGGGCACGACCGCCGAGCAGCTCAGCGCCGACGTCGCCGACGGCCTGCTGACGATCCGAGTGACCGGAGCAGTCCGCCCGGCCCCGGAGCCGACGCGAATCCCGGTCGCGGGAGCCAAGCCCACAATCAAGGCAGAGTCGGAATAAGGCAATACGACAAAAAGCGAACGGCCCCGGAATCATCCGGGGCCGTTCGCTTTCAAGTGACGCAGATTGAGGTGGGTACGGGATTCGAACCCGTGTGCACGGCTTTGCAGGCCGTTACCTAACCACTCGGACAACCCACCCTGATGCGAAGGAGGCCCAGGCGGTGAAACCCGGGCCTTTTCGCTTCGGTGGACGATACTGGGATTGAACCAGTGACCTCTCCCGTGTCAGGGGAGTGCTCTCCCGCTGAGCTAATCGTCCGGGAAAGTGCTCTTTCGAGCTCCGAGCGGACGACCGGGATCGAACCGGCGACCTACACCTTGGCAAGGTGTCGCGCTACCAACTGCGCTACGTCCGCATGTCTTCCAGGGCTTTTTCGTTCCCCGGCGACGGGATAGAACTTTACCCAATGGCGAATGGAGCGTCCACCGGGGGGTGGGCTCTCCGGCTTGGGCCCGTGTTGTCGCAGCGCTCTGGCAGAATCCACCCGTGGCTCAAGCTATCGATCAACGCATCGCCGAAGAACTCGCCGTCGGCGCCCATCAAGTCCGCGCGGCCGTGACGCTGCTCGACGACGGTTCGACCGTGCCGTTCATCGCCCGGTACCGCAAGGAGGCCACCGGCGGCCTCTCCGACGAGCAGCTCCGCGGGCTCGAAGAGCGCCTCGGGTACCTGCGCGAACTGGAGGCCCGCCGGAAGGCCGTGCTCGAATCGGTCGCCGAGCAGGGCAAGCTCACCGACGAGCTCGCGGCCCAGATCAACGCCGCCGACACCAAGGCCCGGCTCGAAGACCTCTACGCGCCCTTCAAGGTCAAGCGCCGCACCAAGGCCCAGATCGCCCGCGAGGCGGGTCTGGAGCCGCTCGCGGAACTGCTTTTGAGTGATCCCTCACAGGACCCGGAAACCGCCGCGGCGGCGTTCCTGAACCCGGAGAAGGACGTCAACGACGCGGCGGCCGCGCTCGCCGGGGCCCGCGCGATCCTCACCGAGCGGTTCTCCGAGGACGCCGACCTCATCGGCGACCTGCGCGAACGCATGTGGAAGCGGGGCCGGATCGTCTCGCGGGTGCGCGAGGGGGCCGAGGAGAAGGGCGCGAAGTTCGCCGATTACTTCGAATTCGCCGAGACGTTCACCACGCTGCCTTCGCACCGGGTGCTCGCGCTCATGCGCGGCGAGAAGGAGGAGGCGCTCTCGCTTTCGCTGGAGCCGGGCGAGTCGGAAGTGGACGGCGCGGACTGCGAAGCGGTCATCGCCGCGAAGTTCGGGGTGCGCGACGAAGGCAGGCCCGCCGACGCGTGGCTGGCCAAGACCGTGTCCTGGGCGTGGCGCACCCGCATCCTCGTCAAACTGGGCGTGGACCTGCGGATGCGGCTGTGGCAGCTCGCCGAGGACGAGGCCGTGAAGGTCTTCGCGGCGAACCTGAAGGACCTGCTGCTGGCCGCCCCGGCCGGACCGAAGGCCGTGATGGGCCTCGACCCGGGATACCGCACCGGCGTCAAGGTCGCGGTGGTCGACGCCACCGGGAAGGTCCTCGACACCACCGCGATCTACCCGCACCAGCCGCAGAACCGTTGGGACGCTTCGCTGGCGCAGCTCGCGGCGCTGGTCGAGAAGCACGGCGTGCAGCTGATCGCGATCGGGAACGGGACCGCCTCGCGCGAGACCGACAAGCTCGCCGGAGACCTGCTCAAGGCCCTCGCAGGCAAGGCCGAACTCGCCAAGATCGTGGTCTCCGAAGCCGGAGCGTCGATCTACTCGGCGTCGGCGTACGCCTCGCGGGAGCTTCCGGACATGGACGTGTCGCTGCGCGGCGCGGTCTCGATCGCCAGAAGGCTCCAGGACCCGCTGGCCGAGCTGGTGAAGATCGAGCCCAAGCACATCGGGGTGGGCCAGTACCAGCACGACCTGACTGAGTCCAAACTCACCAAATCTCTGGAAGCGGTGGTCGAGGACGCGGTGAACGCCGTGGGCGTGGACCTCAACACGGCCTCGGTGCCGCTGCTGGCGCAGGTGTCGGGGCTGAGCGAGAGCGTGGCCGCGAACATCGTGGCGCACCGCGACGAGCACGGCCGCTTCGCCGACCGGAAGGCGCTGCTCAAGGTGCCTCGCCTGGGCCCCAAGGCGTTCGAGCAGGCGGCCGGGTTCCTGCGGGTGCCGGGCGGGACGAACCCGCTCGACGTCTCGGCGGTCCACCCGGAGGCGTACCCGGTGGTGGAGCGAATCCTCGCGGCCACCGGCACGTCGGTGAGCGGAATCGTGGGCGACGCGAAGACGCTGCGGAAACTCAAGGCCGCCGACTTCGCCGACGAACGGTTCGGCGTACCCACGGTGACCGACATCCTCGCGGAACTTGAGAAGCCCGGCCGCGACCCCCGGCCGGAGTTCAAGGCCGCCACGTTCAAGGAAGGCGTGGAAAAGGTCACCGACCTCGAACCGGGCATGCTCCTCGAAGGAGCCGTGACGAACGTCGCGGCCTTCGGCGCGTTCGTCGACATCGGCGTCCACCAGGACGGCCTGGTCCACATCTCGGCGCTGGCGAACCGCTACGTGTCGGACCCGCGCGAGATCGTCAAACCCGGCGACGTGGTCAAGGTGAAGGTCCTGAGCGTCGACGTGGCCCGCAAGCGGATCTCGTTGACGATGCGCCTCGACGACGAACCGGAGGCGCAGGGTCCGCGACGCGGCCAGGGCGGTCAGGGTGGCCAAGGCGGCGGTCAGGGCCGCAATGGCAAGGGCGGCAAGGGAGGCCAACCGCGCCAGCGCGGAGGCCAGGCGGCGCCGTCGAGCGCGATGGCGGAAGCATTGAAGCGAGCCGGACTGGCGTAACAAGCCACGGGCGGAGGGGCAACGAGCTCGGCGGCGGTTCGATCCGTATCCACGACGCCAAGGTCCAGAGCCGTGTCTTCGACGTGCTCGGCCTGACCCACGAGGACGCGC